>CAYGXD010000024.1:0-36749 GCA_964353705.1 uncultured Eubacteriales bacterium | reverse complement strand
GGCCAGTTTGAGTTCAGCCTCCCGTCCCATCGTTACCTCAGAATACTCCCTGTCCAAAGCCCTGATGAAAGAGCTGTCCAGCGGATAGAAGAACTTGAAGTTGAGCAGGCTCCGCAGCTCTTTGATCAAGGGGTCGTCCGTGATGAGCTCGGCCGATTTCCCGGGATCGGCTTCGGCAGACGCCAGAATGAGCTGGATCGTAAACTGGATATCGGCGGGCTTGACATCGAGTTCGCGGATGACCGCCAAGATCTTTTCTACATTTTCGGGAATATCGCTAATCGTCAGGAGTCCAGATTTTTCGGTGGGGGATATCCGGCCATAGGGGCTGAGAAATGTGCTCAGGACCAGGCGAATCTCGTCCCTGTCGATATACTTGAGCTTAACGATTTCCTGCCGCATCTTCGGCTGGTTTTCCTGGCCCCATCCGGCTCCGAGAAAAACCAAACAGAGAACAAGAATAACGGAAATCCGCAAAGCATTTTTCATTGTTTTTTCTCCTCCCATTCGAAGTTTCTATTGAATGTCCAGTGCACCTTGAGACCCGTCTCTTGAGAGATAAGGGTCATGGACAGTATGTCCTGGGCAGGTTTGCTTGAGCCGGTCCGGGCGGCGAGCGTAGCCTGGTCGATCGCCCCTTGTTTTCTTCGGACTTGAAAAGGGACGTCCTGGGGAGATGATCTGGACGCCAAGCTCTCTCTCATGAGAGAGCGGGCTGGCAAGGCCGGAGTAGCGGCAACAACCTCAGAAACAGGCGGCCCGGCGGGCGGGGAAAGAAAGCTTCTCAGGATTAAAGCGGCGATGCCCAAAACCAGGAGTGCGGTAAAGCCGTACGCCCAGGTTTTTCTTGGAGTGGCGCCCACGAGGGAACCCCGGTGACGCTCGGGCATTTCCGACTTCACCCGGGCCATCAGGGCTTTCCATTCCGCCTCCGGCCAGTCGAGAGCCTCCCGGTCGGCGAGAGTCTGAAATCCGGCCAAGGCGGCCTTGTGCTCTTCAACCTCCGTCCGGCAATTCGCGCACCCCTCGAGATGCTTTTCCAGATGCCGGGATTTTCTGGCAGAGAGATCAGCTCCCGCATAGAGAGGGATCCATTTTCGGACTCGGGAGCAATTCATCTGTGTGCCTGCATCAGCCCGGGAAATCGCTCCTTGACGAGGTTCCTGATCTTGACCCGGGCTCTGGAAAGATGGACGCGGACGGAGACCGACGATGTCTGCAAGACCTCGGCCGTCTCCTTGACGCTCCGGCCTTCAACGTCCCGGAGGAGAAAGACCTCCCTCTCCCGGGGACTCAGCCCGTCCAGACAGGAAAGGAGTCTTTCGCGGACCTCCGTCCCGGCCAATCGTTCTTCCGGGTTTCCCGTGGCATTCCGGGCGGCCAACTCACGGAGCGTCCCCTCATCAACCGTTCTAGCGCCCCGCGTCCGCCACACGTTCATCTCGATCTGGAGAAGCCAATTCTTGAAGCTCCGCTTCCTGTCGAACGAGCCGAGATAACGGAAAGCCCGCATCAGAGTCTCCTGGGAGATCTCCTTGGCTTCCTCGACGTTCCGGCTGAGACGATAAGCCAAGGTCAGGAGGAGCTTCCGGTAGGGCGTTACCAGCGGCTCGAAGGCTTCTGTCCGGCCGCCCAGAACGAGTTCGACCAAGCGGGCCTCCTTTTCATCCATTGCACAGAAGAGTATATCGGGATTAAGGAAAAAATGTTAATGGAGGCTCGGGTATGGGACTCGTCAGCCCGCTCGGTCGTCCACGGACTTCCTCCCCCACACCCTTCGCCTGGGTACCAAAAGAAGAGCCGTGCCGGTTCGCTTAGGAAGACGCCGCTTTTTCTAGAAGGCGGTGATCAGGCCGACGGCAAACCGGCCATGGTTTTCATAGAGGCTGTCAAAGACATAGGTGAACTCGACCGTGGCCCGGATATTCCGCCTGAGCATCCGGCCGTAGTGCACAGTGGCCGAAGAGTAGTCCAGCTCATCGAGGTCGGAGTTCACATAGTTGTAAAGGCCCGCCAGGTACCACTTGCTGTCGTCTCCCTTGGGAAGATAGACGAGCTCCGCAAATCCTCCCCGGGTTTTGATGTTCCCTGAAGGGGCGAGGTCGGGGACGGCGAAATAGGGATTGTCATCCTGGCGCTCGACGTACTGGAGGTTGAGCTCGAACGGCTTGGCCGTGACGGTGGCATCAGCCCCCAACATCCACAGGGAGTTGACGATGTTTTCCTTTTCTTCTTTTCCCAGATAGGAATACCCGCCGAGCCGGAAATAGTCGCCGAGATCCTGGGAGATCCGGAAGGCCAGGTTTTTGTATTTATCGTTGTCGAAATTGCGGAAGACGTTGGCCTCTCCGATCCCGCTTCCGTTGAGCACCTCCACGGTGAAGTCCGTGCCCGTCGGGAGTCCATAGGTGAACATGACGCCGCGGTCGTAGGTCAGGTTGATGTTGGACTCTCCCGGTTTGACCCGGTAAACCTGATAATCCTCGAAGGTCAGGCGCAGCTCCCTTTTAAAGAGCGGGTCGGAGACCTGGAACTGGCCGATATAGAAGTCAAGGTCGGAGCCGAACAGGTCGTTGAACATGAGGAAAGCATCTTCAATGCCGGCGACCTCGCCGCGCTCGGAGAAAAAGAAATAAAAATAATAGGCGATGTTCTTGGTGATCTCGCCGCCGGAGAGGATCTTCAAGAGGTAGGGCGAGGTGAAGTCAAACTGGTTGGTATCGGCGTTGTTGTAGGTCAGGAATCCCTCCAGCCGCAGCGCGATCGGCAGCTCGCGGAGGAGGGAGAGGAAATCATCGCCCGTGTCGACATAGTAACGGGGCGCATCCTTGTCCTTGATGACGAATCCGTTACCGGCAAACTCTTCCCCGTAATCCTTCAACTTAGGGAACGGAGAATGGCAGGTCTTGCAGGTCATCTGGTACTTCCGGGCGAAGGCCGGGATGGCCTGGAGTTCGACCGCCGCAGCCTGGATGAGAGCCAAAGATCCGACCAGGAGGAGGGCAGCTCTTTTCATCTTTTGCCTCACTGGAGAACGGTGATCGTCGTGGAATGGTCGTTGACTCGGACAATCTCGGATTCCTCGGCTGGGACGCCTAGGAAATCAGCGACGGGTTTGATCAGCTTTTGAAAGTTCAATATGGCCGTGACTTTGAGAGGGCCGGGCGCGATGTCCATGGGCAGCGCGAAGGTGCAGGTTTCGAGCTTGGTTTCCCGCGGTCCGATGCGGTAATCGGCACCGAACGATTTGGTGTTCCATTGTTGTATGGTCATCCGGCCCTGGGGGTCGAAGTAGGCCATCCGGAAAATGCGGTCGCCGACCGGGATGCCGTCCCTCTGGACGCCCTTGAAATCGGGTTCGCCGAGGGCAATGCCCATGTCCTGGTAGGCCAGTGTGTCGGCGCCGATCGTGTATTCCTCTCCGGCAAACCCCTTCTTGTCGACTGGAAGATGATAGGCCTTCCCCTTGGAGTCCACTGCTTCGACATGCATCCAGACGATCCGGTCTTCGACCGAACCGGTCGGGAATTTGTGCCCTGTCTTCTGGTTGAAAAGGGCGATAGTGAACCTGACTTTCTCGCCGGGCTCGGCCTCGCGGATGTCGGGGTGGATCCGGAGCTCGATCGTGCCGCGCACTTTTCCCGGGTCATGGGCGCCGTGGAAGAGATGCTGACGGGCGTCGGGATAGAGGTTGCCCATGGCTGCCGTCTTTCCTTCAGCATAGGTCATATGGCAGTCGTGGCACTTGACGTCCTGGGCGGCGTAGGGGCCGTCCTTCCATTCTAAGTGCGTAGCTTTAACCCAAGCGCCGTAGGGGCTTTTCTCGTTGTGGCAGGTGCCGCAGAACTCGGCCTTACCCAGGAACTCGGATTTGACAAGATCGTGTTCCGGGGAATTCTTGCCCACGCGGGGTCCGTACTTGGTCTTTCCCGGCACGGAAATCCAATTGAAGTTAAACGGTGTATCGCCCTCGAAACCGGTGATGGTGTGGCAAACTTCACAGGACACGGATTCGTTCGCCCGGCTGTTGGCGGAAGGCAGGGGAGGCGGGACATCGCCGGCCAGGAAGGAGATCGGCGCATGGCAGCCGTTGCAGCCTGCCTTGACGCCGGCCACCATCTGGTCTTTGTCGGCGTGAGGGACAGCCAGCCTGAAGTACTCGATCTCGTCCCAGTGATGGGTGTAAGCTTGGGACATCATAGCCTGTTTCCACTGTTCAAAGAAGTCGGTATGGCAGGAGGTTCCGCAGAACTTGGGAGTCTGGAAGTCGTCGTACTTTCGTGTGCCAAGGGCGGCATCCCCGGCCTTGACCGCCTGCTGGGAATACAGGCCGAGGAAAAGGAGGGCGGGCAAAGCGAAACCCGTTAAAAGGATTAAAATCCTTTTCATAGTCGCTCCTTTCAGTGAAAACAGGACCTGGCGAACGGCAGAGGGACGTTTCCTGCCTCCAGGTCGTCCCTCCTATCGAGAGCCATTATACCCACTTCCGGGACAGCCTGCAACCCGTGTTCAGATAGAGATGGATTTCTATCTTCTCGTGTCCCGTCTCGTAAATTCCTTGTCTAAGTCTTCTGCATAGACGGGCCACTTCCAGGGGGGAGTCAAGCTCCCCCCTCGGCGCTTCACTTTGCTCCGCTGACCCCCTGAGGGGAACGACGCCGTCCCCCTCAAACTCCCCCGCGGTGGCGTGTCTTCCGATGATTTTGACTTAGCCAAGTTATTTGTGAGACGCGCCACTAGCGGCCGGCCAGGAGGGAAAGGCTCTGATGCAGATGGCCGGCTGACGAGGATTCTTTTTGAAATCGCCGGCCAACTCGGCTAGACTGAAACGGAAAATCGAACTGCGCATCCAGTGCGGATGGAGGAGTAATCGTGAAGACCCATCGCCTCCCGGCCTTGGCTCTCGGCGTCCTGATCATGACATCAGCCGCTCTCTCATCCCGGTTCTCCACCGGACGGCAGGATATTTCCATTTGGAAGGAATTCGTGGCGGCGCTTAAAAAAGGGGAGATCATTCCGGACAGGCTGCGGCCTTATTATGAGGAGCTCCGCTCCCCCCTGATGGGATATCTCAAGGAGATGAGGGAGAAAGCCGACTGGCCGGAGTGGGAGGCCGAGCCGGAAATCCATCGGGTTGGCGACCGGGTCCATTTCTTGACTTCCCTGACTTTTGACGGCCGGAAAGCGGAGTATTGTTTCACAGTCCTCCAGGAGGGCAGCGGGTGGTACTTTCAACATCTGGAGGCCATCAATATCCGGATGGACAAGGTCGGTGCTCTTCCAACTTCGACTTTTCCCGATGTGCCGGAGGAAACTAAAGCGCACATTCGGGAAGAGACCCATTGGTCGAGGGAGGTCCGGGTTTTCAACTTTCTGGCCAAAGAGAAAGGAAAGGATTCGGCCTTCGATTTCTTCAAGGACGGGAATGGCTATTTTCTGGCCGCCCGGGTATGGGTACCGTTTGTTGATCCGTCCCGGGCATTCATTCTCTATCTGTGCTGGGAGCAGGCCAACCTGATCGGGAATGAAGTCACCCTGGAGAAGCTCGAAGACCGGGGGGCCGTGATCAGGCTGAGGACTTATTTTTTCCGTTTGTACACGGTCGCCGCCCACCTCAGTCAGCAGATTCCGTTCGAGGATTACCGGAGTATTTTCGAGACCATCTGGCAAGACCGGGCCCGCGCGGCCGGTTGGGAGCTCCGCATTGAGTACTTTGACAAGGACTATCCGGCCGCCGAATGCGTGTTCAGTTTCACCAGAGAATAGAAAATGCCCGAGATTCCCTTGGTCTGAATAGGAAGCGGGCTTGCAATTTTATCAGCCCTTATCTATGATTCGCAAATAAAGGGGATTAAGATATGAAATGCCCCCGCTGCCATTCCGATAATCCCGGAACATCCCGGTTTTGCGGCAATTGCGCGGCCTCGCTAAGCCCGGAAGAAAAGGATCTCGTCGCTTTTACCAAAACCCTCGTCCCGCCGGCCCCGGCGCTCGAAAAAGGAACGCTTTTTGCGAAAAAATACAGGATCAGCGGTGAGATCGGCCGGGGGGGCATGGGGGTGGTGTTCAAGGCCGAAGACACCAAGCTCAGGCGCCCGGTCGCTTTGAAGCTGCTGCCGTTCGAACTTTCGCATTCCCCCGAAGCGAAAGAGAGGTTCATCCGTGAGGCCCAGGCCGCAGCTCTCCTGGACCATCCCAATATTTGCACTGTCTATGAGGTCGATGAGCAGGAGGGCCAAGCGTATATCGCGATGGCCTATCTTGACGGAAAAAGTCTCAAGGAAATAATCGCCCAAGGGCCTCTCAAAATCGAAGAGGCTCTGGACATCGCCGTCCCGGTGGCAGAGGGACTGAAAGAAGCGCACCGCAAGGGGATTATCCACCGCGATATCAAGCCGGCCAACATCATGCTCACAGCAATAGGCCAGGCCAAGATCATGGATTTCGGGCTGGCCCGGCTGGAGAGCGCCGGCGATTTGACGCGAACGGACGTCGTGATGGGAACGGTGGCTTACATGTCGCCCGAGCAGGCGCTTGGCAAGAAGGTGGACCATCGCACGGACATTTGGTCGTTCGGTTGTACCCTTTATGAAATGCTGGCGGGCCAAAGCCCGTTCCGGGGAGGGAATGAGTCGGCGGTTTTCCGGGCTATTGTCCACGGCTGCCCGCAGCCTATCACGGTTATAAGACGGGATATCCCGGCCGGGCTCGAAAAGATCCTGGACAGATGTCTCAAGAAAGACCCTCTCGACCGCTACCCGGATGCCGCCGCCCTGCTCAGCGACCTGAAGTCGGTCAGCCTCGCTGAGAGCGCTTCCCTCTCATCCATAGCCGTCGCCAAAATCGCCCCCTCTATCGCCGTTCTCCCCTTCACGGATATGAGCGCGGAGAAAGACCAGGGGTATTTCGGCGAGGGGATTGCGGAGGAGCTGATCAACGCCCTGGCCCATATACAAGAATTGCGCGTCGTAGCTCGCACCTCAGCCTTTGCCCTCAAGGGAATGAGCCTGGACATCCGCGAGATCGGCCGAAAGCTCGATGTCAAGGCGGTGCTCGAAGGGAGCGTCCGTAAGGCCGGCAATCGTCTGCGCATCACAGCCCAGCTCATCAACGTCGAGGACGGCTTCCATCTCTGGTCGGAGCGGTACGACCGGGACATGGCCGATATTTTCGCCATCCAGGATGAGATCACTGGAGCCATCGTGAACAACTTGAAGGTTAAACTTCTGGCCGGAGAAAAGACGGCTCTCAAAAAGAGGTCCACCAACGACCCGGAGGCCTACAGCCTCTATCTCAAGGGCCTCTATTTTGCCGCCAGGCCGAATTCCGAATCCTATGCCAAGGCTCTGATTTTTTTCCGTGCCGCCACCGACAAGGATCCGAATTTCGCTCTGGCCTACGCTGGTATGGCCAACGTCTTCGGCGGCCTCGGCGTCTTGAATTTGGCCCCGCCAGCCGAAATGTGGCCGAAAGCCAAAGCCGCCCTCCAAAAAGCCCTGTCCCTGGATGAAGACCTTGCCGAAGCCCATGCCGTTGCTGCCTCACTGGCGTTCTGGTTTGAGTGGGATTGGGAGGCTGCCGGCCAAAGCTTCGATCGGGTGCTGTCTCTTAATCCGGGAGACGCCAGCTCGCATGGGCAGCGTGGCTGGTTCTGTTTGAATCAGAGACGATTTGACGAGGCCATCCGGGAAATCAAAAGGGCTCTGGAACTGGATCCCCTTATGCCTCTTTACTATGCTTGGTCGGTCGGCCTGCATTGGTCCGCGGGAAGGCCTGATGAGGCCCTCCGGGAATTCGCCAAGGCCATGGAGATTGACCCGAACCTTGGCTTGGCCTATTTTCATGGGGGTGTGTCCTATTTCCTCAAGGGGCTATTAGAGGAGGCCGAAGCAACCTTTGAGAAAGGAAAAAACCTGTTCGCCCCCCCCGGCTGGATGGAGGCGATGCAAGGATTGATATACCTGAGAAAGGGAGATCGAGGAAAAGCGGCTCGGCTCCTCGAGGAGGCAATCGAAAGCAAGAAGACGGTTAAGAATGTTTCGGCTCCGTCCCTCGCCTGGCTGGCTGGGGAACTGGGGAAGCTTGATCTGGCCTTCGAATTCCTAGGCAAGGCTTATGAAGAGCGAGATATCTTGATGTGTTTCGTTCACGTCTATACTGAGGTATTTTCCCCCGCGATATCAGCCGACCCGAGGTTCAAAGACCTCCTGGTCAAGATGAAGCTGGATTTCTGAGCCCGGTGAAGGGAATCGTCGGCCGGCGGCCCCACGATTCCCTTCCATAAATCAAATGAGCATCTGCCCGGGATCACTCCGGCAGGTCTTTCTTGATTTCCCGGGGTTCCTTTTTCTCAACGATCTCCCGGAGCGCGGCCTTGGCCTTGGGAGTCCCGATCTGGCCGAGCGCCATGACGGCCGCCATGGCCGTCGGGCCGTCCTTGTCCCGGGCCGCTTCGAGGAGGTAAGGCACCGCCTCGTCGCTCTGGGTCTGGCCGAGGGTCATGACGACCATTCGCTTCAGGTCGGAGTCGGTTTCGCTCTTCAATATCTGGGCGAGGACGCCGACCGGTGCCCCGCCTTTCTCATCTCCCAGCGCGATCAAGACGGCCTGCTTGACCCTTCGGGATTTTGTCTTCTTCAGGAGTTCGAGGAGCTTCTCTGTGGGAACGGAGCCCCCGGAATCGCGCAGCCCCAGGACCGCCATCTCGGCCAGCTGCTCGTCGGGGTTGTTGATGGCGGCGTCCAGCAGGATCTCCTGGACACCCTCACCGCCATGCTGGCCGATCGCCAGCAAGGCGTTCTTCTGGATTTCCGCATCCCTGCTAGTGGCCAGAACCTCCTTGAGGAGAGCCAATGACTCAGGCCCTTGTATCTCCCCGGCCATGAAGAGGGCCATGCGGGCCAGTTCCTTGTCCTGCCCGTTCAGGATGACCTCGCGGAGAAAGGGAAGAGTTGCCGGATCGGGCTTTCCGCCCAGGCTGATCAAGGCGGCCTTTCGGATTTCCGCGTTCTTGGATTCCGTGAGGATGCGAAGGAGGGCGGCCCGCGCTTCCGGGCTTTGGGCATTTTGGAGACCCAGCACCGCCATCCGGGCGATCTCCGAGTTTGGTTCGTTGAGCGCTATGTCGATAAGTACAGAGGCAACCGTCGGGTCTTTGGATTCCTGAAGCGAGATAAGGGCGGCCTTCCTCAGCTCAACATCCTTTCCCGACTTGGCGACCTCTTTGAGCAGCCCGAGGGCTTCGGGATCCTCACTCTGGGCCATGGAGAGGAGGGCCATCCTCCGGGCCTGGGGGTCCGGGTCATTAAGGGCGATCGACTTGAGCTTGGCGATCGCCTCCGGCGTTTTGAAGTCCTGAAGCATGAAGACGATCCGGCTCCTGATCTGGGGATTCTTAGCCGTATCATAGAGGTCAATGATCGTTTTCAACGACTCGGGGTCTCCGAGGTCTTTGAGGGCATAGAGGGCGGCCAGCCGGACGTCCGCTTCCTGGTCCTCCTCAAGAGACTTAACCTTGCCTTCGTACTCGGGCTTGCCTGCTTTGGCGAGCGAACTTCCCAGGCGGACCATGTTGGCCCTGGCGTCATCCGCCCACTCGCTTCCCGGATGAGCGGTGATGAATTCCTGGTAACACTGGAAAACGCTCTCTGTCGACTCGCCGAGTTTCTCCCGGGCATAGCATTTCCAGAAAAGCGCGTCATCCATCCAGGAGCTTTTAGGAAATTCTTTGACCAGACCCTCCATGGCCTTTAGAACTTCAGCCCATTTTTCCTGGAGGACAAGGTTATAGGCTTCCTTGTAGGCGATGGCGTCCTTTTCCTGCTGTCTTTGGGCCGCCTCCAGGGGTCCGAATGCAACCACCAGCATCAGGAAGGTGCCGATAACGGCTGACCGGTTCTTTGGGTTCATGAAATCTCTCCTTTTTCTATGTTTTTATTTTCTGAGAGGGTGACTTTTCCGGAGCCGGCCCCCCGCCGGCGGGAGAAAGGTCTCCACCCATCTCACTCAGATTAATCTTAAAAAAAAGGCCTCGGTTTGCGACTCCCTGCTTGACGAATCCGACCGCCTCGAGGTCATTCCGGGATTCCAGGTTGGAGATCTGGAGGAGAACAGTCTCGAGGTCGGCGACCAGCTCGCGGAGGCGGCGTTGACCGGGATCCTTGAGATCGGACTTGAGCTGACCGGCCTGCTTGACGAGCTGCCGGGAGACCTGCTTCTGGAGAGGGAGGTCCAAAGCGTAAGGGTCTTCAGAGGCGGGGTCAAAGTTGACGAGTGCCAGAAGGACGAGCTTTGACCGGTCCACATAACTCCGGGCGCGGACGAGGGGGTCGTTCGCGGCGGGTTGGACCGGCGGAACCTCAACAGCCGGAAGGGCGGCCACAACCGGAAGCCGGCGAGGGGCAAAAAGCGTCCGGCCGATAAGGATCCCGGCGACGATCAAAGCGACGGCCGCGGCGGCCTGAAAGGCCCAACGGGGAGCCCAAGTTCGGATGCCGCCGGGCTTTTTCCCCCACGACCGCCGCGCTTTTTCAGTTCCTGTCTCTTTTTCCATTTCCAGGCGCCGGGAGAGCCGGTCCCAATAGCCGTCCCAGAACTCCCGGCCGGGCTCCCGGCGGACACGCTTGTCCATGGCTTTCATGGTCTCTTTCAAAGCCTTGAATTCAGCCGCGCAAGCGGGGCAGGAGCCTATATGTCCGTCTAAGAATGATTTCTCCTCGGGATCGAGCTCTCCGTATAGCGCTTCGACCAGAAAGCCTCTGCACCTCTCACAGCCTTTCATCGGAAACCTCCATTGGCGCGGGAGTCCCGGGTACGGCGAGTTCCTTCTGGAGCTTCCGGAGACAGCGGAAGAGATAACTCTTCACCGAACCGATGGAAATCTGTAAGGTCTCGGCGATCTCGTCGAGCATCAGGTCATTGTAGTGCCGCAGCAGGAAGACCGTCCGCTCCCGGTCCGAGACGTTTTGGAGGGCCTTTTCGACCCGGGCGCTGAGGAGCCGGGCTTCGGCTGTCCGGGCGGGGTCGGTGGAAGAGGGAGTCCCGCTGAAGCCGTCGCTTCCGGCGTCGAGGACGGCATCCTCCGCCGCTTCCGGGGTCAGGGGTCTGAGGCGCAAGTGGTCGATCGAGGCGTTATAGGCGATCCGGTACAGCCAGGAGCTGAGCCTGGCATCCCGTTTGAAAGTCCTAAACCCGCGGAATGCTTTTAAAAAAACCTCCTGGGAGATGTCCTCGGCATCGGCCGGATTCCCCACCAAGTCCAAGGCGAAATAGTACATCTTCTTTTTATAGGCTTCGACGAGCTCCCGGAACGCGGCCGGGTCGCCGCTGGAGAGCCGCTCGACCAGCTCCTTCTCTTCCGTCACCCAGGATCTCCGGTTTCACACCCTTAAGACGGACGAACCGCCCTGAGGGTTGGCAGGACCTCTGTTCTAGTTATACGGAAAACTAGGAGGCCTGTCACCTTCTTATTGGCTTATTGTTTGCTTATGGGTTGCTTATTGAGGTCGGACCAAGTCATGTTGTTGATAATGAAACGGACCTGTTGGAAAGCGGGCACTTTTTTGCCCTTAGGCGAACCGTATCGGCTCGGTCTCCAAGCAGTTCACGGCGACCTGCATTGCCAGGCTGGCCCGGGACGGAAAGACCTCGCTCGACGACGACATCCGGAAATATTTCCCGGCCTTGGAAGCGCCTTTCCCCATGACGATCGAATTCCCGCCGGCCGCGGCGGGCCGTCCGGCCACAGCCCTTTTCAAACGGCGGGGCGATGCCACAAAGTACATCAAGGCGGCTCCCCTGATTTTGCCCCGCTCATTTGTTTGGGAATCTTTTTGATTTTCATCCATCCATTGAACGATTGATGATAAAGGACTTATAATAGGCAAAAGGTAGAACTTTAAAAGAACCGGGTTTCATGGCTGATTTCGAGAAACATCTTCGCGATTACTTTCCCTTCGGACTTCCGGTTTCCGCGGCCAGCGCCGACTGGCTGAATCTGGCCGCGCTTCTAAAAGAAGCCGGCCCGCGTTCACCGTCTGACACTCAGCATTTGCGTCATCTCGCGGCCCAGTTCAACATGCAGTGCGCCCAGACTGCGCCGGCACTCAACCCGATCTCGCCGGGACAGCTCATTACGGTGGGGATGATCGTCGAACTTATGCGCTATGTGATACTGGCTTACTGTCACCAGCAGAACCCGGGTTCGCTCGGAAAAGGCTTGGGCTGGACGGCGGCGCAAAAAGGCGCTGAGTTGATTTTCGAGCCGACCAAGGCTTTTGCCGAATTCTTCCCGCCTCGCCAGGTCATATTTGAACAGGAGAAACTTTCCGCTTATCTGGAGGGCCAATCGGAGCTTGCTCCCCGCCGGGAGGAAATTGCGATGGAATCGGTTCTCCTTTTTCTCGGGATGAAAAACCCGGCCTTCCTGCCGTTCCGGGCGCTCTATGATGATGCCGAGCTTCGGGAAGCCGCTCCGTATCGCGAGCTCGCCGACTCCCTTGCGGATTTTTTCGAGTCTCAGCCGCCGGTAGCGGAGACCGGAGCTAGTCTTTTCAAAACTCTGCTGGCGCCAATGGAGAATTCCCCTGACTCGCTGGAAGGACAACTGGAGTTTATCCTCAAGCATTGGGCGAAGATCCTGCCGGCTTCGCTACTCGAGAAAACATTGCTAATCGGCGATATCTTGCGGGAAGAGCGGTACCAACGCGGATTCAGCCGGGGCCCGACCGAGATCCTGCGTTTTGGCAAGGCCGCCAGGGTCGATATCGGCTACCCCGAGGTGGAAGCCTTCAGCCGCGATGCCGACTGGATGTCCAACGTCGTGCTGATGGCCAAGAGTACCTACGTCTGGCTCGACCAGTTGTCGAGGAAATATCAGCGTCCCATTCATCATCTGAACGACATCCCTGATGAAGAGCTCGATCGGCTGGGCGGCTGGGGTTTTACCGGGCTATGGCTGATTGGGGTCTGGGAGCGCTCGCGCGCCTCGCAAACCATCAAGCAGATCATGGGCAATCCTGAGGCCATGGCGTCGGCCTACTCGCTTTATGATTACCGCATCGCCAATGATCTGGGTGGTGACGCCGCTTACGAGAACCTGAAGGAGCGGGCCTGGAAGCGAGGGATCCGCCTGTCTGCGGATATGGTTCCGAATCATATGGGGATTTTCTCGCGTTGGGTCGTGGAGCATCCGGATTGGTTTATTCAGATACCCTACCGGCCGTTTCCGGTCTATCAGTTCACCGGAACGAACCTCTCCGAGGATCCTCGGGTTGTGCTGCAGATTGAGGATGGATACTGGCAGCATCGCGACGCGGCGGTCGTATTCAAGCGAATCGATACCACAACCGGTGAGACACGCTATCTCTACCACGGCAATGACGGCACCAATATGCCCTGGAATGACACGGCGCAGTTGAATTTCCTGCTGCCGGAGGTCAGGGAAGCGGTCATCCAGACCATCCTCCATGTCGCCCGCCAGTTCCCGATCATTCGCTTTGATGCGGCCATGACGCTGGCCAAGCGTCATTACCAGCGCCTTTGGTACCCGCAGCCGGGTGAAGGAGGCGCCGTTCCCTCACGCGCCGAACACGGTCTGACCAAGGACCGGTTTGACGCCCAGATTCCGAAGGAATTCTGGCGCGAAGTCGTCGATCGCATCCAGGAAGAACAGCCGGAGACACTCCTCTTAGCCGAGGCTTTCTGGCTGATGGAGGGTTATTTCGTGCGCACTCTCGGGATGCACCGGGTCTACAACAGCGCGTTCATGAACATGCTCAAGATGGAGGAGAATTCCAAGTACCGCCAAACGGTCAAGAATGTTCTGGAGTTCAGCCCGGAGGTCCTGAAGCGGTTCGTGAACTTCATGAATAACCCGGACGAGCGCACGGCGGTGGAGCAGTTCGGCAAAGGCGATAAGTATTTCGGCGTCGCCGTGATGATGGTCACAATGCCCGGGCTTCCCATGATCGGACATGGACAGGTCGAAGGTTTTGTCGAAAAGTACGGGATGGAGTATCGCCGGGCCTACTGGGATGAACACGTCGATGAAGAGATGGTCCGGCGTCACGAGGCGGAGATCTTCCCGCTCATGCGCAAGCGTCATCTTTTTTCGGGGGCGACGAATTTTGCGCTTTACGATTTCCGCTCTCCGCAAGGCGGGGTGGACGAGAATGTCTTCGCCTTTTCGAATCGCGCCGGCGACGAGCGAGCCGTCGTTATCTACAACAATTCTTACCAATCGACCCGGGGCTGGATACAGACCTCGACCGAGATCAACGTCGACTCGGCGGATAGTCCCCGGTTGGTGCGCAAATCGCTGACGGAAGCGCTGGCCCTTCGAACCGGAGAGGCCGACCTGCATATTTTCCGCGATTACCGCACTCAGTTGCAGTATATCCGCTCGGGCCGGCAGATGAGAAAGGAAGGGCTTTTCGTGGAGCTGAGCGGCTACCAGTACCAGGCCTTTCTCGACTGGCGTGAGATTCACGACCAGGACGGGTCGTGGCGCCGGTTGATGCATCTGCTCAACGGCGCGGGAACGCCCAACATGGATGAGTCATATCGGGAGCTGCAGCTGCAGCCCGTGCTCGGACCACTGCGGTCGGTTGTCAATGCGGAATCTCTGCGGGCAGTCAGTGACAGGGCAATCACCGCTGATCTCAGCGAGGCCATGCCCCCGGATGTTTTCGTGGACGCGGTTATCAATTTCCTGGGAGGCAGCGTCACTAAGTCGGTGCGAGCGCACTCATTGTCGCACCCGGAATCGAAGACAGCTCCCTCGGCTGTCTCGCCAGCCGCCCGCGTCTCGAAGCCCCCGGCCGAGTGGGTGAGTTTCATTGGTGAAGATAAGCTTCTGGCGCCTGGACTGGTCGCCGGAGTGCTGGAGGAGGCGTGCAGTTGCAAGAGAAGCGACGATCAACGTGTCTATCTCGAGATCGCGTTCGATCGTCTGGAAAACTGGCAGCTGCTCAAAGCGATCGCCGGAGCGTTTGCGGAGTATCATGGCGACGCCTATCGCGGCTCTCTTGACAGCCTTCTGGTCGCCGTGCTGGTGACCTCGGAAAATATCCTTTATTCGTCCGGGCCTGTTCCGGACCGGTTTTTTGACAATCCCTATCTCAAGCAATTGCTGGGCGTGAATGTTCATCAGGACATTGAGTGGTTCAACAAGGAAGGCTGGGATCGACTGATTCGCGCCTATTGTGTGCAGGCGCAGCTGAGGCTCTCTCAAGACGAACCGGGCAATAGAGAGGGCTTCCTGATTCTGCTCGAGCGGGCCCGGTATCTAATCGCCACGGGCGAACAATCCGGCTACCAGTTTGCCCGTCTTAAGGACCTGCTAGGCGACAAAGCCGTGGGCAAAGCGAAAGGCCCCCGCTAGGCGTTCGACCCTAGTGCTCATCTTTTCTTCCTGAATGTAACCTCCGGATACTCGGAGGAGGGAGCCTTGAGAAGATCGCTTTTCTCGCCCCGCAGGTACGTGTCGAAGAACGCCAAGGTGTAGGCGGTGATGATCTCGTGGGCCCGGTAGGGGTCGAGTTCGGCGGGATTCTTCGGAAAAAAGAGCAGAAAGTCCGAGAAATGTCCGTGCTGTGTCTTGGCGATCGTGACTTCGTACCAATCATTGGTCGAATGCTCCAACAGGGAACGGTCCTGCGCTTGCGTCATCTCTATCAACTCTTTCATGATGGAGTTGTCCTCGGGCTTGGGCGCCTTATCCTCAATGCCGTGGTGCATGAGCATAAAAGGGCGGGAAGTTCCCGCCTTCCAGACATCGCCAAAGAGCTGCCCGTCCTGATCGACCACGGCTTTTACCCGCGGGTCGTCCTTGCTCATTTGGACGCCGGTCGCTCCGCCGAATGACCAGCCCATCATGCCGATCCGGTTGAGGTCGAGCCGCTTGGTGAACAGCTGGCCGGGTGTTTTGTCGAGCTCGGCAATCTTGTCCAGCGTAAAGGACGCATCGGCCAGCCAGGTGGGGAACACATCTGTTTCGAGCCAGCCCCAATTATTGAGCACGTCATCACGGAAATGACCCGTCTCCTTGGGAGCGAGCAGCGTATCGGCCTGGAAGTGATAGCCGTCCGGAAAAAGTACGGTCTCGCTGAAGCCCGCATGGTCGGCGCTCACGATCACGTATCCGCGGCTGGCCAGCTGCTCCGCCTGGAAGGTCGCGATGAAGCGCGCCGTGCCTCCGCCGGGTTGGTAGACGAGCACGGGGAAGGGGCGCTTGGTTGCGGCCAGCGGCGCATCAGTTACGGAGTTTGTTTTGAAGCCTTGCCCCTTTCTGTATATGCTCTTTTCTGGATACTCGGCCACGTCCAAAATGTATAACGCCGTCTCTTTTCCCGGGACCGCTTCGGCTGGGTACCACACCCGCGCCAGGAGGTGCCTCTTATCAGAAGGATCTTTCGTAAACGGTTCCTCACGCTTCTGGTCAATCCAGAGGTACTCGTGGGTTCCGACCGCGTAGGGACCCGTCGGCCGCGGAAAAACCTCCTTCTTCTGGACCTCCGCCTGCTTGCCATTCTGCGTCCAGGCCGAGAAGACCAGAACCGGCGCGACCAAGAACCCGCCGAGCAATGCTCCGGTCGCGAGACGTTGGGCCCTGTTCATTTGTCCCTTACCTAGTTGACGAGCGGCGAATATGCCCCGTGGCTTGCCGCGGGGAGCCGCCCCCTTGGTCGAAGGGCGGGGTTTCATGCCCCGCCCGAGAAGGGGAGGCAGAGAGGCCGATGAAATTGGCCGAACGTCGGAAGGGGTCTTCCCCTCCGAGTTGACTTTGAACCATTTTCGCAGCTCCTTTGTACTGTCCGGTCATCAAATATTGAATTCCGAGAGATACCTGCCAAAGATACCAGCCGTCTATATGACCTTAAAAATCCTCGGCTGTCAACGCGATTATCTGACTTTTTATCTGCTGGCTGGAATCAGGCTGAGGCCTATTCGGGAGCCTCAAGCCGCGTTATGCGCCGGGGTCGTCAGATGTGTTTCCTGAGTTTTCCCAGCCAGCCGGCGAGAACCGTTAAAGTGCCAGGGGCGATATCCGGCTCCCCCTTTTGTACTTTGCCCATGAGTTCCCGCCCGCAGCCGGTCTGGGTGGCGTACAACAGTCGGCGGCGTTTTCGGCCGGACGCCGGCCTGTCATTCGGCGGGTGCCCGGCGTGATTTGACAGAGCCCGAGGGCCGTTTTAAGATCCTGGCTGTCGAAACGGCTGCTCGATCATTAAAGGAGCTGATGCGATGATGTTTAAAAAGACAGTTTTGCCAATCTTCCTGGCGACGGTCTGGATCGGTGTATCCGAATTCGTTCGGAACGAGTTCCTGCTCAAGTCCGACTGGACCAACCATTACGCGAAACTCGGACTTGTCTTTCCGTCGGAACCGATCAATGGCGCCGTCTGGGGCGTATGGTCGCTCTTCTTTGCCATAGCCATCTCCATTATTTCGAAAAGATTCACATTGATACAAACGGCCTTACTCTCTTGGTTTGTCGGTTTTGTCTTCATGTGGGTCGTCATCGGCAACTTGGGGGTTCTGCCTTACGGATTGCTGGTATTCGCTATTCCGTTGAGCCTGCTTGAATCATTCATCGCGACAACCATCATAAAAAAGCTAACATAAATCAGCCGATATCATTATTCCGTGAGGCGGGGCGTCCCTGTAACAAGAAAGGGATCCGTGATAAAGAAATGCTTCCTTCCCTCCCTTGTGATCCTGACCGCATAAGCCTTGACAAATCAAAGGATTGGCTTATTCTATAATGAACAAGAAAAGGAGCGGAAAATGAGACGGTTCAGAGTGATAGTCTTGGGAGTTATGATGGCGTGGATCTTGTCCTCGGCGGTCGATCTGGGAGCTATCTGGCAGAGCAAGAGACTCACTTTTAACGCGGGAGCTTCCTGGGCTTCAGACATCGCCCTGGATGGCTCAAACATCTATGTGGTCTGGAGCGATGATACGCCGGGGAACTACGAGATCTATTTCAAGAAGTCGACGGATGGAGGGATCACTTGGCAAACCGCCAAGAGGCTCACCTATACGGCCGCCAATTCAACTTCTCCTGCCATAGCCGCCAACGGCTCAAATATTTATGTTGTCTGGGGGGAGTACGATGACGTCACGCTCGGCGATGATATATATTTTAAGAAGTCGTCTGACAGGGGTGCCACCTGGCAGGCCAGCAAAAGGCTCACCAATACGACCGATGATAACTATTTTCCATACATTAGCGTGGCCATTGCCGTCGACGGCTCGAATATCTATGTGACCTGGCATGATGACACTCAGGGAAGCAAAGAGATTTTTTTCCGGAAGTCGTCGGATGGGGGAGCTCACTGGCAAGCCATCCAGAGGCTCACGTATAATTCAGGGACTTCTGCGGATCCGGTCATTGCCGTCAGCCTCTCCAAAGTCTATGTGACTTGGCATGATGATACTCCGGGAAACGAAGAGATTTATTTCCGGAAGTCGGCGGATGGAGGAGCCACGTGGCAAGCCGCCAAGAGGCTCAGCAACACGGCCAGTTGGTCTCAGGCATCGGCCCTAGCCGTCAGCGGTTCAAATATCTATGTCACTTGGCATGACGGGACTCCGGGAAACAATGAGATCTATTTCCGGAAGTCGGCGGATGGAGGAGCCAACTGGCAAACCATCAAAAGGCTCACCTTTACGGCTGGGGATTCACTCTGTCCCTCTCTGGGCGTCAATGGCGCGGTTGTTTTTATCGCCTGGTACGATGATACTCCGGGAAATAATGAGATTTATTGTGTGGGCTCCGGGGATGGGGGCGCCACCTGGCAGCCTATCCAGAGGCTCACCTATACGTCCGTCTGGTCCGGTTATCCGGCCCTGGCTATCAACAGCTCCATGGTCGGCATCGTCTATGATGATACGACATCGGGGAACGATGAGATCTATTGGAAGTCCAGCAGCGGCAGCTTTTAAATGACACCCAAATTTTCCTTGACCCTATACCGGACCATTTTCCTGACCAGATCAAACGGCATCGGCTTATCTAGCGGGAATTGGACAGTCCCCTTTGCCTGCTTGTACGGGGACAGTTCTTTTTTGAAAGCAACGATGGCCGATGAAGTGGGATAAAACCCGATATGATTTTTGTAGGCAGCGAAGTGCACCAAGTTTCCATTGAGCCTGAATGTAGGTATACCGTAGCTGATCGCTTCTTCGGCTCCGGGGGCAGATTTTCTGATCACCCGTCTCAGGTTTCTTAAGATGACCTGGACGTTTTTGGGGAAGGAAGCGATGTATTCGTCCATGGCTTTAAGCTGACGCTTGGGCTTGACCATTTCGTTATCCTCCTATCAGTCGGGCTGTGATTCTCATATCTTGAACCCCGTTTTTTTCCGACCCATGCCTATTCGATGACCAACCAGGTCAGGTTGCGCGGGGGGATTTTCACGGGCAGCCGGGCCTTTGTGTCGCGGTCGATATTATAAGAAACAGGCGGCTTATCACCCTCCCGGATAAGGGCCGCGTCCTTCAGACCGGTATAATAGAGGGGAAGCTCGATCGTCTTCTCGATCAGCCGGCCGGTGGGATTGTAGAGAACCGCCAGCCCCCGCGGTTTGCCTGCGGGATTGACGTGGAGGACGCCGTCGAGGTCGCGTCCATCCGGCCGCCGCAGATGGATGATGTCGGAATCGAGAATCTCCCTGTGCTCCTTATAAAAATCGACCCACTTCTTGACCAGATCCCTGGTTCTGTCTGTGTCATAGAGGCGAGTTCCCCGGTAGCAGGCCTGGACGCCGCTCCCGAAATTCTGGGCGAGATGGGCCTCGTAGGCGTCAAGATGCTCGCTCAGCGGTTCCAGGGTCGCCGCCTTTCCACCCCCCTGGTACTCGACGAGCGGGACGAACATCCAGCCCATGCTCGGCGTCTTCTCCCAGGTTCCGTCGTAGATATTCTGCCGGCCCAGGATGATCTGCCGGTCACGAGGGAGCGACCAGTTCGTCTCCCGGTAGCCCATCCCGGTCTTGTTCGATCCGCTCAGGAAGTACCAATCGGGGACGTTGAGATAGATGCCCCGGCCCCGGCACCATTTATAAAAGCCGGTGATCATCTTCCACTGCGTCCATTGCGAGTCCTCGAGCCCCCTGTGCCCCGGATGCTGCGTCGAGGCGC
Organism: uncultured Eubacteriales bacterium; assembly: GCA_964353705.1. Lineage (GTDB taxonomy): Bacteria > Acidobacteriota > Aminicenantia > Aminicenantales > UBA8522 > UBA8522. The sequence continues at coordinate 16,604 of CAYGXD010000024.1, read as the reverse complement.
AGAGATCGCCGGGGTAGGAGCCGTCGTGCTCGAGGAGGTCGAAGCCCGTTTTTTCCAGGAAATTCCTGATCCTCCGGAAATAGTCGAGTCCCCAGCCGCTGCCCAGACAGGGGGAGTCCCCGAAGATGGCTCCCCCCGTCTTTCCCGTTTCCGGGTTGATGACGTCTTCCGCGTCGTTGATCCGGCGGCTGGCCAGAAGAGAATACCCGCCCAGTTCGATCCCTTTGGCGTGGGCATAATCGGCCAGCTCCTTGAACCTGGCGATGTTGGCCGGCGACTCATCCTCCATGTCCAGACCGCTGCCGAAGCTGAGGATGACCATCTCGAACCCGACTTCGGCGCACTGGTCGATGGCCGTCCGGACCACCCCCGGGTCGGTCGACTTGAGATGCATGAGGATCGGGTTCTCGGTGATCCAGGGCGCGATCTTCCGGTACATCCGGCGCATGGCCAGGCCCTTTCTCTCCCGGTCCGTCGAATCGAAGACAAGCTCATAAGTCCGGAAGGTTTCGAAAGCCTCGTCCGGTTCGACCAAGGCATCCGGCCCGAGAGGGGGCCGGCATTCCAGCAGGCAGGGCGTCTGCAGCGCATAGTTGACCTGGGTTTTGTACTGCGGGTCCGGGAGCCAGTGGGCTGTCCTGTTCCCGCCTTCGGCCGTGCTCCCGAGGAACGCGTAGTCGCTCTCGACGTGGATATTGGGAGAGTTCCATTGACCGGGTTTTTCGACCGTCGCCGCAGCCTCGACGGCGGCCAGGATCTCGTTCTTGAACGAATTTATTTTAAAGGGCTTGGAGCCGTTGTTGGCGATCGTCAGCCATTTGGCGAGAAGCGGGATTCCATCATAGAGCTCGTAGTGGACGGAGATGACGATCCCCCCGGGCTGCCCCTCCGGGGGCTCGAAGCTCAAGGTCAGCGAGACGCCTGGCGGCGGCCAGGGGAGGTCGGCCGCATAGCGTTTTCTCTTCCATTCCAGTCCCGGTTTCGTTTGGCCGAAGCTCATCGCTCTAAACTGAAACGCCCTTGGGTCTGAGGTTAGGCTGTCCAGCCACTCCGGGAGGAGGTAGGCATATTCATCCTGCCCGGTGAGCCCGCCGATATCATGCCTCTGGCCGTCGATCTCAACCGCGGCTTCCGGCTTGACGCCGCGGAGCACGGACTCCCCCGTCATGAGGTTCTCGAAACCGACCGTGGCTGCGTTGGGAGCGAGCCTGAACCGCCGCTCGATCAGCCCGTTGGTCAGCGCAACCTCTCCCGAGGGTCCGTCGTCAACGATCCGGGCTTTATAGCCGGAGGGGTCGATCAGCCAATCGGGCTGGGCTTCTCTCTTTGTTTCCACGCCCTGCGCCGGCGATTGTCCCAGCGCGGATGAGCAGAGACTTGCAGCCAAGGCCAAACCCAGCAGGGATGACATTGCTCCCAAGGGATATCTTTTTATCATATCTAAACGTCCTCTTATTCCGGTTTGTCCCATTTTATTAAAATATTTATTCCAAAGCATCTTTCGAGGACAATCCCTCCTCTTTTGTCTAGGCGAGGGTTATGGATGAGGAAGTCCGTGGACGACTGAGCGGGCACGGTTTCTCGACTGAAAGGAGAGAAGCAGGATCACTTTTTCAAAAATCCCAGAGACACCTTTTGTGATCAGCCACCTGGTATTTTTTTCCCCGGGCGGTGATCTTATGCCCCTCTTTTTCAAGCCGCTTTTTGTGGCCCTCGAGCCCGCCGGGATATTTCTCGTTCAGATACCCGTCCGCTTTAAGCGTCCTCCAGTAGGGGGTTTTGGCCAGGTTCGATTTTTCTTTTTTTTGGACGGCTTCCTCCGTCGCATTGGCGATGGACATGATCAAAATCCCCGTGACCAGGGAACAGCATCCTTTGACCTTGTGATTGGCGGCGATTTTGAGACAGATTTCCCGTATCGTGACGAGTTTGCCTTTGGGGACCTCGGCCATAAGCGGCAGGATCTCCGAGGCGTTCACCAAAACGACCGGATCCCCTTCATCCGCGCCCATCTTGTGGACCGCGTTGTAGCAGGGAAAACGCTTTTCCAGCTTTAAGACCTTGGGAAACGTCCTTCTATCCTCGATTTTTTGAAGCCAGGTTTTTCTCATTTTTTCGTCCTCCGTGAGGTCGCTGGCGCTCGAGCAAGGCCTGCTGACCGTGCTCCTTGAAGATACAAATTCCCCGGCTCGGCTGTCAACGGCTCTTTCCAGCCGCCCGGGGAGACGCGAGGCCCGCCCCCCTTCTCATTCGGGAGCGGAAAGGGGGTCAGATTACAGCCACTGTCCAAGGAGAGAGCGCAATTCCTCCGGATCCGTGGTCGGGCGTTCGCATCGGGTGTTGGAGCAGACGTAGGCTGTTGCCTTGTCACCCAAGGATTTCAGCGCCGACGTGAAAGGGGCCAGTTTCACGATCTCGGGCTCATCCAACTCGAGCGGCCGGAAAAGCACGACGGTATCGGGAAGATACATCTTGCGCAGGGAATCCAGCATGGCCTGCGTATCGGGAGCGCCGGTCCGGCCAACGATGACCACTTCCCGGCTGGGGCCAAGGGCGAGATCGAGGCCGCAGAGGAACTGCGTATGGGCGACGGGGTTTTGAGAAACCCTTCCCCCGAAAACGTCGATTAGCCGTCCGGCTCGGGCTTCGAAGTCCGGCCTCCCTAGAGTCCGGCCGAGACGAAGGAGATTCGACAGCATCACCGAATTGCCGGAGGGCAGGGCGCCGTCGTAGAGCTCCTGGCGTCTCAAGGGGAGGTCGCCATGGAGGTCGGCGGAGGTGAAAAAGAAGCCTCCGGCGCGCTCGTCCCAAAAGCCGCCAATCGTTTCTTCCGTCAGGGCGGCGGCCCAGGAGAGATAGCCCGGCTCGAAAGTGGCCGCATAAAGCTCGATGAGTCCCCAGATGAGGAAAGCACGGTCGTCCAGGAAAGCGGGGATGGTGATTTCTCCCCCCGCCGACCGATGATACAGCCCGCCCCTAACGGTCATCTTTTGCCGGATGTAGCCGGCAGCCAGGGCTGCCGAATCGGCATACTCGGCGCGGCCAAATGCCTGTGCCGCCTTGGCCAGGGCGGCGATCATCAGCCCGTTCCAATCGGTCAGGATTTTGGTGTCCTTGAATGGGCGGGGACGATGTTCGCGCCGAGCTAAAAGCCGGCCACCGATCCGGAAGGTTATCTCTCGAAGTCCTCCCTCCGTGAGTCCGAGGCCGGCGGCGACAAGGTCCGGTGGGCGGCCGAGATGCAGGATGTTTTTCCCGGAAAGGCGGCCTCCCGGCTCGGCGAAGTTCCCTTCAGGCCGGAGGCTGAAGATGGCCTTTGCCGCCTCGACCTCGGAGGGGGGGAGGGCCGCCTCCACTTCCCGGGTTTCCCAAAGGTAGAACCTTCCCTCCTCGCCTTCGCTGTCCGCATCTTCGGCGGAGACGAAGGCCCCTCCCGGAGATCCCAGGTCGCGCCTAACATAGGTCAGGATTTTTTCGGCGGTGTCCCGGTACTCTCCGCGCCCCGTGAATTGGAAGGCCTCGGTGTAAGCCAGGGAAAGGAGGGCCTGGTCGTAGAGCATTTTCTCGAAGTGGGGGACGAGCCAGCGCCGGTCGGTGGAATAGCGGTGGAACCCGAACCCGAGCTGGTCGAAAATCCCACCTCTGCGCATGGCCTGGAGGGTTTTCTCGACCATCAGGAGGGCCCTTTTATCCTTATTCCGTCTGGCCTGGCGGAGGAGAAAGGTCAGGTGATGGGGCGTGGGGAACTTGGGGGCCGAGCCGAAGCCTCCGAACCCCTCGTCGAACTGCCGGCTGAGATCGGACACGGCCTGCTCGAGGAAGGCGGGCGAGATTCCTCCTCCGCCCGGCTCTTCCGATAGCCGTCCCAGCGCCGCCAGGGTCCGCTCGGCTGATCCCAGGAGCTCCGGCCGCCTGGATTTCCAGGCCTCGGCGACGCGGCCGACGAGCTCTGTGAGCCCGATCCGCCCGAACCGGCTCTCCTTGGGGAAATAGGTCCCGGCGAAAAAAGGTTTCTTGTCGGGCGTGAGAATCACGGTCAGCGGCCAACCTCCGCCTCCGGTAAGGAGCTGGCAAACCGCCATGTAGTGGGCGTCGATGTCCGGCCTTTCCTCCCGGTCGACCTTGATGGAGATGAAGGTCTCGTTCAGCAGGCGCGCGGTTTCTTCGTCGGCGAAAGATTCCCTCTCCATCACATGGCACCAGTGACAGGTGGAGTAGCCGATCGAAAGGAAGACCGGCTTGTCCGTTCGACGGGCCTCTCCGAACGCCTCGTCCCCCCAAGGGTGCCAGGAGACGGGATTGTGGGCGTGCTGACGGAGGTAGGGGCTCTTCTCGTCGATCAGCCGGTTGGCAGTTGTGCCGGTCATGGAGCCATTTTAGCCGACTCCGGCTTAAAAGTCGATTAAATTGATGGGAATAGTAGACAATGGGTGAGAAAAATGAGGAGGGGGGATCGTTCTTTGGATTGTGAGCATTTCCCGGCAGCAGATCGAGTCCTTCCTGGCCAAATTGCTGCGCCTCATCAGCGAGGAGGTTTCCTCCGACCGCGTCCTCCTGGCCGTTATGGACGGAGGACGGACGCCCGTCGAAACGAGATCCTGGCCTGTCAGCGACCCCCTCTTCGAATCCAGCTCATCCGACCTGGCTTGGCAGGCGCTCGAGGAGAAGCGGCCCCTCTTTGCCTCCGGGTCCCCTCCGCGTCAGGATGAGCGGGAGCGGTCGGACAGCTGGCCCGGAAGCCTGCTCTGTCTGCCCCTGTTGAACGGGGAGCTTGCCGTAGGGGCCGTCTGCCTGGGACGGGAGCCGGGACAAAAGCCTTACTCTTCCGCCGACCTGGAGACGGTCGTCTTCCTGACTCAATCCCTCGCCGCGGTCATCAAGAGCGGGCTCGTCCAGGCCTCTCCGGAGGGTCGCTTTCTGCCGGCCCAGGATTCCGATCCGCTCATCGGGGGAAGCGGGGCTCTTGTCCTGATCCAGACGCTGATCGAGAGGGTCAAGGACGCTGACGCGCCGGTATTCATCTATGGAGAGAGCGGCACCGGGAAGGAACTGATTGCGCGTGCCATCCACAGCCGGGGGAGACGGCGGGCGGGCCCGTTCGTCGCCATCAACTGTGGAGCCATCCCCGACCAGCTTCTCGAAAGCGAATTGTTCGGCCATGCCCGAGGCTCTTTTACGGGGGCCCTGCGGGACAAAGAGGGGTTGCTCGAAGAGGCCGACGGGGGGACCTTTTTCCTGGACGAAATCGGCGACCTGTCCCTGCCTCTTCAAGCGAAGCTCCTGCGGCTGCTCCAGGAAAAGGAGATCCGGCGGATCGGCGAAACCCGGACCAGGCGGATCAACGTCCGCTTTGTCTCGGCCACCAACAAGGAGCTCGAAAAGGAGATCGAACGGGGCCTCTTCCGCATGGACCTTTACTACCGGCTGCGCATTCTGACGATCGAAGTCCCGCCCCTGCGGGAACGGAGGGCCGACCTGCTGCTGCTGACCAATCATTTCGTCGACAAGTACGGCCGGGAGATGGGACGGGAAAAGACCTATGTCTCTCCTGGAGCCATGGAGCTTATGGTCGACTATCCCTGGCCCGGGAATATCCGGGAGCTCCAAAATGAAGTCCAGAGATGCCTGGTCCTGGCCGGGGGAGATCGCCTGATCCGTGAGGAGCATCTCTCAGCCAGGATCAACCCGCGGCGGCATCCGGCTTCAGCGGTCAGCTATAACTATTTCCAGGCCAAAGCCGAGTTCGAGAGGCGGTTCATACACCAGGCACTCGTCCGCTTCGGTCCCAATAAGACTCGGACGGCCCAGGAGGTCGGCCTGACCCGGCAGGGGCTTTTTAAGCTGATGAAAAAATATAGGATCGTGGAGGAGCCCGGAGCCGGCGAAGAATAGTCTCTTCCCAGCTCTCGTTTTTTTTGCTAGATTGGAGTCGCCATGACCGACGGAAAAACCGAAGCCGGGGTTTTTGAAGTCGTCTGTCCCTGTTGCCAGTCCGTCCTCTGGGTGGATGGGGTCAGCCGGGAGATCGTCAAGACCGAAAGGCACGCGGCCAAGAAAAAAGGATCCTTGGATGATCTCCTGGAAAAGGAGAAGAAGCGCCGCGACGAGTTTGAACGTAAGTTCGAAGCGACCGCCGAACTCGAGCGCCAGAAAAAAGAAAAGGCCAAAGAGACCTTTGAGAAGGCTCTGGGCAAAGTCGGCAAGGACGAGTGAGGCCCTCGCGGCAGAGGCTCTCCGGACCGGGACTGGGGAGAAGGCAGGGTGGCTTCAACTGCCCGCCTGAGTCTCGTCCTCGCGCTTCCTGGGGGCCATTGTGAAGCCGGTGTAGCCATAAGCGGCCAGGATAAAGAGAGCCGCCCAGTTGGCGATGGCCCAAGGGAGATAGCTCAGGACAGGCACGCCGAGTGCCCCTGTAATATAGACTCCGGCCATGCTCCAGGGGATGAGGGGCACGATGATGCCGCCGCACTCGTCGATGATCCTGGAGAGGTTCTTGGCCGCCAGTTTCCGGTCCCTGAAGGCCGGGCCAAGCAGCTCTCCCGGGATGATGACCGATAGATAGGAACTCCCGGTAACCAGCGCCGTAACGACGCAAGAGCCGATCGTCACCGCCACCAGGCTGCCGATCTTGCCGGCGATTTTCATCGTCCGGGCCAGGACGACACTCAGCAAACCCGTCCTCTGCATAATGCCGCCGAAGCTGAAGGCGGTGAAGGCCACGAGCTGGGTTTCCATCATGCTCATCAAGCCGCCGCGCGCCAGGAGCTTGTCCACGGCCTCGACCCCTGTGGCCGCGGGGTAGCCGGTATTCACAGCCTCAGCGATCCGGATGATCGACTCTTTTTGAAAGGCCAGAGCCAGGACCGCAGCCGTGAGCGAGGAGAGGAGCATTCCCGGGATCGTCGGTTTCTTGGCGAAGGCCATGAAGAGCACGATGACCATGGGCAGAAGGAGCAGGATGTTGAACCGGAAGTTCCTGCGGAGAGTGTCCAGGATGAGGTCCATGGTCCCGGCGGCGACAGTCCTTGTCTCATACCGGAGTCCGAGCAGGAAATAGACGGCCAGGCTCAGCAGCCAGCCCGGGAGCGCCGATGCCATCATGTGCCTGATATGGTCGAAGAGATTGGCTCCCGCGGTCACGGCGGCAAGATTGGGTATGTCCGAGAAGGGCGACATCTTGTCGCCGAAATAGGCGCCCGCCACGATGGCGCCCGCGGCGAGCCCCAGCGGCATGCCAAGTCCCATGGCGATCCCGATAAAGGCGACGCCCACGGTCCCGACTGTCCCCCAGGAAGTCCCCGTGGCCAGCGCGGTGACGCTCGAGACGAGGCAGGCCGTGACCAGGAAGAACTTGGGAGAGATGAGTTTGAGGCCGTAGTAGATGATCATCGGGATCGTTCCGCCGGCCATCCAGGAGCCGATGAGGACGCCGACCGTGAGCATGATCAGGATGGCCGGCATGGCCTTGGTGATGCTCTCGACGATGCCCTTCTGCATGTCCTCCCAGCGGAACTTCAGCAGGACCCCGAGGCATCCGGTCAGGAAGGCCGCGGCGACGAGCAGCACTTGAGGCCGGATCTTGTAAACACCATAGCCCACGCCAAGGAGGAGCCCCATGATGATAAGCGGCAGGACCGCGATGCCAAGAGAGGGGGTTTTGGCTCTTTCCATTATCCGTCAGCCCGGACCGGGCTGAACGTACCCCGGGCAGTAACCAGGCCTTCAGCCATCAAGTGACGGCCGAGCGCGAAGACATCAGTCAGTTCCCAGCCGCTGTCGAAGACGGCCAGATCGGCGTCTTTTCCCGGCCGGATCGATCCCTTTGCCGGAAGCCTGTAAAAGGCGGCGGAGTTGGCTGAGAAGAGCCTCGCCGCATCTTCCGCCCCGACGATGCGCCGGCGGAGAAGAGACTGGAAGGTCCGCAGCAGGTCCCGTGGAGTGGCGATGGTCAGGCCGACGAGATTCCCGGCCCGGTCAAAAACAGGGAAGCTCCCGTTGCTGTCCGAGCTAACGGTCAGCCGCGCCAGAGGAACCTGCCGATCCAAGAACAGGGAAATGGCTCTTTCGACGCTCACTTCGGGGCTTCCCGGTTCCGGTTCGGGCCCCGTGGTAAGATCGACCGTTCCTCCCGCCAGGGCCCAGCGTAGCGACTCATCGAGGAGCTCCGGGTTCCGGTTGACATGGGTGGGGACGACCTGGGTCGGCGGGATCTCTGTCTCCCCGGTCAACCGGAATAGGAGCTGCAGCCGCCTCGGGCCGTCGCCGAGATGAAGATGCAGGACGCCGGCCTTTCCTCCCAGCATCCCGCCCACGCGGCAATCGGCCGCCAACCGGGCGATCTCGTCGAAGGTCGGCTGAGAGGAACGATGGTCGGAGATGGCCACCTCTCCCGCGCCGATGACCTTGTCGATGAGCACGAGGTCTGAGCGAATGCTCCCGGTTATGGTTTTTAGCGGTATCTCGTACGAACCGGAAAAGATAAAAGTCGTTATCCCCTCGGCCTCCAGGGCCCGGGCCTTGGCCAGGAGTGATTCCATGTGCCGGGTGGTCCCGTCCGTCCCCAGGCAGCCGATGACCGTGGTCACGCCGGAGGCGACGATATCCTCGATCCGGATCTCAGGCGCGCGTGTCGCCGGCCCGCCTTCCCCCCCGCCGCCGAGTATGTGGACGTGGGGATCGATAAGGCCGGGCAGGACGGCCTTGCCTGCGGCCTCTACGATCTCAACCGTCGGGCCGGTGATCTCGATCCGGCCTGGATCGTCAACGGCGACGATCTTGCTGCCGGCCATTAGGATGTCTTTCTTCCCAAGGGGCTCCGGACCGAAGACGGTCCCGTTTTTGATCAAGGTGATCATAGTGTCCTCCCTCCACATGCCTTCGATATACCATGATGTGACCCCCGGGTCAAACCTTCCGGGCCGATTCCTTTTGTCAATGCATTTTGTTAAAATGGCTGGGCGGCAGGAAGCTGATGGAAGATTTCGAACGAGCCTTTAAACGCATTGAGCCCAGACTTCAGCGCTGGCTCAGTTTTCTCCTTTTCGGCAAAAAGATCGAAATCCGGGGGGCGGAGAATCTCATCAGGCAAGGCCCCAATATCATCATCGGAAATCACTGCGGCTCTTTCAAGGATGTCGCCGTGCTGCTCCGGATCAAGCCCCGGATGATCTACTTCACCGCCAATCAACGGATATTCACCAGGGAAAGTCTGGACGCCCTGGCTCTAAAACACCTGCGGCGGCATCTCGGCGATTTCGGCCCGATGCTCAACTCGATGATCCGGCCTCTGAAGACGCGGCTGATCGATTTTGTCTCCGGGAACATCACCAGAGTCGGAACGATACCCGTTTCCCTGGAGGGGGGCAAGCGTGAAGCTATGCAGATGTGCGAGGATTACCTCAGGAAGGGGCGGGCCATCATCACTTTACAGGGCAGGGGCCGCGTCCATCCCGATGCGCCTCATCCCTACATCAGCCGCTTTAAGAGGGGACCGGCGATCCTGAGCTATGTGCTCTATAAGGAGGACGGCGTTATCGTTAACGTGACTCCTTTGGCCATGTTCGGCACGCACTGGCCCTGGGTGACCCCGGGAACTATCAAGGTGAATGTCGGGGCTCCGATGAATATCCTCCCCCACCTGTCAGACGATTCCGACGGGAGCATCGCGGCCTTCAGAGATGCCCTAGAGGCGCAGGTCAAGAGGCTTTTCCTGGAGTTGATCAGAGGGCAGAGTGGTGCGTCTCATAAATAACTTGCTTTTTGGACGATCCCTAGAAGACGCTCCTCCGTGGCGGTGAGCAAAGGGAGACGGCCGCCAGGAAAGAGGGCAGTGTCTCCGCCAGAGGTCGGAAGAGAGGTTACTCCGTGGTCTCGAAGCGCGAGAGGATATCGTTATTGACCTGCATGAACAGGTTGTAATTGACCTTGACCGCCCTCTCGGACCTCAATTTATCGATATAGGCTTGGAGGAACCTGTTCTTCTTGGCCTCGAGAAAGTTCGTCAGCTCGGTCTGCTTGTTTTTCTCGAACTCCTCCCGGCTGGCCTCTTTTCTGTCCAGAACCCTGACCAATGCGTAGCCGGCGGTGAACTCAACCGGCTCGCTTGTTTGCCCGACGGGAAGAGAAAAGGCCAGCTGGTCAATCTCCGGGCTCTCCCCGATGGCCCCCAGGTATTGTTCCTTTTTATGTTCTGCGACCGACTTGAATTCGAGACCCAGATTGGGAGCCGCTTCCTCCCAGTTTTTCCCCTCCACTTGAACCCGGGCTGCCTGGATGTTCTGGAGGGTGACCTCTTTCTGTCTGCTGACCCGCAGGTCCTTCTCGACGTCCTGGACGACCTCTTCAAAGGCGGCCGGCCTGGGGGCATCGATCTTCTCCAGTTCGACGATTCCCGTGCCCGAGAACGTGAAGACAGCAGGGGAAATCTGCTTTTCCTTAAGTTCGAACAGCGCTTGGCTTAGGGAGCCCGATGGATCGAAAGCTTCCAAGCCCTGACCCTTCTTAAGCAGGCCGGTCGGCCTGATATTCAAACCCATTTTTTGGGCGGCCGGGCCCAGGCCTTTTTCCCGGCGGGCGGTTTTTTCGATCTGGCCGATCCTCTGCTCCGCCATTTCCCTGGCCTTCTGGTCCTCCAGGGTGCTCTTTATCCGAGCCCTGACCTCTTCTAAAGGTTGGGTCGTCTCCGGCTCTTTTTCGCTCACCTTAAAGATCGAGAAACCCTCGTCTGTTTCCACCAGGCCGGACATCTGGCCGGCGGAGAGATTGGCGATCTCCCCTCCCTCCTTGTCGGAGAGATTGCGCCACTCCTCGAAGCCCCAGTCACCGCCCTCCTTGGCCTTCTCGTCCTGGGATGATTCCCTGGCGACCTGGGCGAAATCGCTTCCTCTGGAAAGACGGTCGAGGACAGCCTGGGCGTCCTTCTGGACCGCCGCCTTGTCCTTGCCCGCGGCGGAGAGGAACACCCGGCTGACCCTGATCTTTTCGGGCTCTTTGAACTGGTCAACGTTGTCTTTATAGTATTTCTCGATGTCGCCAGCGCTCACCTGGACCTCCTTTTTGAGGTCCTCGGTCTGCAGGAAGATATAAGACCCTTCCCGTCTTTCGGGCAGGGAATACTTGGCCTTGTTTTTCTCGAAATAGGCCTGGATCTCGGCCGCCGCCAAGGTCTGATCCAAAAGGACCTTGCTCTCCTCGAGCAACAGGTACTCGATCTTGGCGCTTTCGTTCTGTTTCCTGTAGTTCTCCCACAGCTCTTCCGGAGGGGCCGTGATCCCAGCCGTGAGAAGCTGGATCATCTTGTTAAGGCTGATTTCTTCTTTGAGGCCGTTCTCGTATTCCGACATGGAGATCCGGTTATAGTCCAGGATTCGGCGATATTCGTCGAATCCGATGAACTTGCCGTCCCTCTGAAAGAGAGAGACGATACGGTCCCGGACCTCCTGGTTGGAGGCTGTAACCCCCATTTCCGCGGCCTTCCGGCTGAGCAGGTTCTGCTGGATCATCTGTTCGAGGACCTGCTGGGGGATGTTGAGTTGCTGGATGAACGCCTTGTTCAAGCCGCTGAATTCCTTCTTCAGGGCTTCCAGCCGGCTGCGAAGGGCCGTGTAGTAGGAATCCATGGAGATGTGGTCCTTGCCCATGAAAACGACGGTCTGTTCCTGGTTCCGTTCGCCGAGCCGGCCGGCGCCTCCCCAGATCGCGAAGATGGATATTATAAAAGTCGCGATAACGATCCACAGCGTGGGGGCCAAAGCCTTCACGTTCTTTCTCATCGTCTTTAGCATGTTCTCACCTCAATCATAGACCCGGAATTTCTACCGGCTTCGGAGCTCAGGATTCTTTCAGCAGCTTCCGGGCGATGACCAGCCGCTGGATCTCGGAAGTGCCCTCATAAATCGAGAGAACGCGGGCGTCCCGGTAGATCCGCTCGATCGCGTACTCCTTGGAATAGCCGTAGCCGCCATGGATCTGGAGGGCCAGGTAGGCGATCTTGTTAGCCGCCTCGGATGTGAAGAGCTTGGCCATGGCCGCCTCTTTTCCGAAGGCCCGCCCCCGGTCGTGGAGGTCGGCCGCCCGGTAGGTCAGGAGACGTCCGGCTTCGAGCAGCATGGCGATATCGGCCATCATAAACTGGAGCGCCTGGAACTCGGCGATTTTCTTGCCGAAGGCCTCGCGTTGTTTGGCATAACCGACGGCCAGCTCGAGGGCCTGCTGGGAGAGACCGATAGCCTGGGCGGCGATACCGATGCGGCTGCTGTCGAGGCCGGCGAGGGCGATCGCCGCGCCACGTCCTTCTTCCGCGAGCCGATTGTCGGCCGGAACCCGGCAGTCTTCCAGGGACACCATGGCGGTCGGGGAAGAGTAGAGGCCCATTTTCTCTTCGATTTTTGACACGACGAACCCGGGAAAATCCTTTTCAACGATGAAGGCGCTGAGCTCCGGCGCTTCCGTCTCGGCTCCTGTCCGGGCAATGACGATGAGGGCGTCGGCTTCCGCCCCCGTCGTCACCCAGGCCTTAGTGCCGTTCAGGATATATTCGCCGCCGGACCTGACGGCCCTGGTCTTCAGGCTCATGGCGTCCGAGCCCGCTCCCGGCTCGGTCAAGGAAAAGGCGCCCAGGATCCCGCCTCGGGCCGCCCGCGGCAGATACTTCTTCTTCTGGGAGTCCGACCCAAATTGGAGAAGGGAACCGCAGAAAAGCGAGGCATGGACGCTGACGATGACACAGACCGTCGCCGAGACCCGGGCCAGTTCCTCCAGGGCCAGGATGAACGACAGGTAGTCCGTCCGAGTGCCGCCGTGCTCCGCCGGAACGGTCATGCCCAGGACCCCGATTTCAGCCAGCCGGGTGAGGATCTCTTTGGGGAACTGGTGCCTGTCCTCATAAGCGCCGATCCGGGGGCCTATCTCCTTCTGGGCGAAATCCCGGACCAGGTCCCGGATCATGATCTGGTCTTCGCTTAAATCGAAGTTCATCTTCTTCTCCCCGGCCTCAGGCATTCCCTTTTAAAAAGAGGAAGGAGCCGGTCATAGGTGCTGTCCAGGTCCTCGATCAGGATCCGGGTTTGACTGACCAGAGGCATGAAGTTTGAGTCGCCGTGCCAGCGCGGTATGACATGGAGATGGTAGTGGTCGACGACACCGGCTCCGGCGCTCTGCCCGAGGTTCATCCCGGCGTTAAAGCCATGGGGACGGCTGCTTGTCTTCAGGATCTTCAGGCTCAGCTGCAGAAGGCCGGCCAACTCGGCGCTCGCCTCCTTGGACGTCCTGTCGAAGGAAGCCGTGTGCCGGTAGGGAGCGATCATCAGATGGCCGGGAGTGTAGGGAAACTTGTTGAGGAGGATGAAGTTGGATTTTCCCCGGTAGAGGATGTGGGCCGCCCGGTCGTTTCGGGCTTTGAGGGCCCGGCAGAAGACGCAGCCTTTCATCCGGCGGACTTTTCGCACGTACGGGCCTCTCCAGGGGGCCGAGATGTATTCCATCAGGAGTTGATCAGCTCCTTGAGCAACTTGCTGGGCTTGAAGTAGAGGACTTTCTTGGGAGGGACCTTGACCGGCTCTCCCGTCCTGGGATTCCGCCCCGCGCGCGAGGTCCTCTTGCGGAAACGGAAACTTCCGAAACCCCGGATCTCGATCTCTTCTCCCCGCAGGATGGCCTCTTTGATCGAATGGAAAAAGAGGTTGACCCCCTCCTCAGCTTCTTGCTTGGGGATGTCCATCTCCCTGGCGATCTTATTGATCAGGTCCGCCTTAATCATTTTTTCCCTCCTTATCCTTGGCCTGTTTTTTCGGGGAGCTGAATTTCTTGAACCGATCCCCCATGATGTCGCCCAAAGTAAGCCGGTTGTCCTGGCTGCTGACATATCTCTGGTATTCGAGTTTCTGCATCTCCAGCTGGGCCAGGCGGAAGCTGAGGGAGATCTTCTTCTCCCGGGGATTCATCTTGATGATCTTAGCGTTCCTCTCCTCGCCGATCGAGAATGCTTCGGCGGCGTTCTCGATCTTTTTTTCGTCGAGCTCGGAGAGGAAGACAACGCCTTCGATTCCCGGAGTGATCTCGACAAAGACGCCGAATTCGGCGATTCGGACGATGCGGACCTTGACCAGGTCGCCGACCTTTTGGCGGTTGAAGAAATCCTCCCAGATGTCACCCCCAAGCTGTTTGATACCCAGCGAAACCTTCTGCCTCTCCACGTCGATGTTCAAGATCACGGCCTCGGTCTCCTGGCCGATCTCGAGCTTGTCCTTGGCGTGTTTGACCTTCTCCCAGGAGATGTCGGATATGTGGATGAGACCCTCGATCCCCGGTTCGATCTCCATAAACGCCCCGAAGTCGGTGATACTGGTTATCTTTCCTTTCAACCTGGCGCCCGGGCTGTATTTCTGCCGCAGTAGCTCGAGGGGATGCGGGGAGGCCTGTTTGAGGCCCAAGGAGATGCGCTTGGTCTCCGGGTTGACATCGAGCACGGAGACGACGACTTCTTCGCCGATGGAGAGGAGCTTCCTGGGGTGGATGAGTTTTCTGGACCAGGACAAGTCCGAGATATGGACCAGGCCTTCGACCCCTTTCTCGAGTTCGACGAAGGCCCCGAAATCGGTCAGGCTGACCACCTTGCCCTTGACTTTCTGGCCGACAGCATACTTGTCCCGGATGCTCTTCCAGGGGTCTTCGGTGAGCTGCTTATAACCGAGGGAGATGCGCTCGTCCTTTTCGTTGAAGTCAAGGATGACCACCTCGACTTCCTGGCCGGCGGTGAAGATTTCGGACGGGTGGCCGATCTTCCCCCACGACATATCGGAGATGTGGAGGAGACCTTCGACACCCCCCAGGTCGATGAAGGCGCCGAAGCTGGTCATGGACCGGACCTGACCCTTGATCTTTTCCCCTTTGACCAGCCGGCCGAAAACCCTTCGTCTTCTCTTCTCCCGTTCGTCTTGAAGGAAGAGCTTTCTCGAGAGGACGGCGTTTTCGGTTTTTCGGTCGAATTTGATGACCTTGAATTTGAAGCTCTGGCCGACGAGTTTATCCGGTTCCTTGACCATCTTGATGTCGGCATGGGAGTCGGGCAGAAAGGCGTCGATCCCGACATTGACGGTGTAGCCGTTCTTGGTTTTTTCGGTGATCCTTCCGGAGATGTAACTCTGCGTGTTGAAGGCTTTCTCCAGATGGTCGATGGCCCGCAGGGAGTCGGCCAGCTTCTTGGACAGGATGAGATAGCCTTCTTTGGGGTCCGTTCTTTCGAGGATGGTTTCGATTTCATCGCCCGGCTTCAGCTTCTTGATATCCAGGTCGGCGAAGTCTTCGATCGGGATGACCCCTTCGGACTTGAACCCGATGTCCATGAGCACGCCGGTGGGTGTCGCCTTGATCACTTTGCCTGTGATGATCTTGCCGGGCGTGATCTCTTTGGCGCTGAATTGGTACTTGTCCAGAAGCTGTTCGTAGTCCTCAGAGGAAATTTTTTCCTCCCGGTCCGCCTGTTTTTTTAGCTCTGCCATTGGATGATGCTCTCCCTATGCGCTTGATGTTTGAAGCCATTCCGGATCCTGGCCACGGCTTCCTCGATGGCCTCGGGCGGAGTCGACGCCCCCCCGGAAATGCCGATTTTCTTCGCCCCTCGCAGCAGACGCGGGGTGATTTGACTCGCGCTCTCGATAAAATGGGTGTTCGGCTGCACCCGTTTCGATATCTGGTACAATTTGTGGGTATTTGAGCTGTTCTTGCCGCCGACGATAAAAAGAGTGTCGACCCGAGCGGCCAGCTCGGACGTGGACCTCTGCCGGGTCTGTGTGGAACGGCAGATGGTGTTGTAGACGCCGAGCTCTCCCGTCTTTTCGAGGAGGGCGGCTACGACCCGGCCGAAGAGAAATGGGTCCTGGGTAGATTGCGCCAGCACGAACCTCTTTTTTCTAAACGGCAGCCGGCGGGCCCTGTCCTCGTTTTCGATGATGCGGCCCCGGCCGCCGCTGTAGCCGACGAGCCCTTTGATCTCCGGGTGCTCAGGATTGCCGACGATGATGATCTCTTCGCCCTTTTTGGCCAGGCGCTCGACGAGTCTTTGGATCTTCTTGACAATGGGGCAGGTCGCATCGACGATCTCGAGCCGCTTTTTCTCCAGGGCGCGGTAGACGGCCGGCGCGACACCGTGCGAGCGGATGATGACAATTCCTTCGTGGATCGAACCCGGATCAGGGACGGCCTGGATCCCTTTTTTCTCCAGGTCGGCGATCGCCAGGGGATTGTGGATAAGCTCGCCGAGCGTCAGGACCCTGCCCTCCCGGCGGTGCCTGGTTCTGTGAGCCAGCTGCAGCGCCCGTTTGACGCCATAGCAGAGACCGGAATTATCGGCGATGATGATTTCCATTTTTTCTCGGAGGAAAAGCAATGAATAATACTAGCCGAACGTCCGGCCTTTGTCAACTCTAAGTATCGGGAATAGCTAAACTTAGGAGTATTTTGCGATGACCAAAATGGCTTCGCTCCCAATCGGTTTTTTAACGCCGTTCACTCCGCGCTCATCCCGGCGCTGCGGGACTGCACCAAGGCTCGTGTATGGGATTCGTCAGCCCGCTCGTTTCCCCAGCGAGGAAACTCGCTTCGCATCC
>CAYGXD010000023.1:0-37119 GCA_964353705.1 uncultured Eubacteriales bacterium | reverse complement strand
AACAGCCCTTTCCTGGAGAGAGGCGAGCCGGGCCGGGCCGACCAACCGTCCCCGCCCAAGTCTTCGGCGCTCCTCGACCTGGGCAGCGGTAAAAATCCTCATAACCTTAAGAAAAAAATAAAACTGGTAGGGACGGAAATCAATATCCTTTTCGCACCGCCTCTGAGCTCATACCGGTTCGATCCGAAAATCGGCGCGGCAGGGACAATCGAATTCGGGATCGGGATTGCCCAGCCCAAGAACCCGGAGGGGACGTCTGTTCAGAACCCGCCGACCGAAGAGGGCGTGCACTTCAAGGTCAGCCTCGAGAGGGAAGGCCGTAGAGAATTGCTATTCCAAAAATTTGTCGGCCTTCCTACGGCCGGCGAGGAGCTGTTCTCCCTGCACTCCATCGAAGCTTCAGCTTTGGGAAAAGGCGCCCATCTCATCTTCGAGACAGAAGGAGAACAGGGGCTCGCTGCCTTCTGGTATAACCCCATTTTATATGTCCCCGCCGGAAAGAAGCGCGCGGTCCTGCTCGTCTCCGTGGACACCCTGCGGGCCGATCATTTGGGATGTTACGGTTACGAACGGCAGACGAGTCCGGCCATAGACGCCCTGGCCAGGGATAGCGCGCTCTTCCTCAACACCTACGCCTCTTCTCCCTGGACCCTGCCTTCTCATGTCTCCATCTTGACTTCCCTTAACGGCGTCCACCACCAGGTCTACTACGAGGATGATAAAATGGCCCCCGACCAGATCACTCTGGCCGATGCCCTGAGGGCCAAAGGTTTCATGACC
The DNA here is from genome assembly GCA_964353705.1 of uncultured Eubacteriales bacterium. Lineage (GTDB taxonomy): Bacteria > Acidobacteriota > Aminicenantia > Aminicenantales > UBA8522 > UBA8522. The sequence goes on along the minus strand of CAYGXD010000023.1, from coordinate 36,339 downwards.
GCCGCCTTCACCGACGGAGGGTTCCTCAGCCGCGTCTACGGTTTCTCCAAAGGGTTTGACTCTTACGAGGAAAGAGGAGATGGGGTCCTCATCCACAATTCCGCAGAGCTCATCTGGCAGCAGGCCTCGGAATGGCTGGATGCCAATCGGGAAAAGGATTTTTTTCTCTTCCTCCACACCTACCAGCCGCATGACCCCTACGCCTGCCCCCGTCCCTATGCGACGATGTTTCTGGAAGGCGATGCGGTCTGGAGTTCCCTTAACCTGATGGGCCATCTGGGCGGATATGCCGGGATCTACCGGGAGCTCCCTGAGAATGAGCGTCAAAATATCATCGGGCTCTATGACGGCGAGGTCCGCTACTCGGATGAGGCCCTGGTCGGGCCCCTTATCGCCAAGCTCAAAGAGATCGGACTCTACGACTCGGCGCTCATCATCTTTACCAGCGATCACGGCGAGGAATTTTTCGACCATCACAGCTGGGCCCACGGGCACAATCTCTACGATGAGGCGCTGCGGGTTCCTCTGATCATCAAGTTTCCCAAGGGCCGTTTCAAAGGCCAAAGATTCGAACCGATCGTCCGGCTCGTCGATATCATGCCGACGACGCTGGAGGAATTCGGTATTTCCCGGGCCGACCTGGCGATAGACGGAAAGAGCCTTTTCCCCATTCTCCGGGGAAAAGAGCGGGGAGACCGGACGTTTCTGGCCGACATCGGGGACAATATCCTAAAGTCCCATGTCGGGAGAAAGATCGCGATGAGTTCCGGCAAAAAGAAGATCATCCTCAATAAGCCCTTCCGTCCTGAAGATATGGCATTTTTCATGTTCCCGCCAAGGGTAGTTCCGCCTGTTGAACTTTTTGATCTCGCAGCGGATTCTCGAGAAGAGAAGAATCTTAGCGATGAAAAGCCCGCTGCGGCCAGAGAGCTGAACAACCGTATCCTTGAAATTTACCAGAACGCCGGACAGCGAAAATCGGCCAAGGTCGAGATCGACGAAGCCCTCAAGGAGAGGCTGCGAGCCCTGGGATATATTCGTTGAGATGAGCGCAGACAGTCCGGTCCGGATCCCGATCGACGGCGCGCTCGACCTCCACGCCTTCCGGGCCGAGGAGGTTAAAAGCCTGGTGCCTGAATACCTGGAAGAATGCCGGCGCCTGGGCATACGTCAAGTCCGGATCATCCACGGAAAGGGGACCGGCTCGCTTCGCCGGACCGTCCAAAGCCTGCTTCGGACGAACCCCCATGTCCTGAGCTTCAAAACCGCCGACCTCGGAGGCGGGGGCTGGGGCGCGACCGAAGTCATTCTTAAAAAATTAGGAAATTGATATACTGTCCCCGATTTAGGGCGGGGCCAGAGACAAAACTGGAGGACAAATGAAGAAAAGACCTGAGATCGGCCGCAGAAATTTCATCAGGAGCGCCGCCCTCGGGATCGCCGCTGCCGCTGTCCCGGCACGGGCCGGGCGTTCTCAAGCAGGGGCCCAGGAGGCACAATCCGGGGAAAAAACCCCTCCCAAGATCAAGGAATACCGCGTCCTCGGCCGGACCGGATTCCAAGTATCGGACCTGGCCACAGGCTACATCCAGGATTTCGGCGTATTCAGCACTATGCTGGACGCCGGAGTCAATTACATCGATACCGGCGAGAGCTACCCCGGTTCTCACAAGCTCATCGGCCGGGTGCTCAAGGGACGGGACCGGAAAAAAATCTTCCTCACCTCCAAGATGCTGCCGGAGGATGACATCACAAGGGAAGGCTTTCTCAAGCGGGCCCGGAAATGCCTCGAGGATCTGGAAACCGATTATTTTGACTGCCTGATGCTGCACATGCCGGAGCGGGTCGAAGTACTCAAGACCGAAGGGTTCCACGCCGCCATGCAGGAACTCAAAACCGAAGGCCGGGTACGCTTCGTCGGGGTCTCCCATCACGGCTCCTTCTGGTTCCGTGATCCCGAAGAAAGCATGGACAGGGTGCTCCTTGCCGCCGTCGAAGACGGACGGTTTGACGTCTTCCTCATGGCCTACAATTTCCTCCAGCTGGACCGGGGCGAGCAGGTTATCCGGGCCGCCAAGGAGAAGAAGCTCGGCATCACTCTCATGAAGACCAAACCCGTTGGGACCTACTCTGTCCTGAAATCGAGGATCGAGCAGTTGGAGAAAGAGGGGAAAGAGATCGACCCTCTTTATCGGGAGGGTCTGGCCCGGTACAAGGATATTGCGGACCGGGCGGAGACGTTCGTCAAAAGGTACAACCTGCAGAATCCCGAAGAAATCAAGGAAGCCGCCCTCCGATTCGCCCTCAGCAACCCTGATGTTAACACGGTCTGCTGCTCCGCCAAGACCTATGCCGAAGCCGATCAATTCCTTCGCCAGTCGGGGTCGAGGCTCAGTGAAAAAGACAGCACGACCCTCGCCCGGTACAAAGAGGCCTGCGGCGCGCTCTACTGCCGGCATGCCTGCGGGGTTTGCGAGCTCGACTGTCCCCGCGGGGTGCCCGTCAACACCATCATGCGCTACCACCATTATTTCGCCGCCCAGGGCCGTGAGAAGGAGGCCATGCTCAAATATGCGCGGATCCCGGGAGCACGGGCGGAGGAATGCGGGCATTGCCCGGGCTATTGCGAAAAGGCCTGTCCCTACGGCGTTGCGATCCAGGGGATGCTGCTCGTGGCCCATGACCAACTGACGCTGGCCTAAGGAGCAAGATATGAATACGAAAATTCTTGTCATCATTTTGTCTATATGGAGCTTGGGAATAATCGGACTGCCTGCGAGTCCCCAGGAAACGGCTGTTATTCTGACGCCGGAATCCGGACCGGCGCCCCGTATAAACGGAGCGCGGGTGGTGGGAGTCCGGCCCGGATCGCCGTTTCTTTTCCGGATCCCGGCTACGGGTGTGCGGCCGATCGATTTTGCCGCCGAAAATCTCCCGGCCAATCTGACCCTCGACCCGTCGACCGGGATAATCTCGGGCGTCGTCCAGGAACGGGGCCAATATTCCGTCCTTCTTAAGGCGTCAAATTCCCTGGGATCCGCTTCCCGAGAACTCAAGATAATCTGCGGCGATACCCTGGCCCTCACTCCGCACATGGGCTGGAACAGCTGGTACGTCTGGGAAAACCATGTCACGGACGAGATCATGCGAGCCGCGGCCGAGGCCATGGTCTCGAGCGGGATGGCCGACCACGGATACATGTATGTCAACATCGACGATTGTTGGTCGGTCAAACCCGGCTCCGCCGACCCGACGCTCCAGGGTGAGCCGCGCGACAAATCCGGCAAGATCAATTCCAATCCCCGTTTTCCCGACATGAAGGGGCTCACCGATTTCATCCATGCCAGGGGACTCAAAGCCGGGATCTACACTTCGCCCGGACCCCTGACCTGCGCCGACCATGTGGCGGCCTGGCAGAGCGAAGAAAAGGACATCGGCCGTTTCGTCGAGTGGGGTTTCGATTTCCTTAAATACGACTGGTGCTCCTACGGCCGGATCGCCAAGGACAAGAGCCGGGAAGAATTCCAGAAGCCTTACCGGCTGATCAGCGACATCCTCAAGAAGCAGCCGCGGGACATCGTCCTCAACCTTTGCCAGTACGGCATGGACGATGTCTGGGAGTGGGGGAAAGAGGTCGGGGGCAACAGTTGGCGCACGGCCGGGGACCTCGGCGGGTCGTTTGAAAAGATCGGGCTGGCCCTTTTCCGCGACGGGTTCGACCTCTACGCCGAGAAGGAACTCCACCGCTTTGGAGGGCCGGGCGGCTGGAATGACCCGGACTATCTCCTACTTGGCTACCTGAGCAACTGGAAAGGCCAGACGGTACCGACGCCGCTCACGCCGAACGAACAGTATTCCCACGTATCCCTCTGGAGCCTGCTGGCTGCTCCGCTCATCTTCAGCGGCGACATCACCCGGTTGGACACCTTCACGTTGAACCTTCTCACCAATGACGAGGTCATCGAGGTGGACCAGGATGCACTGGGCCGGCCGGGGATACGAGTGTCCAAGGACGGCGCTCTCGAAGTCTGGACACGCCCGCTGGAGGACGGATCACTGGCGGTCGGGCTTTTCAACCGGGGCGAAGGGCTCAAGGTCATCGGAGCGAAGTGGGAAGACCTCGGTGTCCAGGGGCCGCAAAAAATAAGGGATCTGTGGCGGCAGCGAGACCTCGGCGTTTGCGAAGGCAAGTTCGAGGCCTATGTCGCCCGCCACGGCGTCGTCCTCGTCCGCCTCTGGCCTGCCGAGTAATATTGGTAGCCGTTCGAGAAGTCCAGCGCCTCGGCCTTTTCCCGGAACGCCGAATTTGATCAAGCCCCGCCTATTGGTCAGGAGTGGAACGGGAGGTTGATCAGGTACAAACAGAGTTTTAGCAGAACAGGGGTCAGGTCTCAACAATCAACAAATCCGTAGCTGCACTGCAAATTGTTGAATGTTGAGACCTGACCCCATACTGATATTGTAAGCGGATATCGATTCCGGTATGATTTGAAATCATGGACTGGGAAACATTAGCCAAAGACCTTGCGATTTCGACCCCCTCGAAGATCGTCCTGCTCGTTCTCGACGGCCTCGGGGATCTTCCCGTCGAAGGAAAGACGGCGCTCGAGAAGGCGCATACTCCCAACCTCGACCGCCTGGCCGCCAAGGGGACCTGCGGCCTGACCGACCCCGTCTTTCGCGGCATAACGCCGGGGAGCGGCCCTTCCCATCTCGCCCTCTTCGGCTACGACCCGCTGCGTTACCAGCTCGGCCGCGGCATCCTAGAGGCGCTCGGCTCGGGAGTCGAAGTCGGCCCGAATGACCTTGTCGCCCGGGGTAATTACGCCACCCTTAAGGACGGCCTTGTTGTCGACCGCCGGGCCGGCCGGATCCCGACGTCCGAGAACGAGAAGCTCTGCCGCCGAGTCAACGACTCTCTCCAACCCCTGCCTGGACTCCGGATCGCTCTTTTCCCCGGCAAAGAACACCGCTTCGTAGTAAGGTTCAGCGGTGAGGGGCTCACCGATGCCCTGTCCGATGCCGACCCCCAGAAAGATCACAAGCCGCGGGCCTATGCCAAAGCCCTCTCCCCTGAGGCGGAAAAAACGGCCGGCAGCGTCAACCGCTTCCTCGACGACGTGACCGCAATACTCAGTGACCTCGCCGTCGCCAACACGGTCCTGCTGCGCGGCTTCTCCAAGTTTCCGGCTATACCGGGCATGCCCGAACTCTATAAAGTCAGACCGGCGGCCATCGCCAATTATCCTATGTACAAAGGCCTGGCCAAGCTTCTCGGCATGGAGGTGATGGATGTCGGCGCCGATACCGAGGATCTTTTCAGCGCCCTCGAGGCCGGCTTCAAGGATCACGATTTCTTTTACCTCCATTATAAAAAGACCGACGCCGCCGGAGAGGACGGGAATTTCCCGGCCAAGGTTAAGGCCATTGAGGAGGTCGATTCTTTTCTCCCGCGGATCGAAGCCCTGGGACCCGACGTGCTCGCCGTCACGGCCGACCATTCCACCCCTTGCCTGCTCAAGTCCCATTCCTGGCATCCCAACCCCTTCCTGCTCGTCGCCAGGTCGGCCCTGCCCGATGATGTGACCGTCTTTTCGGAGCGGGCCTGCAGCCGCGGCTTCCTCGGCCGCTTCCCCGCCCTCCAAGCGATGTCTTTGCTGCTGGCCCACGCCGGCAAACTCCAGAAATTCGGCGCCTGAGCGCGGAGCTCGGGTTGCGGATAACTTATTGATTTTATATTATAAGTAGGAATTGGCCAGACCGAACCGGATCGCAAACCGACTGGGCGCTTCCCTTATCCTAGCCTCCTCTGTGGTCCTCCTGGCGCCCCCCACCCCGGCGCGACAATCGACCGTCGAGGTCTATAACCTCCGCTCCTACACGCATCCTACCCATACCCGGATCGTCATCGACATCGGGAAGCTCAGGGAATTCTCTTCGGCCGACCTCAAGGATCCCGACCGCATATATGTTGATATCTACCAGGCCCGGTTGAACCCCATCCTCCAGAACAAGATATTCGTCGCCAGTTGCGATTACATCAAAGAGGTCCGGATCGCCCAGAAGAACGCCTCAACCGTCCGGGTGGTGGCCGAGCTCAACCTGGCCAAAGTCGGACGCTACCAAGTCTTCCCCCTCTTCGATCCCTTCCGGGTCGTCCTCGACATCTTCCCCAAGGAAACGGCGGCTGCCCCGCCGACCGCCCCTCCCGATAAGCCGGCTCCGGCCGAACCCGAGGAAAAGCCGGCCAAGCTTCCAGAGCCGACCGCCGACGGGTACAGCATGGCCCGCCAGCTCGGCCTGGGGATCCGGAGAGTCGTCCTCGACCCGGGGCACGGCGGTGAGGACCCCGGTGCGATCGGCAAGAAGGGCCTGAAGGAGAAGGACGTCGTCCTGGCCGTCTCGGCGGAGCTGCGAACCCTCCTCGCCGCCAAAGGGCTGGAGGTGATCATGACGCGGGAATCGGATATCTTCATCCCGCTCGAGAACCGGCCGGTCATCGCCAACCAGCAGAAGGCCGACCTGTTCGTCTCCATCCATGCCAACGCCAACCGCAACCGCAAGAAAAAAGGCGTCATGGCCTTCTACCTCAACTTCAGCCCCGACCCGCAGGTCAACGAGATCGCCGCCTTGGAGAACGCCACTTCGACCAAGAGGATCGGCGAGATGCAGGACACTCTGAAGAAGATCGTCCAGAACAGCAAGATCCTGGAGTCGCGTGACCTGGCTTACAAGATCCACGGGAATCTGGTAAAATTATTATCTCAACATTACACCGCCGTAGAAAGCCTGGGTGTGCGGGGCGGCCCGTTCTGGGTTCTCATCGGCGGCGAGATGCCTTCTGTCCTGGTTGAGATTTCCCACTTGAGCAACGCCCAGGAAGAAGAAAGGCTGAAAAGCCCATCTTACCGGAAGCAAGTCGCCCAGGGCATCTACGAAGGCATCCTGGAATACATGCGCTCGCTGGGAAAAGGATAAGGAGATGAACAGACGCGATTTCATGAAAGACCTGGCCGTCGGAGGGGTCGTCCTGCGATACGCACCATCGCTCCTCGCCCAGGCCAAACCCAACCCCGACCTGGCCATAATTACGGGCGAATCCCCGGCGGCGATAACCAAAGAGGCGCTGGCCGCGCTCGGCGGGATGAAGCGTTTTATCGCCAAGGGCGACAAGGTCATGATCAAGCCGAACATCGGCTGGGACCGGACGCCCGAGCTCGCGGCCACGACCAATCCCGAAATCATCAAAACCCTCGTCGAACTCTCGTTCGAAGCCGGGGCCAAGGAAGTCATGGTCATGGACAACACGACCAACCAGGCCCAGCGCTGTTACGCCCGCTCGGGGATCGCCGAGGCGGCCAAGGCGGCCGGGGCCAAGGTTCCCTTTGTCAACGATTACCGCCTGAAAAAGATGGCCCTCAAAGGCGAGTGGCTCAAGGAATGGGAAGTGTTCACCGATTTCGTCGAAGCAGACAAGCTTATCAACGTCCCGATCGCCAAGCACCACAGCCTCTGTCGCCTGACGATCGGCATGAAAAACTGGCTGGGGGCCATCGGCGGCGCCCGCAACCAGCTCCATCAGAGGCTCGACGAAGGCATGGTAGACCTGGCCGCTTTTTTCAAACCCCAGCTCACCGTGCTCGACGCCTACCGGATCCTGACGCGCAACGGACCTCAGGGCGGACGGACCTCCGACGTCAAGCTCCAAAAGACGGTAGTGGCCAGCGTCGACCCCGTGGCCGCGGATACGGTGGCCGCAGGCTTTTTCGAGATCCGGCCCGAGGAGCTGGCCTACCTTGGAATCGCCCAGAAGCGCGGGCTCGGGCAGACCAGCCTGGAGAAGCTGACTGTTGAAAAAAGAACGGTCTAGGAAATACCGGGCCATCCAGTCGACCAGGATCATCAGCCAAGCCGGATTCTTCGGGCTCTTCCTTTTGCTCCTCTTCAAGACCCACTTCACCGGCCAGGATTACATCGGCCGGGTAGAGGTCTTCTTCCACTTCGACCCGCTGCTGGCCATCGCCACGGCCATCGCCTCGAGAGTGCTTTTCGCCTCGTTCATCCTGGCCGCGATCACCCTGCTTGTCACCCTGGTCGCGGGAAGGTATGTCTGCGGCTGGGTTTGTCCGCTGGGCTCCGTCCACCAGTTCTTCTCGTTCGTTTTCAAGAAAGGCAAGCTCCTGCGGCCGCGGAAAGAAGAGAAGAGCGCCGGCCGGCTGGCCTGGAAATACTACATCCTGATCGTCGTCGTCATCTCCAGCCTCTTTACCATCGACCTCGTCGGCATCGCCGACCCGCTTTCATTTCTCTACCGCTCCTTCGCCGCCGGGATCATCCCCTGGTTCGCCCGCGCCGGCGGGGCCCTCATCGGCCTTCTCTACGGGCTCAAGCTCTCCTCAGCGGGGGATGCGGCGGCCCAGTTCTTCGGGACCCTCTCCCTTAACCAGACGTTCCATCAGGGATTCTTCCTCAGCCTGCTGTTCCTCGGCGCCGTCCTCCTCAACCTCTCCAAGGAGAGGTTCTGGTGCCGCTATCTCTGCCCCACCGGGGCCCTGCTCGGGCTCTGCTCCCGCTGGAATGTGGCCAAAGTCAGGGTCGACATGGATAAGTGCATCAAGTGCAATCTGTGCACGATCCACTGCCAAACCCAGGCCAATCCCTACCCCAACGACGAGTGGCGGAGTTCAGAGTGCGTCTATTGCTATACCTGCGCATCGATCTGCCCGACCAAGGCCGTCTATTTCCCTGTAAAGGGGACTCCGGAAAAGATCGCTGCCGTCAACCTGTCGCGCCGGCGCTTGATCTTCACTTCGGCCCTCGCCGTCGTCGCGGCGCCGTTCTTCAAGATCACACCAGCCGGGAAAAGGGCCGCGGCCAAGCTGATCCGCCCGCCGGGCGCCCTCCCCGAACCCAAGTTCCTCCAGAAATGCGTCAAGTGCAGCGAATGCATGAAGGCCTGCCCGACCAACGCCCTGCAGCCGGCGCTCGACGAAGCCGGCCCGGAGGGGATTTGGACCCCGGTGCTCAAGCCGCGCATCGGCTATTGCGAATATTACTGCTCCCTCTGCTCCCAAGTTTGTCCGACCGGAGCCATCAAGGAGCTGACCATCGAAGAAAAAATCAAGGTCAAGATCGGGTCGGCCTGGGTCAACAAGGACCGCTGCATCCCCTATGCGCTCGGCCGGCCCTGCATCGTCTGCGAGGAGCACTGCCCGACCTCGCCCAAGGCCATCAAGTTCGTCATGGTCGAGGCCAAGCTTCCGGACGGAACGACCGCCACCCAGAAAGCACCGGTCATCGACCTCGACCTCTGCATCGGCTGCGGCATCTGCGAGAACAAGTGCCCGGTCATGGATGACCCGGCGATCTACTGCACGAGCGTCGGCGAGGACCGCTCCGAGAAAAACCGGCTCCTTCTCGAAACCATCCAGCCGGCCGTTCTGACCGAAGAGCCGCGCTCGAGCGGCGCTGTCCGTAAAGGAAAATCTTATTTTCCATACGAGGAAGAACAAACATGATCCTAAGAATCATTGTTCTTTTTTTAACCTCGGGGCTCGTCGTCCAAATGACGCCAGGACAGAGCGGGAACAAGGCTTATCTGAGCATGTTCGAGATGGCATGGAACAGGGTCAACGAGACATTTCATGATCCCGCGTTCGGAGGCTTGAACTGGAAGGAGGTCCATGACCGTTATCTTCCGCAGATCGCCTCCGCCGAGAAGGACGAAGTCTTTTACAACCTCCTCAACACGATGCTTTGGGAACTCAAAGTCTCGCATGCCTACATCATCCCGCCCGGAACCCTCGCCCGCTTTGAACCCCTGACGTTCGCCGATGGGAGCCCGGGTCTGGATATCCGACTGCTCGGCGGAACGGCCGTGATCACCGCCGTCCATCCCGGCTCCCCCGCCCATAAGACGGGTCTCCGTTGCGGATACGCTATTCAGGCCATCGATGATATTCCTGTCGAACAGATTATCCAGGAGGCTGAACGGATTTCCCCTCCTCCCGATAACAGCCGCAGCCGAATCGCCAGAAACACGAAAGCCCTGCTGAGCCGCGTCTACGGGGCCGCCGGGACGGAGGTCTCCATCGCCTATGCGGACGAAAGCGGGAAGCCAGGCGCCAGGAAAATCACTCGGATCAAACGGAATGGTGTTGCGCTGGGGCCGGGGGGGATGATTTTCATGGCCGTGGAGTTTGAAGCCAGGCGCCTGGGCAAGGACATCGCCTACGTCCGAATGAACACCCTTCAACCCGAGCTGGCCGCCCGAACATCTGCCGCTATCAAATCCATGGGCGGCGTCTCAGGAGTGATCATCGACCTGCGCGGTAATTCCGGGGGAGAAATCGAACAAATGCCCGAGCTGTTCCTGGCGGAAAAGACCCTTCTCTACCTCAGGAAAGACAGGGCCGGTGAAAAGAAGATCTTTTCCAGCCCTTCGGCCGATGCATATCAGGGCCCCCTGGTCATCCTGATCGACGCGTTGAGCGGTTCGGCCAGCGAGCTTTTCGCCGCCGGCATGCAGGCCGCGAAGCGGGCCACGGTCATGGGCGAGCGCAGTCCCGGCATCATGATGGAATCGGACGTCAGGCCGTTCCCAAACGGCGCGGTTTTCATGTATCCTGTGGCCCAGGGGAAAACGCCGGACGGCACGGTGCTCGAAGGACACGGGGTGATCCCGGATATCGAGATCGGGCTCAGCCGGGAGAGGCTGCTCAGCGGCGTGGATTCCCAGCTCGACGCCGCCGTCAAATGCCTGGAAAAAGCGACCAAGAAATAAGAGACCGCGATTTATCAAGCTCCTCGGAATGCGTCCGGTTATGGACGACCCGGCGATCTACTGCACGAGCGTCGGCGAGGACCGCTCCGAGAAAAACCGCCTCCTTCTCGAAACCATCCAGCCGGCCGTCATAACCGAAGAGCCGAAAAACCCCTACCGCTGACCGCGATCATCTCCAGCCGTTTTCGTTCTCCCGGCTGGGCGTTAGAGTTAACGCCCGATGGAGTGAAATGGAAACGTCAGGCGACGAGAAAATCGTTACGACTTGACCACAGCCGACGGGCTGGCCCCCAATGGGTTGATACGCACGGCCAGGGAATAGAGGAACGGATACCGCTCTTTGAGATGCTGGGCGTAGGTAATCCATTGGGTTACGATGAGCGAATAGGCGCGGCACAGGTCGCCGCCGATATGGACGAGGTCGGTCTGGGGAAGGGCCGCCATGTCTCCCTCGCGGTAGCTCAGTTCGTCGGCTACATGAAAGACAGCCCACAGCAGGTCGGTGAAGCTCTCATGTTCGAGGATGTATGGGTTCTCCAGGAGCGTCAACAGGAACCCGCGCTTGGACAGCGTGAAGGTCCGGAGCTCGGCCAGCTGGGAGGCCTCCGGCTTGCCGTGATAGGCGAAATTGGCCGCCGCCTTCTTGGCCTCCTCGAAGTCCCTTCGCTCCCAGTCGAAGGCGAAGGCCGTCCGGCTCTTCAGGCCCTCGGCGTTCACGATGAAGGCTGAGAATTTCCGCAGCAGCTCCAGCCCGACTTCGCTGAAGAACGTCCCGATGACCATGTTGAGCTTCATCAGGCGTGACTGTCTCTCGCGGCGTTCCAGCAGGCTCTCAATGAACAGGACGACGACCAGTACGTCGACAAACAGGAAGCCCAAATCGCCTACAAGGTACAGGAAGATATGGTGGGGGTCCTTGAAGATCAGGTAGTGAAGGGAATAGATGCCGGCCGAAGCGGCCAGGAAAAAGACAACCAGCAGGACTTTCCAGGACAGCAGGCGTTTCATGGGCTCTATGATACCCGAATTCCGGCCAAGGAAAAACCCTCAAATCTTACTGGATAGCCATGCTCTCGGCTCATTATAGCTGTTTCCGCCGTGAAACCACAGGTTGTGGATTACCATCGATGGCCGGACAGCGGTTGACATGGCCTTTCGGTATGCATTAAAAGAGGCCTAGACAATGCATCAAACAAAAGGAAGGTCGCCCATGAAATCACGCCTTACGCACGCCGCCTTCATGCTCGCCGCCCTGGCGGCCCTTTCGCAGCTGGCAGTCGGCGCCTCGGTTAAAAAGAAAGAGGAAGCCGTCGCCGCCGTCGAAAGGCACAAGGCTGACATCATCGCGCTCAGCGACCAGGTCTGGGGCTTCGCCGAGACCGCCTTGCGGGAGGTCCAATCAGCCCGGGTGCTCGCGGACTATGCCGAGAAACAGGGCTTCGCGGTCGAGCGCGGCGTCGCGGGTCTTCCGACCGCGTTCGTGGCCAGCTACGGCGAGGGCCGGCCGATCATCGGCGTCCTCGGGGAGTACGACGCCCTGCCAGGCTTGTCTCAAAAATCCCAAAGCACGAAAGAGGTCCTCCAAGCCGGAGCTCCGGGCCACGGTTGCGGGCACAACCTGCTCGGCACGGCGGCCCTCAGCGCGGCCCTGGCCATCAAGGATCTCATGGCCTCCGGAAAGCTCAAGGGGACGATCCGGTTCTACGGCACGCCCGCCGAGGAAGCCGTGGGCGGAAAAGCCTACATGGCCCGGGAGGGGCTGTTCAACGACCTCGACGTCTGCTTGACCTGGCACCCCGCCGATGAAACCGAGGTCGCCGTCGACAGCTCCCAGGCGATCGTCGAATTCATCGTCGAGTTCAGCGGCAAGACGGCACACGCGGCGGCCGACCCCTGGAACGGACGCAGCGCGGTAGCCGCCATGGAGCTCTTCGCCGCGGGGCTCAACCGGATGCGCGAGTTCGTGAAACCCTCCGTCCGCATGCACTACTCGATCCAGAACGGAGGGGATGTGCCGAACGTCGTACCGGCCTACGCTAAGCTCTGGTGCTGGCTCCGCGATTCGAAGGGCGCCGGGGTCGAGCGGCTGCTCGTCCGCGCGCGCAAGGTCGCCGAGGGCGCGGCGATGATGGCCGAGGTCGAATCCAAGATCACCGTGCAGGGAGGGAGCTGGGAGACCCTGGTCAACCTGACCGGGGCCAAGGTGATGTTCGCGAACCTCCAGTGGCTCGGGCCGATCGCATACACACCCGAGGAGCAGGATTTCGCCAAGGAGATCCAGCGCGCGACGGGCGTCGAGCCCAAGGGCCTCGACGGTTCGGTCCGGCCTTGGGCGGCTCCGAAGCCGGACCCCGAGGGAGGGTCGACCGACGTCGGCGACGTCAGCTGGTTCGTCCCCATGCTGGGCCTGAGCGCCACGACGGCGCCCGTTGAGGCTCCTTGGCATGCCTGGCCGACGGTGGCCTGCGCCGGGATGTCGATCGGGCACAAGGGGCTTATCTACGCGGCCAAGGCCATGGCCACGACGATGGTGGACCTTTACGAGGACCCCAAGATCGTCCAGGCGATCCAGGCCGAGTTCAAGGAGAAAACGAAGGGCGTGGTCTACAAGCCGTTCGTCCCCGAGGGGCCGCCTCCCCTTCCCAAACACTGACCCGCGCCAGGTCGTCTTCGGCTCGGTTTTTTCAGCCCTATTCCGGGGACAGCAACCTTAATTCCCCCCCTGTGCCAGCTCGCAAGCTGTTTTTTCATCCTCGTTGGCAGAATTATGGTTCGGATCATTCCACAAGGACCTGGATGTGGTCCTTCAGAAACTTCTCGATTGCCCGGACCGCTTCCTCCTTATATCGTGCCGGGCTCTGGGCTATCCAAACCGTGAAGTTCAAAAGCTCTTGGGTATCCGCTTTGATCCATTTTTTGTTTTTGTAAAGGAAAACGAGCAACGTCGTGATCGCAATCCGCTTGTTCCCGTTCTGGAAGGGGTGGTTTTTGATGAGAAGATAAAAGAGAATGCCGGCCTTGGAGATGAGATTGGGATAAAGCGATTTCCGAGTAAAGCTCTGGAATGGTGTTGCCAGGCAACTTTCGAGGATACCGGGGAAACGAGTTGAAAAATCGGGGATCGGCTCGTTAAAGGCCAGCCATTCCTGGGCCAGTCGGAAGGCGATGTATTCCACTTCCTTGACAGAAAGCGTTTTGGTCATTCGCTACCCAAGAGCCTGAGGACTTCCCCGTAATCTTTCATCGTCTTCTTGACTGCCCTATCGATGGTGTTCTTGGCCTCCCCTTTGAGAGTTTTCCCCAAGATGCTGGCAAGCTCTTCTTGGGGTATGGCATAGTTTTTCCCGACGCGGAAAGCCTTGATCTCGCCCCTCTTGACCTTTTTGTAAACGGCAATCCTGGAGAGACCCAGGACTCGGGCCAACTGCGGGATGGTTAGCAGTTCACTATTTTTCATCTGGGCTCACCTTTCAACCTTATCTCAGGAAGTTAACATTCCAGAAGTTAATTAACCTATGTTAATTACCTATCGATATGTTAACAAACATGGCCGAAAAGTCAACAGCTTGCTTTTCAGGCCAGAAGGGACCTCAACTGCGGCCATTCTCGATCGAAGGTCCCGTCTACGCAACCAGGGCCATGGCCACGACGATGGTGGATAAGGACTATGATTTCTTGATGACCACAAGCGTCTGGTCATCGAACGGCGGCGCATCGCCGATGAAGCGCTTGGCATCGCCGGCGATGGCCGCCAAGATACCGGCCGCGGCCAATCCCGCGTTGGAACGCAGCAGCGATATTAAACGGTCCAGGGTGTATTCGGCTCCGTCGTCGTTTCGGGCGTCCGGGATCCCGTCCGAATACAGAAGAAGGATGTCTCCCTCCTCCAATCGGAGGGATTTCGCCTCGTAGGTTGCGCCCGGAAACATCCCCAGGCAGAAGCCCGTGCTCCCGAGCGTCTCCAGGGACCCGTCGGCCCTCATGACAAGGGGAGGGACATGGCCGGCGTTGACGTAACGGACTTCGTTGCCGCGCCGGTCGATCTCGCAAAAGAAGAAGGTGATGAAGCTCGAAACGGCCGAGCTTTGATGGACGAAATCGTTGATCCCGGCCGCCATGTCCTCGACCCGGTAGCCGGGACGGACTTGGGCCCGGAAGGCCGCCCGCAGTGAGGCCATCAGGAGGGCGGCGCCGATGCCCTTGCCGGAGACATCCCCCACCGCGATCCCGAGGCGATAGGGATCGACCGGAACAAAGTCATAGTAGTCCCCGCCGACTTCGTAACACGAGACGTTAAGCCCGCTGATGTCGAAGCGCTCGACCCGCGGGTCCTGACGGGGAAGGAAATTTCTCTGAATCTTGGCCGCCAGATGCAGGTCGCTCTCGATCCGCCGCAAAAGGCCTTCCGATCGCTCCTTTTCGGTCCGAAGGAGCCGATAGGTCCGGTCGCGCTGGCCGACGAAATAATAGATCGTCAGGACCGTGAAGACGGCCATGACGATGAAGATAAGCCAGAAGATCAGGGTGAAGGCCGGGGGACGGGCCGAATCGGCGCGGAACACCGTCAGCTCCAGGGTCAGCGCGACGCAAATAAGGATGAAGTACGCGGCGAAGATAAAGAAGGCCCGCTTCCGGCTGGGAAAAACCATGGCATAGAGAACGCCGACTAGGCCCATGAAAATGATGCCGTCGGAGCGGATGAATCCCCCCATAAGGCAGGTGGCGGCGAAAGAAGCGAGAACGAGAAAGCCCTGGCTGATCAGGCCGATGAACTCGATGTGCTTGCGGACGACAGCCAGGAAGAAAAGCAGGGCAAGCCAGTATCCCGCGGAGATGAACCAGACAAGGGCGCTCAAGTTCCTTCCCAACAGCATATAGCCGACCGCCATCCCGGCCGAAAGCGGTATGGCCAGAAATATCGTGACCGTCCAGATGCGCTTGAGCAGCCGAATTTGCTCGGAATCGGACGGGTCGGACCCGATGCTGGCGACAAAATCGACTGTTTTTTTTGTGAAGCTCATCCGGCCGGCCGCCTTCTGCATAGGGGTTTCCTCCTCCCCGTCATGCCGGTACTATAACGGCCTCCTTGAGGTCCTGTCAACACCAGGAATTTCAGGGGACCAGGCCGCTCACGGGCCGGTTTCATGAGCCATGGATTTCGGCCCACGTTTCTCCGGCTGACCGATTTTGCAGCAGAATTTTTGACATCGCCTCCACCGTTGCATATAACTGATGTGCTCAATGAAATCGCAATTCAAGGAGGCGTCATGACCATGTCGCGAAAAAATTTCCTGAAAGCTCTGGGGCTCGGTTTCCTGTCCACGGGCGCGGGCAAAAGTCTCGCCCAGCCCTCCGCGTCTCTGGAAAAAGCCAAGGCCGAGGCCTCTAAGCTCAAGATAACGGGCGTCGATATCTACGCCTTCGACATCCCGCTCAAGGAGCCGTTCAAGATCTCGATCGGGACGGTCACCGCGGCCAACGACGTCCTCGTCATGCTCCGGACCGACGCCGGCATCGTCGGTGTCGGCGAGGCCTGCCCGTTCCACCCGATCACCGGGGAAACGCAGGAGATGAACCTCGCCGCCGCCAAGGGGCTGCGCGAGATCGTCCTCGGCAAAAGCCCCCTGGCCATCGAGAGCCTTGTCCACGGCTTCGGCCCCTTCCTCCACTCCAACCCGAGCGCGGCCGCGGCCTTCGACACGGCCCTGTACGACATCCTGGGGAAGATCGCCGGGCTGCCGCTCTACCGGCTGTTCGGCGGGGATAAGCCGTCCTTCGGGACGGACATCACCACCGACCTTGACGAACCTCAGAAGATGGCGGCCAAGGCCAAGGAATTCGTCGACCGCGGCTTCGACACAATCAAGATCAAGGTGGGCCAGGGCCAGGAAATCGACCTCGCCCGGCTCGAGGCCATCCGCCAGGCCATCGGCTACGAGCGCAAGATCCGGATCGACGCCAACCAGGGCTGGACGCCCCCCCTGGCCATCGACACGCTGAAGAAGATGGAGAAATACCAGGTCGAGTTCGTCGAGCAGCCCGTCCTGGCGACCGACGTGGCGGGTCTCAAGGCGGTGCATGACGTCAGCCCCATCCCGGTGATGGCGGACGAAGCGCTCTTCTATCCGTCCGACGCCGTCAAGCTCATCAAGGAGGAGGCCTGCGCCTATTTCAACATCAAGCTCATGAAGGCGGGCGGAATCCTCAACATGATGAAGATCGCCCATGTCGCCGACGCCGCCAACATGCTGTGCATGGTCGGCTGCATGGTCGACTCCCGGCTCGGGCTGACCGCCGCGGCCCACGTTGTCGCCTCGAACCGCAACATCGTCTTCGCCGACCTGGACGGACACAGCTCCCACACGATCGATCCGGTCGTCGGCGGGATGATTTTCGAGAAAGGGCAGATCACGCTCCCCGAGCTCCCGGGCGTCGGGGCGGATGTGGACCCCGCATTCCTGAAGAGGTTGCAAAAAATTTAGCTGGTTCAGACCAGCTTTTTCAGCTCTTCGAGCAGCCGGTCGATGTGCTCGTCCGTATGCGAGGAAAAGATGGAGGCCCGGAGTACTCCGCCGGCCGGCGCGCCGATATACTTGGTGTAGGGGAGAGCGATCCCCCGGTCCAGAAGCTCCTGCTGTACCTTTTTCATCTCCTCGGCCGAGGCGAGCGCCCAGGTGACGACGGGCATCGGGCTGTCTCCGACATCGAACCCGAGCTTACGCAACCCCTTCTTGATCCGGGCGACGTTGCGACGCAGCTTTTCCCTCCACTCGGGATGGCTCTGGACGAGTTCGATCCCCTTGGCCGAGGCGGCGGCGATGGGCGACGGGGGAGAGCTCGCGCCGCTGTAGGCGCCGACGGTCTGCTTGATCTTCTGGATAAACGCGGCCGAGGCGGGGATAAACCCGCCGTGGCCGCCGAAGGCCTTGCTCAGGGTCCCGCTCATGATGATCCTGTCGCCCGGCTTTATCCCGAAATGCTCGCAGGTGCCCCGGCCGTTCGCTCCAAGAACGCCGACCGCATGGGCGTCGTCGAGACAGAGAACGCCGTTATAGGGCTCCAGCTCCTTGACGATCTCCGGCACGGGAGCGATGACGCCGAAGGTGGGAAAGACCCCGTCCGTGATGACGAGCGGCCGCTGGCCCGCCTTGAGCTCGGACTTGAGTTTCGCCCTCAGGTCGGAGGGATCCCGGTGTTTGTAGAAGACGACCGGCTTGCGGGTCGAAAAAATGCCGTCCCGGATGCTGAAGTGGGCGGTTTCATCGGCAAAGGCGACGTCAAACTGATCGGCCATGCCTTGAGCCATGAAGAGCCCGCTGAGATAGCCGCTGACGAAATAGAGCGATTCTTCGGTCCCGAAATAGCCCGCGATTTTCTTTTCGGCGTCGAGGAGAACGGGGTTGTTGCCGAACATGGTGCGAC
The DNA here is from genome assembly GCA_964353705.1 of uncultured Eubacteriales bacterium. GTDB lineage: Bacteria > Acidobacteriota > Aminicenantia > Aminicenantales > UBA8522 > UBA8522. The sequence goes on along the minus strand of CAYGXD010000023.1, from coordinate 18,134 downwards.
TCGTAGCGCTGTGCATGCCGTACTTGTTGATGGCATCGATGGCCACCTGGATCATCTCGGCGTTGCCGTGAAGCCCGAAGTATCCGGTGCCTCCGAAATAAATGTACTTCCGGCCGTTGATGACCGTTTCGGGGCCCGGCGCGCTGTCCATGACAAAGGGCACGGTCTGTCCGGGAGGGAGCTGTCCCGGTTCGAGGCCCAGCTCCTCGGCGAAGGCGCGAAGAGTGTAAGGAGCGAATACAAAACCCAGGGCTGAATTCCGCAGGAAGGCTCTACGTGTCGTCATCGTCTTCTCCTCTCCAAAAGGATAGGCTATAGGCTAGACTCATCGCCCGGACTTGTCAAACGAGGCATATTCCGTTTTTGCTATCGATCGAAGTTTCTCGTATATTGGGTCATACCGCTCTAGTCAGCGAAGCTCGAGGAAAAAGCGGTCGTTCCGCGGCCGGACCTTGGCTTCCACGGTTTGACCCTCGGCATCCAGGATTCGCGGCGCCGGGCCGCCCTCGAACCTCTCGACGACCAGCGTCTGTCCCGGGGGGAGGTCCCTTTTTGCCAGGTTCAGAAAGACCGTGACCGGCTCGCCGGAGGCTGCCCGCAAAACGGGCCGCAGCCGCTGACGGTTGCTCCAAAAATGCGCAACGCTTCCGACGTCGCCGATCCAGATGTCGTCTTCCCTCAAGGTCTCGATGAGACGGCGCTCGGTGTCCAACTTGTAGGTCGCGTCGCTCGGATGGATCAACAGGCACGAGGTGGCGTTGTTCTCGCCGTTGGCCCTGACGACGTCCGCCCAGACGCGCAGGGCTTCCTCCTGGCTGGCCGCTGTGAGGAACTCCCGGGTCTTCAGCTCTCCTTTTGAATCGTCCAAAGTCACCGGCACAACCACGATCCGGCTGCGTTCGCTTCCGAGGGCCCTCTGCCGGAATCCGAAGTGGGGGAAATTGGTCAGGACCCACTGGGCCGAAACGCTGGAATCGAAGGTGTAGCCGGATTCCTCCAGGGCGCGCAGAAGCTCGTGGGGATAGCGCAGATAGCCGGAGCGGAAGCCCTTGGTTTGCTGGTTGAGGTCGCGGTCCAGCAGCTCCTTGCTGACCCGGACTTCCCCGAAGACGGAGGGATGAGCGGCATCATAGCTCCTGAAATCGACCTCGGGGGAGCCCGCCGGGATTTCTTCGAATGTCCAGGAATGGCTCACGGAGTGCGAGCCGATTTCGAACCCCATCGCCGCCACCTGCCGGATCCAGTCCACCCGCTCGGGCGTGTAGTAGGCGATGTCGGTTTCATCCAGGAAGTACTTCGTGGTCACAAAAAAGGTGCTCCGGACGCCGAGATCGCTCTCCATCCGGGCAAAGGCCAGCGAGTTCCGGAACGAGTCCTGCGCGTCCACATCATGGGAGAGGCAGAGGGCCGTCTGCTTTCCGTCGGGAACGGTATGGACGAGGAGAAACGGGTGGACGGTGTCCTCATAAAGGCCGCGCAGGAGCAGGCGGAAGACATCGCCGGAAGGCTCGAACCAGTTGATGAACCGGCGCGCCGCCTCGTAGCTTTGGGCGAGCTGCGGGATCAGTGTCGTCTCCTTGAATCCGAGGCCGAGAGCATAGGCCAAGCCGCGGCCGTACGCATGCCGCGTGACCGCGACGGCGCCGTTTTCGTACCGGGCCAGCACGGCGGCACCGGGAGAAGGCAGATACTCCGTCGACCAGACCGTCTCCGAATAGAGCTTGGGGTCGCCGAGGGAGATGACCTTCTCTTCGGGCCGGTTGAGGTAGCGCATGGACGGATCGTCCGTCGAGGTGAAGCGCACCTCAAAGTTCAGGCGGCTCGTCTCTGCCCGGCTGAGGCCGAAGAGGGGAAAGAACCTGTTGCCCTGCACCTGGGTAGCCAGCAGAATGCCGCCCCTTTCCACATAGCTATAGAGGGCTTCGCGGTCGGATGGAGAAAGCTCGGTGTTCAGCATCAGGCCCCCGATCAGCATCAGGGGTCGGAGCGAGGCCTCCTGGACGCTTGAAGTTGCCCGGTAGGGGATTCCCATGAGTTCCAGGCTGTCGCGCAGGGCCTCCTGCTCCTGGACGGCGTCCCGGCTTCTCCCCACTTCAAGGACGGAAACGCCCCATTGAGCCGGAGGAATGGACTTCCCCGGAATCCAAGAAGCGGCCAGGGCAAGCCCGACAAGCATCAAGATGGGCAGCTTCTTCATTTCCAGACTTCCTGTGCCAGCGAATTTCCGATGAGATCCTCGACGACCAGGATCAGCCAGGCCGCGGAGGCCGCGCCGGGCGCTTTCCTCATGTGAAAGGGCAGATCCCGGGACGCATACATCAAACCTCTGTCGATCGGCTGAAGCGGCCGAAGTCCGTCGAGAAGGCGGCGTGCTTCGTCGGTCCGGCCCAGCCGCGATGCCGCGAACGCCACTCCCAGGGTTCCCTCGGACCAGACGAGAGGCAGATCCGGCCATTTCCGGCGCGCGTTGTCCGGGAAGAAAAACCGGCCGACGCCGGGATCCTCGTATATGGGGCTGTCCGAGTACGGCCGGAACCCCGCGCTCTCCCCGTCCCGGGCCGCATAGCGGGAATCCACGACGGCCAGGGACCGGCTGGCTTTTTCCGGGTTGCCCGCGGCCGCAAGGAAAATCGCTCCCCAAGAAAGGCAGTCCAGGGCTTTGGTATGGTCAGGAGAGCCGTCCGGGTGAAACCCGGCGTTGAACTGGTCGAGCGAATCGTTCCAAGCCCCTCCCAAAAGGCCGGCCCGGATCCGCTCCGCTGCCCGGGTCCAACGGGCGTCGCCGGTCAGGACCCCAAGCTGCCGCAGAAAGAACCAGGAGCTGATGTTGTTCTCGGTGCTTATTCCCGGATAGGGCCCGTCGGTGTAGACCTCGACAACCTTGTTAAGATCCGGCTTATAGGCCAACTCGATCTGGCCGAAGCCCAGGCGCACAAGGCCGTCCCGCGGGTCTTGAGCATCGTTAACCTGAAGCGAGAGGAGATATTCGCCCAGGCGGATGGCGGTCTGTCGAAAGAAGGCCCGCTCCCGTTCGCAGCCGCGGTCCCCGGCGCAGGGCGTCTGGTGCGCCAGATAGAAAGCCAGCGCATATCCCACCCAGCTGACGGCGCCTGCCCGAACCAGGGCGCTGTCATGGTCGGCCTCGCTCGGCCAGTCGTTGGCGGTGTTGTAGCCGAACCAGAGACTTCCGTCTGCCCGCACCAGACGGGCGGTTGCATGCAGAATAAAGGCCGCCCGGTCCCGGTCGTCGAGAACCAGGAAGGCGAGCGCCGCCAGAGCGTCGTCGTAAACGGCCGAGCGGTGAAATCCCTGGGGGAATTCTTCAGGAGTCAAGCCATAACTTATGGCCAGTCCGCGCCGGCTCGGGTCCGGGTCGGGCACCAGCGGGTTGGGTGTTATCTGCCCTTGAAGCCAGCGATGGTTAGTCGAAACCCAATCCCGGAACGACGTGTCGGCGGATTCAGAATTTTGGGCGAGGAGAGGACTCTGTAGGGAAAAGGCGAGGCCCAGGAAAAGCGCTGTGATCCGGGCGGGCGGGATTCTGGATTTCATGCGCCTCTGGATCCCGCGTTTCAACTTCTCGAAGCCTCCCCGTGTCCTTTCCATTGACTCGTCAGGCGATTGTCATCAAGCTCCCCGCAGCGGCGCTTCTTGCCGGATCATCTGAGACAACTCATTTTCGAGCGACTCCACCGGCCAGCGCGGCGCCCCAGGCTTTGGCCCGCTCGAGCTCCCCCTCACGTAGCGGGCCGTATGTTCCTTTGACCAGGAAGCGTTCCTTTTTGGCGATGGGCTCGTACTCCAAGTCCTTCAGCTTTTTAAGTATGGTTCCGGCGGCGCTCCCGGGAGAAAGCTTGAAGCCTGTTTCGAAGGCGGCCGCACTCCCCTTCCCCTTGGGGAGCGCGACGAGCCAGGACCGCATCGAGGGATGGGAAAGGTCCGGCGGCGACGGGGCCTTGCCCGGTCTCGAAGCCATGTCCTTTCGGGCCTTTTCCGTTGGCAGGGCAAAAGCGACGATGGGCGAACCGGCCACGATCAGGCCGACACCCGCCAGGGCATCGCCTTTGGCGTCGGAGGTCGACATCGCCTTGGCGTCCGGCCCGATGCCCTCGGCGATGGCCCGGGCAACTGCGGCGGTGTTGCCCCAATAGGATTCGTAGATGACAATGGCTTTCATGGATATCTCTCCTCAACCTGCTTCATTAGACTATCCCCTTCCGGCTGATTTGGCAACAAACTTGAAGCCGAATCCACCGGTTTCAAAGCGCTTATCGGGGAGCGAAGTGCGAGATTGACATATCTTCAGCCCGGCCTTATGCTTCCCCCCGGCAACTCGAAAAAATGGGCGAGGAGAATTTGGGGCCGCCATCAGCGGCTCCGAAAGACGAATGTTGCCTGTTCTCGAAAGAGGATTCACAATGAAAAAAACAATTGTTCTCATCTTAGCCGCCACAGCCCTCATTCTGGCCATCTCGGCCTGCGCGCCGAAACCCAAGCCCGCTTTAGTGACCCGGACGGAGCCTCTCTGGTTCGGCCTGCATGTGCTGGCTGAGAAAGGGCAGGCCGCCGAGGCGCTCCTTGCCGAGCTCCCGGCGCTGGCCAAGGCCGGCGTCAACGTGCTCATTTTCGAGGTCAATTACAACTATGAATTCGTCTCCCATCCCGAGCTCCGCGGCGACGCGGCGATATCCCGGGAGACGGTCAAGAAGATCTTGGGTCTGTGCCGCGACCTCAAGATCCGCCTGATCCCCGAGTTCCAATCGCTGGGCCATCAATCCTGGGCCGAAAAAACCTTTCCGCTTCTCACTAAGTATCCGCACCTTGACGAATCTCCGGACAAGTACGCCGGCAACAAGGGCACGGACCCCTGGGGGACGGAATTCTATTGCCGGAGCTGGTGCCCACTTCACCCTGACGTCAACCCGATCATCTTCGCGCTCTACGACGAGATCCTCGAGGTCTTCGAGGCCGACGCCCTGCACGTCGGGATGGACGAGGTCTTCATCATCGGCGAAGCCGATTGTCTGCGCTGTGCCGGGAAGCCGACGGCGGAGCTCTTCGCCCGGGCGGTCAACGACGCCTACGACCACATCGTCAGAAAAAGGGGAAAGCAGATGCTTATGTGGGCGGACCGCCTCCTCGACGAAAAAGCCACGGGCTACGGCCTCTGGGAGGCGTCCATGAACGGTACCCACCCGGCCGTGGACATGATCCCCAAGGACATCATCCTCTGCGATTGGCACTACGAGCCGAAATACCCGTTGCAGCAGACCAAGCGGTCGACCTTCCCGTCGGTCCGGTTCTTCGTCGACAAGGGATTCCGCGTCCTGCCGACGAGCTTCCGGGACGTCGGCGCCGCCAAGCGGCTTATCGACGAGTCCCTGGCCGTCCCGTCGGCGAGGATGCTCGGCCACCTCTGCACGATCTGGAATGACCCCGAGGTCGGAAAGACCTCGAAGTGGCCGCCTCTCCGCGCCGCCGCCAAGAAGCTCAGGAAGGTCCAGCCGTAGCGCCCCGGCTCTCACTCGCCCGGCTCTGTGACGATAGGTGTGGAGAAAACAAGAAGCCCTGGGGATGTGATCAGCCGCCCTTGACTTGCCGATCCCCCGGAGCGTATGGTTTATAGAGAGGCAAAGAAGAATTCAAGGGTGAGGAGGCCGAGATGAAACGAACAGAAGTCTTTGCGTTGGCCTTGGGGCTGTTCTTTTTTTCTCAAGCAGCTCACGCCGATTGGAGGCCGGCTAAGAGAATCACTTGGACTTCCGGCTGGTCCGAATATCCGGCCCTGGCCGTTGATTCCTTTGGAAATCCGCATGTGGTCTGGGATGACGAAACGACCGGATACTCGGAGATCTATTATAAAGGCAGCCCGGACGGGGGATCCACCTGGACAACGGCCAAAAGGCTCAGCTCGACGACGGCCGGCTGCTACCGTGCTGACATCGCGGCTGGTCCTTCAGGCGCTCTTCACGTTGTCTGGTATGATTATGCCACCGGGGAATACGAGATCTATTACCGGAAAAGCACGAACGGGGGCATCACTTGGACGGCGACCAAAAGGCTCACCTGGACTTCACGCGGCGCCGAGTATCCAGCCTTGGCCGTTGATTCCTCGGGCAACCCGCATGTGGCCTGGATGGAAAATATACTCGGGAACTATGAGATATATTACAAAAAGAGCACCGACGGGGGAACCAAGTGGACAACGGCCAAAAGGCTTACCTGGAGTGCGGAAAGTTCGGATGAACCGGCCTTGGCCGTTGATTCCTCCGGCAACCCCCATGTGATTTGGTATGACAAGACACCCGGGAACTATGAGATCTATTACAGGAAGAGCACGGATGGAGGGGCTGCGTGGGCGCCGGCCAAAAGGCTTACCTGGGATTCATATGGATCCTGGTATCCATCGATTGCCGTTGATTCCTTGGACATCCTCCACGTGGCCTGGGAAAACGCCACGAGCGAGAAGGCGGAGATTTTTTATAAGAAGGGCACGGATGGGGGGGCCACTTGGACGCCTACGAAAAGGCTCACCTGGACTGCGGGCTTGTCCGGATCTCCGATCATCGCCCTTGATTCCTCGCACAATCCCCATGTGGTTTGGTACGACAACACACCCGGGAACCATGAGATCTATTACAAGAAGAGCACGGATGGGGGGGCCGTGTGGACAGCCGCTGAAAATCTCAGCGGGACTTTGTACGAATCCTATGATCCGGACTTGGCTCCCGATCCCTCCGGCCATATCCACGTCGTCTGGCGGAGCGACCTGCCGGGAAACTACGAAATATATTATATAAAGAGCAAGTAGGGCGGTCCTGGACGAGGGGATGCCGGTTTGACAGGGTTTGATGGGTTGATTTATGCTTCCCCACTCTATTTGGAGGGATAAGCCAGGCAAAATTGAGGAGCTCCTCCTTGATGATGAAAAGAAGAGAATTTTTGTCCAAAGGGATCGCCGGGGCCGCCGGCTCTTGGCTTTTCGCGACCGCCGGAAAAAGCATCTTTTGCCAAGAAAAGGCGGACCTTTTTTCCATCACTGAAGCCCGAAAAAGCCATCCCCTGTATTTCGACGGACTCATCCTCTCCCTTGAGGACACCAAGAACAAAGAAGACTTCCGGGATTCGGGGCTCTCGGGGTTCATCTGGGATGTGTCGTTTGTCGAGGAAAAGGAAGGGAAATATGTCCGGCTCTTCCTTCCCTGCCTGAAATCCATCGCCCGGGCGAACAAACTCCTCAGGGAAAATGAGTACGGTCTTTTCCTGGCCACGAAGGGAAGCCAGATCACCGAGGCGAGACAGAGCGGAAAAACGGCTGTCTTTCTCCAGTTCCAGAGCTGCGAGCCTTTTACGGACGACCTGGACCTGATGGGCGCGTTTTATGAACTCGGACTTCGGATTTGCCAGGTCACCCACCACAGCACCAATCCCTTTGGAGGGGGATCGATCGAAAAGGAATGGACCGGGCTCACGGACAAGGGCTTCAAGGCCATTGAAAAAATGAACGACCTCGGGATCATCCCTGACCTCGCCCATGGAAACGAATTGCTCTGCCGGGATATCCTGAAGACGAGCAAAAAGCCGGTGGTCGCCTCCCATACCTGCTGCCGGGCGATCGTCAATAACGCCCGCTGCATCACCGATCCCATCATCAAGGGTGTCGCGGACTCCGGCGGTTTGGTCGCCATCATGCCCCTGAGCTGGTGGATCACCAATGACCCCGTGCCGACGGTCGATCACTACGCCCAGCATCTTGAGCATGTCATCAACGTCGGGGGGATCGATGCGGTCGGCCTCTCGCACGATCAAACCGTAGCCGGAAACCTGGAAGCGGCGAAGTTCAATAACGACAACGCCGCGGCCGTCAAGCTGAGCCTGGATTGGTGGCAAAAGCAGCAGGCGGCCGGAGTCCTGGGGTTCGAGGAGCTGCCGAAACACGCGATCATCCCGGAACTGAACAACGTCCGCCGTCTGTTCGCAATCCAGGCGGCCTTGGAAAAGAAGGGCCACTCCTCTGCCGAAATAGAAAAAATCATGGGGCTGAACTGGGTCCGGGTCCTCACCCAGTGCCTGTAATTGGGACGATTTAAATGTTCACAACCCGGGCCTCCTCAAGAAAGCTGACAGGGTTAGACGAGCGGGAATACGCCCACCTCCGGATGACCATGACAGCCCTATCATGAAAGCGAGAAAAACAAAGAAATCCGCCCGTTCTGGGCCTAAAGCTGGAGGAAAAATGAAAAACGAAAGGCTGATCAGCTGCCTGATCATCATCGCCGCCTTGATGTTCTTGAGCCGGTCGGGTTCCCCGTCGGACGCCGGCGTTGAATTTGACCTCTTAATTAAAAACGGCAAAGTCTACGACGGCTCGCTCAAGCCCGCGTTCCCGGCGGACGTGGCCGTCAAAGACGGAATCATCGTCAAGATCGGCAGGCCCATCGCCGGAACCGCGGCCCAGACGATCGACGCCAAGGGGTTGGCCATCATGCCCGGCTTCATCGATCTCCACACCCATGTCGAAGTGGGCATGGATGCCCTGGAAAACAGATCCTGCCTGAACTTCCTGACGCAGGGAGTCACCACGGTGACCGTCGGTCACTGCGGTTACAGCCCCTGGATCCTCTACGAGAAGCCGGAAGACCAGATGGCCCGGCTATCCAAGGAGGGGGTCGGACCCAACTTGGCGATGCTCGTCGGGTTTGGCGCGGTTCGGCGTCTGGCCGTCGGAGAAGACGAAAGCAGGGCAACTCCCGAGGAGATTGAAAAGATGAAAGCCCTTGTCAAGGAGGCGATGGATCAAGGCGCGTTCGGGATGTCCACGAGCCTCGACTATATACCGGGGAGATATGCCGATACCAACGAGGTGGTTGAGGTGGCTAAGGCCATCGTCCCCTATGGCGGGATCTATGATACCCATATGCGCAAAGAGGAAGGAAAGCTCATCGAAGCCATACAGGAGGTCATAGAGATTTCGGAGCGTTCGGGTGCCGCGGCCAATATTTCCCACTTCAAAGTCGGCGGGAAGAAATATTGGGGGCTTTCCCGCGAAGCCTGCGCCCTGATTGAAAAGGCCAGGGCGCGCGGGCTCAAGATCACGGCTGATCAGTATCCCTACCGCTATGCCGGAAAAGGAGCCGACCGGGATCTCATTCCGGATAAAGTCTGGTTCGAGAAAGACGATCCGAATAGGCTGAACAAAGAGGATTTCCTGGATCTTTATGACCACCTCCGTGATTCCGAGCTCATCGACCTCTATTCCAAGGTCACCCCGTACTATCCGCTCTCTGATAAACATAAGCAGTTTCTCGCCGAGCTCCCCAGGCAGCGATTGGTCAGCCTGGTCGCCCAATCTGTGCGCTTCCCCATGTATCTCAGGATGGGTGTGGTCGACATCTTTGAGTTTGGGAGAGTCGAGGTGGGCCATGTCAGGCAGAGGGCGGCCTTCTTGAAAAGGTGGAACGATCCCGACACCGGCCAAAAAATCCGCCTGGACATGAAGGAGTTTATTGATGAGACCGGAGCCGAGAACATCATTATCGAGGTCTGTGAGGAGCCGGACTTTGTCGGGAAGTCGCTCCAGGAGATCGCTTCTCTGAAGGGAAAGCCGGTCGAAGAGATGGCGGTTGAACTCGGGCTCAGGGGCGCCAAAAACATTTCGCTGGAAATGAGCGAAGACGATATCGAATATATTATGAAACAGGATTACGTCGGCACCGGGAGCGACGGCGATGCCCCCTTCCACGGCCTGGATGGAGTTTTCGGGCCCATCCATCTCCGGAGCTACACGACCTTCCTTCATAAGATTAAAAAGTACGCCCTGGAGAGAAAAGCGGTCTCTCTCGAGCACGTCATCCGTTCCCAGACATCGCTTCCCGCTCAAATTATGAATCTCAATGACCGGGGCTGGATCAAAGAGGGATACAAGGCCGATATTAATGTCATTGACCTCGACAACATCAAGATCGAGGCGACAGTGGCCAACCCGTCCCGGTACTGCGAAGGAGTGAAATATCTCGTCCTTAACGGAAAAGTGGTCATCGACAAGGGGAAATGGAACGGGACTTTGGCCGGCCAGGTGCTCAAATTGAAAAGCTAACGAGAGGCCTGAGAAAGGAGGGTGTTGCTATGACAAAAGAGATAAACCGAAGAGATTTTTTGAAGGCCACAGCCGTTACTGGAACTCTATTTTTGACCGAGGATATCCTCCGGGAAGGTGTTTTTTCCCAGGGCTTGGCAAAGATCCCTGAGGCAGAAAGGATAGTCATCACCGTAATAACGGATAATTTGGCTGACGCTCTCAGACCGGATGATAAGATCGCTAGAAGGCATACAGGTACGGTATCGCCGCTGGAAAGCATGCTGCATGCCGAACATGGCCTGGCTTATCATGTGGAGACCGTAGTCAAGGCCCAATCTCATTCCTTTCTTTTTGATTTTGCGACTGACTTTCAAGGAGTCAAAAAGAATATCGAGCTATTAAAACTTGATTTAAAGAGGATCGAGGCCTTGGCTCTAAGTCATGACCACCTGGACCATCAAGCCGCCTTGGTGGAGCTGCTTAAAGCGAGAAGAACGGATATCCCCCAGGGGACTCCTTTTTATGTTGGAGAGCAGTTTTTTGCGGGAACCTATATGAGAAGGCCCGACGGCCAGGTGGTGAGTCTTTTAGCCTTGAAAAGAGAGGACATTGAGGGATTAGGATTGTTAAGAATTGTGGAGGCAAAGATCCCCACGCCAATTGTCCAGGGCGCTTATCTTACCGGGAGAGTCGAACGGGTCACGGATTACGAGCAAATTCCTCCTGTTTTTGTAGCTAAAAAAGGAGAACAGTTTGTTCAGGAAGATTTTATTGGAGAGCAAGCGGTAATTCTCAATGCCAAAGGAAGAGGCCTTGTGGTGCTTTCTGGATGCGCCCACCGAGGGATTGTCAATACGGTGAAACACGCTCAGAAAATGACTGGAATTGAAAAAGTTCATGCCGTCATAGGGGGATTCCATTTGACAGGGGCGAAACCAGAGATCATTCAGAAAACGATCGGGGCTATAAAAGCAATCCGTCCAGACTACATCGTCCCCACTCATTGCACTGGATTTGAAGCCATCTCGGCCTTTGCCCGGGAGATGCCCGATCAGTTCATCCTCAACACTGCGGGGACGAGATACATAATTTCGGCGTGAACAATGAGCGAATGCTTATCTTTAAGGAAGAACGATAATGGATACGAAACTGAATCTGGCTGAAGAGCTTCTCCTGCTGGCCATGAACGAGGAGAAAGGGACGGTCCTGATGAGGGCGTCGACGGCGCTTCCCTACGGCCTGAGCGGCGCGCTGCTCATCGAGCTCGTCGAGGCCGGTCTCCTTCGCCTCGATGGGAAAAAGCTGATCGTGACGTCCACCGGCTCCGCCCGGGACGAACTCCTCGAGGAGATCCTCGCCAAAATCCGCTCCTCCAAGCGGACCCATACGCTCAAGCATTGGGTCGGCCGGATCGGCCGGTCGGGAGGAAAGATCAAAAAGAAGCTCCTGACCCGCCTCGTCGAAAAGAGGATCCTCCAACGGGAGGAACACCACCTGCTCTGGATCTTCACGACGCAGCACTACCCCGAGGCCGACTCCAGGCCGGAATTCGAGATCCGGAAGCGGATCCGCTCCGGGATTCTTAGAGGCAGTTCTCGCGACGAGCGCTCGGCTGCCCTAATCAGCCTTGCCTATGCATGCGATCTCATCGGCCTGATTTTCGAGAAGGGGGAGCGCCGCGAAGCCAAGAAGAGCGCCAAGGCGATCAGCAAGAGCCAGCCGGTCGGCAGCGCCGTCGCCGACACCGTCGCGGCGATCAAAGCGGCGGCTGTCATCGCGGCTTCCTCCTAGTGGTGCGTCTCACAAATAACTTGACTATGTCTCAATCATCGGAAGACGCGCCACCGCGGGGAAGTTTGAGGGGGACGGCATCGTTCCCCTCAGGGGGTCAGCGGAGCAGCTGCGCATTACGGAGACACTTTTCCGGACTCTGTTTCTAATCTATTAAACCCACCTACCGTCCTTAGCGAATTAAGGGCGGCCAAAGAAAGGTAAGCGTCTCCGTTAAAGGTCCGAGGGGGGAGCTTGACTCCCCCCTGGAAGTGTCCCGTCTAGGCCTAGGACTTTGGCAAGAAATTTACGAGACGGGACACTAGCCCGCCCGGAAAATGCGGAAAGCCCTGGATGAGAAAGGAAGGATCAGAAGTCTTTTATCTCGGTCTGCGTGGATTCGACTGCCTCGCCGGTCTTGCGGTGCTTGACGACAACTTTTATCGAGTAGCTGCCTGGCGCCAATTCACCCCGGGAAACCTTGATCCTGAATCCGCTATTGGCTGCTCGAGGGTCATTCTGCAAGGAGGCGATGTCCATGCGAGTATAAAGGGGCGCATAAAAAGTTTTACAGATACCTAGGGAATTCTCGATCTTCAGGTAAGCGTTGTAATCGCTCATATCGCTATTCTCGAGCACCGCCCAGCCTCGGAATAGGATGTCCTCTTGTCCTTTGCCTATCCGTTCAATGCTGAACCTGAGGCCTTCGCTCATTCTGGCTGCCACTGGAGCGATCGGCCTTGCCAGATAGACGACAGGCCCGCCATCGACTCTTTCAAAAAGGCTGGGCGTCCAAGCCAGTCTGGGCCCTTCATCATCGGAGAGAAACAACCCGAGCTGATAAACGCCATCCTTCAGCCCGGATGTGGACATGAAGAAGTTGCCCAGGCGTGTCCCTGATGCCGCCCAGAATGAACTCCGATTCTCGATCACTTCGTATAAGGCATCTGTCGATCTCATGAACACACGCAGTTGCGCGTTGCCGCGTTTATTCGCAACCCGAAGCAAGCGCCCCAGAAATAACCTTCCTTCTTCAAACGGGTTGTTGACAAGAAAGTCATTGCCCCCATAAATGAACTGGAGATCGGCAATGGCGGGCAACCGAAAATCAGCGGACATTTTCACAGCATGGGATTGTCCGCTCAGGGCAAAATACACTCTGTCCGCATTAATCAGATAAGTGATGAACAGTATGAGCAATGACAGGTAGGCGACAAGCCTAGAATTCTTCGCTGATAACCCTTTCATGGTTCACTCTTTCAGAGTATCCAACTTAAGGCCAAGGGCATAATTCAACGCCAGCCTCAGAGTATTCAGCGGTCCAAGCCCCTCTATATCCACATCTTCTCCGCCCAGATACACACAATTGAGGCAAGCCCGCCGTTCCTCTGGAGTCAGGTGGGCAAAGAATCGGGCTCCATGATCAGACTGGTACAGAACCACCGCCTGGGGATCCCGTTCGAGAATCATTGAGGTCAATTCGTTGATTTTCTGGTTGAGGAAGATCACCTGTCCGGCGTAGTATCTTGGGTCCGCCCAGTTGTGCAGATTCTCCTCGGCGACCGGATCGCCATTCTGATCAAAAACTAAAGGTTCATGGGGAAATAGGATATGGAAAAACAGGAATTTGGGGCTTTGGGCCGACTCTTCGATGATACTGCCGGCCCGCTTGAGCAGCCCCAGCCGGTCCTCACGTACGGCCTCGCCTTCGCCGCGGTTTATATAGGCGATAAAGCTCCTTGCTATAGCTGCCTTCTCGACGCTGAGGGATGCCGGGACCGTCAGGGATCTCAAGGCGACATCCAACAGGTCTGCGTCGAACTGATTATAGGGAGAGGTCGCATACGTTCTGTACCCTGCCTTTTTGAAAACCTCCAAAAGCGGAGGACGCCGAATGCCTCGATTCGTCTCGCTAAAAGACGTGTATTTATAACTAAAATGCAGCAAGTTGCCTACCGAGATACGCGTGTTATCCGAGCCCGAATCGCTCGAATAACTCACCTTAAATCCCTGGCCTTCCAGCCCTTTGAGAAATGGCGTATTGTCGTAGCCGGTGTATTTCTTCAGTACATCCTGCCGGGCGTATTCATCAAAGATAAAGTAATAGAAATTGGGCCGTGTCACAGTGGCGTTGATGGACAGCGATTCTTTAGCTCCCCGGGAGTTGGCCGTCTCAGTCCGGCTCTCCACCGGCGGCGCCTGGCCAAGCGAATATATCCCGCTCGCGGCGTTGAAGAGGGTCAGGGCCAGGCAGGCCGAGCCGATGCCCATTGTTATCTTAAAAAGGTTGTCATCCCCTTCCAGCCGGGTGACAAAAACCCGAAGTCCCAGCGCCAGATTGACAAGCAGGAAAAGGAAGGCCGGCGCGATCCGCCACCAGCGCCAGTCCGGGACAATCCTCCTGAGGCCGCCCTCGATCAGCGAATAGTTCATGAAAACCAGAACGAAAATCAGGGCGGTAAATGCGCCTTTCGCCATCGTGCCGGACAGCATTCCGAAGACCAGCCAGGCGGCCAGCGCAACTGCGGCGAAAACGAGCAGAGGCCCGAAAACCTGCCTGAAGACCGCTTCCTTGATATTGCGAAAATAGATAAAAAGAACGGGATACGCGCACACTGAAATCAGGGCGGCAACAAGCAACCCGGCCCGCCAAAACACCGGACCGAAGGCAGACCGCCTCGAGGCGCGATCAACACTTCGGTTACTAGCTGTCACGAGCGCATCTCCTCCGATTTGTTTTTTTCGTTCCGCAGACACCCAGCAGGACTATCCATTTCAGATGATGCCCCCGGCCCACTCTCCATCCGAGTAAACGATCCTTTTTGCGTTAATCATAGGCTGGGCGGCAACGTCCCGTCAAGCTCTCGGCTCCAAAACAGTTGAACATCCCCTTTTCCGGGCGGCGAGACACCCTTTAAGGGGGATAAAAACCATATGTGTAATCACCTCTAAAGATGATGACATAACGCCTATCTAACCATATATGATAAATGGGCAGTCCCCATATTTGGTATTCAGGGGTAGGCATAAAATGAAGCCTGTTTTGTGCTTTCTGACACTTCTATTTGTCGCTGTTCTGTTTTCCTCAGGGGAAGGACTCAGAGTAGGGGGCTCAATAGGGTATTACTTCGTAGCTGATTCAATATATAAAGACACCTATGGCTCAGGCGGCCTGATCTATGAGGGATTTCTTGGCTATGATTTATCGAAACACCTCGAGATCAGGGCCGCGGTTGGCTATTTCAAGGACAAGGGGGAAATGACATTAACGCGGGAGGAGATCAAGTTCAGGATGGTACCCGTAGTGATGGGGGTGAGGGTGAAACCGGTCAAGCTGGGAAAGCTCAGCCCTTATCTCGGGGTCGGGGTCGACTTTTGTTCCTTTAAAGAGACCGCCCGGCTGGGAGACACCTCTGATTCGACCACCGGATTCCACCTGGAAGGGGGGAGTTACATAGTTTTAGGACAAAATTTTCATGGGGATATAAATCTTCGATATGTCAAAGCGGATGCTCAACCTCTGGATGAAGTCATAAGGTTAGGCGGCTGGAGAGCCGGCGTTGGGGTGGGCTATTCTTTCTGAACGAATTGGATAATATGTCTGCGGGGACGGAAGGCGTCATGAAAAAAAGATTTGGGCTGATCCTTCTGTCATTTTTTCTGATCACGTCGGCGGTCGGCTCTAGGGATGTGAGGGATATTTCAAATCCGCAATCCTCCGCCTGGTGGCGTCCGGATTGGCATTACAGGCTAAAAGTTTGTGTTTACAGCGGGAGCTACGATCGAGATGACGAGCCCGTAGAGCTAAGAGCAGACTTTAAATCGGTTTTTTCTCAGTCGGGAATCCTGGGGACCCTCGATGGAAACTCCATAAGGGTGATAGATCAAACGGGTTCTCCGAAGGAAGTGCTTTCTCAATTTGAGCCAAGTTCAGGAGAGATTATCTGGCTCACGGGGAGCCTGGAGGCGAATGCCTCAAAAACATACTATGTCTATTTTGATATTCTGGAGAACGGCGCCAAGTCAGCTCCTGGCTATTACAACACTATGGAGAATGGGGGGATTCTGGTTCTCCGCGTCGGCGACGGCATTTCCGTCGTCTCTAAGATTGGGGGCAACGAGTACGAAACCGTAAGAATCAATGAAGCCGACGGAGAGATCGATTATCTCAAGCCGCCTTTGGGGAGCCCGCTAGTCGACGGCGGAGGGTCCTCCCTGGGCTTCCGGAAGAAAGAAGGGACCGTTGAGGGAGGTGTGGTCTCGATCACGGGAGGCCCTCTTCGCTATGATATTGCGTTTCACTTTGAGCCGAGAGACCCGCAGAGCGCAGTTTCCTACTCTGATTACTGCTATACGTTTTACTACGTCTCAAACGGACGGGAAGTCCGGGCGAAGTTCGACAATCGGTGGGCGGCCTCTCAAAGCTTTGTCCCTCAGTATCGGGGAGCAGAGTGGCCTGTGGCCTTCGGGATACATGGGGAGAAACCCGGCCGGCTGGAAACAGTTTTTCTCGCCACGGCGAGTGATGCGGCGACGTCATACGGGGTGCAAACGACATGGGGTCCGTTGGACGGCGATGCCACGGCTTCTCTCTCTTTGTCAGACAACTTCTGGGGAGCCTATGGAGAGGATGGCGGCCTGGGCATAATACCCATCAAGCCTGTCAACGGCTGCTGGTATGTGGATGGTTATCGATCCGACGAAGACTGGAACTGGTCGGCGATTCAGCAAGCTCAAGTTGATCATGTGGAGAAGGGGGCTTATCGCTCGGATTTCTGGATTTATGGCTATGATCAGAAGGGATGGGACCCGGCCAGAGATTTCGGCAATAAAACCGAAGAACCATTGACCATTGAAGCAGACCCCAATCTCGTTCCCGCGGCCACGGGCGATTCCGACCGGAAGGCAAGGATAAGACTTCCCATGGAGCGGTCAGTTCCTGCTCTCCCTGGCATAGAAAACAAGGTCTATAAAGATGATCCTAAGAAACAAAATCTTAAGGCGGCTTGGTTGGGATCTGATTGGGCCTACCGAAAAAGCCTGACTTTTAATAACATCAGTCAGAGCGAGAACCTGATTGATTTTCCTGTTTTAGTGATTCTCACTCCAGGTAACTTCGATTATTCCCATTGTCATAGTGACGGCCGAGATATCCGCTTTGTCGATGCCGACGATACTACGCAACTCAAGTACCAGATCGAAAGCTGGAATTATAATGCCGACAGCACCATCTGGGTAAAAATCCCGCAGATTGACGGCTCGAGCTCGACGGACTACGTCTGGATGTACTACGGCAATCCTGGAGCGGTTGACGCGCAGGATGGCGAGAGCGTGTGGGATTCCAATTTCCTGGCTGTCTGGCACTTGAGCGAGGCCGGGACGGGGACGAGATTTGATTCCACTTCAAGAAATAATGACGGAATCCCCCAAAATTATGACGGGGACGAAGCCATTGCGGGCGTAATAGATGGCGCTGACCGGCTGGACGGCTTAAACGATTATGTGCGTATTCCCGGCTCAAACATCGGCCCAACCTCTGTGACCGTAGAAACATGGGTTAGGTTCGGCGCCCTTGGTGCCACAACCTTCAGTCCGACAAGCGGGGCGAATCCAGGAGGGACAGTCTTCAGCACGCGCGAATTGGATGGTGATCAATCGCCCACTTTATGTGTCAGCCCCGCGAGTGGAGGCGCCGGGACTCAAAATGGCCCCATCTTTACTTTCGACTCCGCTAATGATGCCATGGGTGCCAAAGGGCAAACGGCCATACAATTGGGGCAGTGGTATTATATGGTTGGGGTTTTTGAGTATACGGGGACTGGCCTATTTTACGGAAATTGGAATGTGTATCTCAATGGGAATAGAGACAATGCCTCCACCAACAATTTTAGCCATGCGGGCTCTATTTCGATGCCGTTTGATGGGACTCCTTGGAGAATAGGAGACCAAAATCAGTGGACGGGCAGTGAAACAAATGCGGCCTTCGACGAGCTCCGCCTCTCCAATATGGCCAGAAGCGCTGATTGGATTGCCGCCCAGTACCTTTCCATGACGAATAATTTTATAACCTATGGCACCGAAGCATATGCTGTTGAGATAAGGATCGAAGATAGCGCGGACGGGACCGGCGCGGAGATCGATACCAGGACTATCGCGTCAGGCGGGAGCTTTGTCGGGTACGCGATCTCCCGGGATGGGAGCGGCAACTTTGTGGACAACGTGGCCGTGACCTGGAGCCTGTTTAACCGGACCGGCGGGGTGGTGGACGGAGACCTGGTTCCTTCCG
>CAYGXD010000022.1:0-39116 GCA_964353705.1 uncultured Eubacteriales bacterium | reverse complement strand
GATCCAACTCCCGGTCGACGGTTTCTTCATCAAAGCACTCCGCCTCGCGGTAGCGATCAAAGACGATGCGACCTTCCTGATACTCCCCGAAGGCGGGCCAGAAAAGCGAGGAGAGCTTCCGGAGGCCGCTCCTCAGCCTCTTGGTATGAAAGGGCTGCGCGTAATAGAAGAGAAACTCGATCGGATAACTCCCGCTCGAAAAGACGGCATCGACCTGAGAAATATTGACCTTTCTCATTCGCGATTCGGTGAGTTTTCTGTTTTCGCCTCGCCCCGGACAACTCGGAAGCCCGTATATTCCAGCGCCGCCAGGCCGGGCGGAGTCCGCGGGTCGGCCGGCCGGTCGGCGCTTCCTCCCAACTTCTTGCCGCTTCCGTCCTTCCCAATGACCCATTCGGCGACATTGCCGCCGAGGTCGAAAAGGAGGGGCTCATCATCCTTGCCCGCGCCGGCGAAGCTGCCCGCTTCTTTGAGGAGCGGAGCTTCCCCGCCCAGTTCTTTGATTTTTATCTCGAGTCTCCGGGCGTCGTCAGGATTCACGGCATAGCCCGCCCAGTAATCGAGGGTGTTTTCGCCGCTCCGGCCCTCATAGAAAGGAGCGACTTCGCCCTCGTTGGGAAGTCTCCATAGTTGCCCGGTCAGCTTGGACAGCCAGGCGCAGTATTCCCTGGCCTTCTCAAATGGGATGTTATTGGCGGGGAAGTTTTCTTCGCCCGGCGCGACCACATAGCCCGTGTCAAATGCCGCGTACTGGACCCGGGTCACCTCGAACCGGCCGATCTCGATCTCGCCTCTCTTCACAACTTCGGGGACGAGCGAGCCTGCCGATTCGAGCCCGTAATTCAATCCCGCCCAGGCGGCTTCCTTGAGCCGGAGCGCCTGGCCCAATGGGGAGTCCTTTTTGAAGGCTTCGTTTTCCGCGGCCAGCGTCTTGAAGAACCAGTTGTCAAACCAGGTCATTTCCTCCTCAATTTTTCTCAACTGGTGGGCGTATTCCTGGAGGCCGTGCGGCTCTCCCGGGAAGAGGAGGAACTTCACCGGCACCTGGCCGAGATGGTACAGGGCCCGATAATGGATCCACCCCTGGCTCGTGGGGACGTTCCGGTCTTCGGTCCCGAAGAAGATGATCGTCGGCGCCTTGACCAGGTGCATTTTGTAGAGCGGTGAGAGCCGGATGTAAAGCTGCGGGTCTTCGAGCGGCGATTTGCCGAAATAGTAGGTGTCGAAGGACTGGCCGAAATCCACGTTGGCCCAATCGCTGATCCACTCGACGTCCCCGGCCCCCGCGGCAATGACCTTGTACCGGTCCGGGTTCACAATGCCCAGCTGGATGGACAAGATCGATCCGTTCGACCAGCCGAAAGTCCCGATCTTATCGGGATCGACCATCCCTTTGCCCACCAGGATATCCACCCCTTTCTCGATGTCCTCGACGGGCAGGTCGTAGTACTTCCCGCAGCAGATGGACTCAACGAACCGGAGCCCGTAATTGGAGCTTCCGTGGTAGTTCGGTTTGAGGATGAACGCCTCGCGCTGGCTGAGGAGCTGATGGGCGTAAGCCCAGCTTTCTTCCCAGGAATCGAGGTCCGCTCCCGCCGGTCCGCCGTGTGGAGCCGTGAGAAGCGGGTACTTTTTCCCTGGTTGATAATCCTTGGGATAGTAAAGAATCCCGTCGATCTCCTCGCCCAGGGCGCCTTTCCAGCGGACGACCTCGGTTTTGGCGATCGCCCTGGTCTTGAACTGGGGGTTGAGGTCCGTGAGCTTGATGCTGTCCTTCAGCCGGCTGCCCTCGAGCGCTGCTCTGTACCATTGGGTCGGTGTGCTGGCGGTCGAGTGCTCGTAGACGATGGTCTTGGCGTCCCGGCTGAGGGCGAAACCGAACAAATTCCTGGTGAGGTCGCCCTCGACATCGATTTTTTTCCAGGTCAGTCCCGTCCTGGTGTACCGGGCCGGCTGAAAACGGACTCCGGCGGCAAGAAGGGCGATGAATCCATCGGGTGTCGCCTCGAAACCGCCGCCCAGGCCGTTTTCCCAAGCGAGGTCAACTTTCAGGGATTTCCCGGAGGCGATGTCATAGAAATGGACGAGCATGATCGAGGCGGTGAAAAAGCGCGGGTCGGAGGAGTACGGCGCCAGGGCATAGAAACCGCTCCCGTCGCGGGCCGCCTCCACACCCATGGGAACAATCCTCTGGCCGGAGAAGAGCTCCCGGCGTTCGCCCTTGACGAGGTCGTAGAAGAAAGTCTTGGGGAGGATCTTTTGATCCCACTCGAAGCTCAGATATTGTCCGTGGACGGTCATGGCCTTGTTCCCGTCGGGAGTCACGGCCCAGCTCAGGATGAAGTCGGTGTTGTCGGTGAGCCGGGTGACCTTCTTGTCCTTTACAGCCAGCTTGAACAGCCGGACCGGAGGCTCGTGGTCCACGTCGTCTACGACCCGGGTCGTATCTTTCTTTTTCTTGAGTTCCTGCTCGAAGAGGGCGGGGTCCTCCTGGGCGCTGAAGACGATCGTGTCGTCGTCGATCCATTTATAGCTCTGGATCCCGCGGACAAACTCCGTGAGGGGCCAGGGCTCGCCGCCGAAGGCGTTCATGAGCCAGAGCTGGGAGCGGGAAAGATCCGGATTCGGCTTGGGCAGGGGCCGGGTGCTGCTGAAAGAGATCAGGTCGCCGCTCGGTGACCAATCCGGCCGTCCGTGGGTTTCGGTGCCGCGTGTGAGCTGGACTTCTTTCCTGGTCTCCAGGTTTGTCAGGAAGAGGTTCGCGATGCGGCCGTTTTTCTCCTTGTCCATCTGGGCCTTCACCCAGACCGCCCATTTCCCATCGGGAGAGATTTTCCATTGGGAGGCGTTTTCCGCCGACAGAATATCCTCCGGAGTCCAGGGAGAGATCTTCGCTGCGCCGGGCTTCGGGGAGTCCTCGGCCAAGGCCAGGACTGAGAGGAAAATGAGAAAAACACCCGCGAGCCTGAGGCTCATCCGGATCATCCGCTTGGCCGTCATAGTGCACCTCTTTGAATGGAAATCAGTAAAACCCGGACCGGCGCAAAGGCCGGCCGGAAAAAGAAGATATTTTCACTTTTCGGCCCCGGCTGTCAACCCCGGGCCGGGCTGCGCAAGGATAATCTTTAAAGATTCCCGTTTTTCAGGTAGTGTAGTTTTGTGGGAGAAATGGTGAACAGAATCCGGTCCCCGCGGCGTTTCGTCTATGTTTTTCTCGCTGCCCTGGCCCTCTTGTCTCCGCCGGGCCGCCCTCAAGAAAAAAAGCAGGGGCTGGAATACCAGGTCTCCGTCAGCGCGATCTCCATCGCCGTCACCGTCCAGGGCAAGGACGGCCGGTACATCAACGATTTGACCCAGGACGATTTCACGGTCACCGAGAACGAGGTCAAACAGACCATCACCTACTTCAAACACGATTTTGAGGCCCCTGTCAGTCTGACCGTCCTTCTGGACGTCAGCGGAAGCATGGGCCTTCAGGATAAACTGAAGGAGAGTAAGGATGCCCTCCGCTATTTTTTGACCGGCTTACTCCGGCCTCAGGACGAAGCCTCTCTCCTGATTTTTGCCGACGGGGAGGTGGAAGTGGCGGCTCCTTTTTCGACCGATAAGAGCGTCTTTCTCGCCGAGCTCGACCGGACGGAAGCCTACGGCCAGACCGCGCTCAATGACGCCGTCGCCGTATCCCCGGAGTTCGCCAACAGGGGCAAGAACGAAAAGAGGGCGATCCTGCTCATCACCGACGGGATCGAGAACGACAGCCAGGCGAGCGTTGACCAGGCAGTGGAGATCGCCCGGCGGGTGGACGTTCCCATCTTCACCATCGGCTACAAGATCCCCGTCAGCGAGGAGTTCCTCAGAAAATATAAAAAGACATCCGCCCTCACTTCGGCCGGGATCGTCAGCGCCCTGGAGCGGTTTTCCCTGGCGACCGGGGGCCGGTTGCAGGTCGCGGCAGAGCCGCGGGAGCTGGCGGCGGCCCTCCGGGAGATCAAGAGAGAGCTGGGACATCAATATATCATCGGCTACACTTCCTATAAAAGCCCCAAGAACGAGTACCGGAAGATCCGGGTCGTAACCCCCGATAAAAAACACAAGGTGAGGACGCGGGAAGGGTACTAGTGGCGCGTCTGGCTTGTTTTTATGCGGATTACGTGCTTAAATAAAATCGTAGGCATAGGAAAAAGAAAAACTATTAGGCCTGTCGCCAGGAGGAATAAGATAATGAAACGAAGCCGAGTCGTTCTTTTCGTCGGGTGTTTGTTTTTTGCCGGCCTTCTTCTCGTCCCGGGCTGCGCCACCAAGAAATACGTGCAGCAAGAGGACGCCGCCATCGATCAGAAGGTCCAGGGGATTGAGACCGCCATCGAAGAGAACCAGAAGAGGATCAAGGAGCACGATGAACGTCTGGAGACGCTCGGGTCGCTCATCACCAAGCAGCAGGACGAGCTCAAGGGAGTGGATGGCAAACTCGAAGCGGTCAGCGAAGAGGTCAGGAAAGCCAGCCAGGGCAAGCTTATCTTCAAGGAGACCCTGAGGAACGACCAGGCCAAGTTCAAGTTCGGCAGTTCCGAGCTCAGCCCCGAGGCCAAAGCGGCGCTGGATGTGTTTGTCCAAAAGCTGGTCGAGGAAAACCGCGGCATCTACCTCGAAATCCAAGGCCACACGGACAATACCGGCGAGGAAAGCTACAACCTGGTCCTGGGCAAGAGAAGGGCGGACGCGGTGATGGAGTACCTGTACAAGCAGTACCATATCCCCCTGCACAGGATGGAGGTGTTCAGCTTCGGCAGCTCAGCCCCTGTTTCCGACAATGCGACCAGGGACGGCCGCGCCCAGAACAGGCGGGTGGATATCCTGGTTTATGAATAGAGGCTGAACGGCTACTTCCGGTCCGGAAGCCGGACCAGGTTTTGCAGTTTTCCGGCGATCACTTCTTTCGCCCGGTCCAAGGAAATCCCCCTGATACAGCGGGGATCGTTGAAGGCGCAATCCTGAGAGCACGGGCTGCAGGGGAGGCCCACGCGGATCGCCTCGTGTCGAATGCCCCAGGGCTTGAACCGTTCGTATTCACCCGGCCCGAAGAAACCGACAACGGGAACCCCGACGCCCGCCGCCACATGCACCGGTCCGGAGTCGTTGCCGATGAACAGACGGCAGCGCTTGAGGACGGCGGCCATCTGCATGATGGTGGTCGTGCCGGCAAGGTTTATGGTCCGGTTTGTGGCCAGACCACGTTCTATCCGGCGGGCCAGTGCCAGTTCATTGCGGGCGGCCAGGATCACGATGGCCGCTCCAAAATCCTCCTGGAGCCATTTTCCCAAGGCGATAAATCTTTCCTCGGGCCAGCGGCGGAACGGCCAGGCCGCGCCGGGAGCCATGGCGATGAGCGGAGCCGCTTCAGGGAGACCCGTCCGGCTCAGGAGGTCCCGCGCGAAATCCTCATCCGCCTGACCGGTCCAGATCTCGACCTGTGTGCCTGACGGCGCCGCTCCGAGCGATGAAAGGATCTCCATCTGCAATTCAACTTCATGCTTGAGGAAAGCCCGGACCGGGCCGCGGGTGAGCAGCCGGTTGATATCGGTCACCCGGCAGGGGATGCGGTCGCGCGGGATGTCCCGGTATCCGACCCGCTCGTATGCTCCGCTGGCAAACATCAGGGTCAGGGCGGCGGCCTGCGGGGCGTCGTTGTTCCAGCGAAGAGATATGGCCATGTCGATCTGATGTCTCCACAATCTTCGAGCGCTTAGCCAGGCCGCCTGGAGCCACCAGCGCGGGTGTCCCGAAAATGCCGTTCCCCAATCCTTGAACGACCGCCAGCGAAAAGGGATGATCTCATCGACATAGGGACATCCTGCGACCAGACTCACCATGGACGGCTGGACCACGAGGCCGATCCAGGCGTCGGGCCGGTGACGGCGAAGCTCGCGGAGAAAGGGACTGCTCAACAGCACATCCCCCAGGTCGGCCAACTGGAGGACCAGGATATTCCGGGAGAGGTCCCCGGCTCCTTTCGACTTCTTCGGGCGCCGGCCGGCCAGACGGAAAAAGGCTTCCCAAAAGAAGGGGACCATAATGACCATGGCCATGGAAATAGCCCTTATAACAGCCTTCTTGCCCTTTTGTTGGAAGAATTTTGGCCGGAAAAGCGTCCGGGCCATCACGGCCAGCGCGCCCAGGCGCAGGCTCCGTTTGGCCGGCCCGGTCAGCCGGTCCAGAGGGAGTCCGGGACCCGGGTCTTCGAGGAAGATGTTTCTCCCCGCAGAGGCGGGTTCTCGCAGCGGGGGGGAAGTCAGCCTGGCCTCATTCAGAATGCTTTCGACGGCCTCGGCCGTATTCTCAAGACGGCACCGCTTCTCGACCGTCGAACGGGCCTGGGTTCGCACGGACTCGCAAAGCGCCGGGTCTTCGAGCAGCCTCGAGACCTGCCGGGCACAGTCCTCCGCGTCTCGCTTAGCGAAAACAAGGGCGTTCTTTCCGTCCTCAAGGATCTCCGCGTGGCCATGGGTCCGGGTGCTGACAACGGCCAGGCCGGAGGCCATCGCTTCGAGCAGAGAAAGGCTCGTTATCCCTTCGTCGCTGCCGGGAAAAAGGAAGATGTCATGCTCCTGATAAAGGGAAGGCAAAAGATCCCTTGGTTTCCAGCCCGCGAACCGGACCTCTTTCTGAACGTTGTTTTGTTCGACCAAGGAACGGAAGGCCTTCTGATAGGGGTCTTGGCGAGAGATATCCCAGGGATTGCAGCCGACGGCCGTCAACGACAGCTGGTGAAGGCCGTAATCGCGCTTTAAGATCCCCAGAGTTCGGATAGCCGTGTCGACACCCTTCTCCGGCCGGACCTGCCCGACATAGAGCAGCCGGCCCGAGATCCGAGCCGGCCTCTGTCCTGGAGAAAATCGTTCGACATCGATCCCCCAGGGGACGACGGCAGCGCTGTCCATCGGCAGGCCCATCTGATCGGCCAAGCTTTTCAGATAGGAGTTGGCGAATATTGCCTCTCCGAAATGGAGCGGCCGGGAGGGAGGGATCAGCCGGTAGCGTCGGCTGAAATGCCGGACCGCCTGAGCGCCTTTCGGGTTCCTGGGCCAGGCCCGGAACCAATGATCCTTCTCGTACGTGAGAAACCAGAAATTAGCCAGGTAATACACGGACGGGATCGCCATTTCCCTGGACAGAAGGCCCAGCGAAGCGGAGACATAGCTGAGGTTGAAGAAAAGAGCCGCCTCAGGGGCGAATTCGCCACAGATTCTTTTGAAAGCGGTTTGGTTGACGAGTTCCTTGAGGATGGCTCCGCGCCAGTCCAGCCTTTCCCGGAAGCGGGGTCTCAGCGAGCGGTAGATGTCATCCTCGACAAGTCCTGTGTCGAGACAAGCTCGGCTGGTCAAGACTTTGATTTCGTGGCCGCGTTTCCTCAGGGCTTCGACGATGTCCCGGCAGCCGAGGTCGTATCCGGTGATATGGTGAGGCGGGTAAAAACCGTTGACGGCCAGAATGCGCATCTTCCCGATATTCTTATCACACCGCCAATCGGCCCGTCAATTTCCGATTGCCTTGCAATGAAGGGCCATTAATTATAAAATCGGGAGGAATTCGGCGGCTGCAAATGATGGTCTGATGGACGAGACGACGAGAGAAGAAATCGCCCGGCTCAAAGCCGACCTGCTCAAGAAAAGAGAGGAGATCGACGATCTCCGGAAGCTTCTCAACCGGGAGATCGACCGCCCGTTTGAACTCAACCCCATGGACCTCACGGAGCGGGATGTAGAGCCGTTCATCGAAAAGAGCCTGTCGGCGATCGCGTTAAATCTCGCCCGGAAGGCCGAATCGCCGTCCCTGACCTCCCACCGCCGCATCCTTGGACGGCCCGTCCGCCATTTCAAACGCATCTTCATGAATTGGGCCGACGTCCACGCCCAAAAAAGCCTGGACAAACAGAGCGGCTACAACCGGCTTACCTTTGACCTTCTCAAAGTGCTTATCCTGCGTTCGCGCCGGAGCCGGGAAAAGCTCCGGGATCTGGAGGATCGGCTGGGGAAGTGCGAAGAGAGCCTGGCCGTGTTGATCGCCAAGGCTCAGGACCTCGAGGCGCGGCGGGAGCGGGAGAAAGCGCCGGCGGATACCGGATAAAGCGGCATCCTGATGGATCCTCATGACAACGAACTATCCCTCAATTTTATCCGGAATTTAGGGGCCGGGTCCCGGCCGGCGGGCTACAGCCTTTCCGCAGGTCTCAAGAAGATTTCCTCCGAGGAGGGGCTGCAGGCGGCTTTCAACGTTCTCCTCCGGTCCGAAGTAGCGCTCGGCCTGCGAAAACCAACCCTGGGCATCTACGACCACGCCTTCCATCTCATCGGAGGGGCTCAGAAATACGGCCTGACTCTGACCTCGGCTCTCCGGGATTTATTCGACGTTACCGTCATCTCCAATAAGGAGATCCGCCTTGAGGATTTCAGGAACTGGTACGGACTCGACCTTTCCGGATGCGCCGTCAAGGTCATCAAGATCCCTTTCTATGAAGAGAGGGGGGCTTCCTTTCTCGATCCCGCCTTCATTTCGAGGGAGGTCGAGAATCCCTTTCATGTCGTCAGCCGGGAGAGCGGGAATTATGATGTCTTCGTCAACAATTCCATGAATGAGATGGTCTTCCCGCTCGCCAATGTCTCGGTTCTCGTCTGCCATTTCCCGGAGAGATTGCCGCAGAGCTATTTTTACTCCGACCGTTATACATATGTGGTCCATAACAGCCGGTATACGGCCGAGTGGATCAAGAGAATGTGGAAACTCGTGCCCCATCAGCATATCTATCCCCCGGTCGACCTGGGAGACGGCGGCGCGATCGCGGCTAAGAAAAAACTCATTCTCTCTGTGGCCCGGTTCGAGCCGGAAGGGACGAAAAGGCAGCGGGAGATGATCGAGGCCTTTTTAACCGTCCAGCGTCTCTACCCGGAGGTCATCAGGGGATGGAAATTCGTCTTAGCCGGAGGGAGCGAGCCGAATAACCGGTATCTCGAAGCTCTTCACGGCCTGACCGCGGATCTCCCGGGCCGAAATGTCGAGCTTAAGGTCAATATCCCCGCCGCCGATCTGCGGGCTCTCTACCGGGAAGCCTCGATCTTCTGGCATATCTGCGGGATCATCCACGACCATCCCTCCGAAGTCGAGCACTTCGGCATGACCACGGTCGAGGCCATGCAGAACCGGGCCGTGCCGGTCGTTTACGATGGGGGAGGGTTGCGGGAGATCGTGGACCACGGCGTCGACGGCTTCCGGGTTCGGACAAAAGGAGAACTGCTGGAGCATTCGATCCGGTTGATCCGTGATCCCGAACTCATCGAACGCCTCGGAGAAGCCGCCCACCGCAAAGCTCAGGATTTTTCCAGGGCCAAGTTTGAAGATAGGGTCAGGGCTTTCTTCGGCCGCATCCTCAGCGGCTATCGCGGGCTCTAGAGCCGTCTGTCCCTACGTGGATATCCTGATAAGAAAAGCCATTAAGGAGGTGCGGGCATGGGATGCGCTAAGGCGGCTTCACTGATTTCCGTCGGAGTTTTTGTCCTTATCTTCACTGCGCCGCCCGGCGCGGCCGCGGACTGGCCGGTCCTCAAGACCTACGACCGGGACCATGTCGAACGGATCGCCCTGCCGCTTGGCGGTATCGGGACGGGGACGGTTAGCTTGGGCGGGAGGGGTAACCTCATTGATTGGGAGATCATGAATCGGCCGGCCAAAGGATATATCCCGTACACGGGCCAGCATCTCGGTCCCTTCTTTGCCCTCGACCTGAAAGGGGTGGACGGGAAGACTTGGACCCGCGCTCTCGAGGGGCCTCTGCCTCTCTCTGTTTATGAGCAGAGCCACGGCAGTACGGCTATCAACCACGGCTTGCCCCGTTTCCGTGACTGCTCCTTCGCCGCCGCCTATCCTTTGGGGCAGGTGCTTCTTTCTGACCCGGACCTGCCGGTGGACGTCCGCTTGGAAGCCTTCAACCCCCTCGTCCCCGGTGACCCGGACGCGAGCGGGATTCCTGTAGCTGTCCTCCGCTATGTCATAGAAAATAAAACCGGCCAAGGGCTCAAGGCGTCTGTCTGCGGGACGCTGCCGAATTTCATCGGGTCCGACGGCTCCAATCCCGCCCGGGACTGGAAGGGTGATCCTTTGGTTTCCGGAGTTAAGAAAAACCGAAACGAGTTTCGGAACGGCCCGGCGGTGAGCGGAATCTTGATGTCGTCGGCCGGAGTCGACCCCAAATCTGAAGCCTGGGGGACGATCGCCCTGAGTGTTGCCTCGGGACAAGCGCTGAGCTATCGGACCGCCTGGTCGGAAGAGGGCTGGGGGACGCCCCTGCTCGATTTCTGGGACGACTTCAGCCGGGACGGGCGGCTCGAAGACTGCGCCCTCAAGGATGCCGATATGCCTCTGGCCTCGCTCGCGGTTCAAGTCGAGATCCCTCCTTTGGAAGCCCGCTCCGTCACCTTTCTCTTGACTTGGCATTTTCCCAACCGTATAGCGTGGAGAGAGAAGGACACCCCGGACGAATTGATCGGGAACTTCTACACGACCCAGTATGCCGACGCCTGGGACGCGGCCGAAAAAGCGGCGCCCCGGCTCGAGGATTTGGAAAATAAAACGGTCGGGTTCGTCACGGCTTTCTGCCAGAGCTCCCTGCCCCAGGAAGTCAAGGAAGCCGCTCTCTTCAACCTCAGCACGCTGCGCACCCAGACCTGCTTCCGCACCCCCGACGGCCGGTTTTTCGGGTTCGAAGGGTCGAGCAACACGAGCGGCTGCTGCTGGGGTTCCTGCACCCATGTCTGGAACTACGAGCAGGCGACTGCCTTCCTCTTCGGGAGCCTGGCCCGCTCGATGCGGGAGGTCGAGTTCAATCAGGCTACAAATCCCGAGGGACTGATGAGCTTCCGGGTCGGCCTTCCGCTTTCCAAGGCTTGTGATATGAACCGGGCGGCCGCCGACGGCCAGATGGGCTGCATCATGAAGATATACCGGGACTGGCAGCTGTCTGGCGACGATTCTCTCCTCCGCTCTCTCTGGCCCAATGTTAAGAAGGCGCTGGAGTTCTGCTGGATCCCCGGGGGCTGGGACGGCGACCGCGACGGGGTCATGGAGGGATGCCAGCACAACACGATGGACGTCGAGTACTTCGGGCCGAACCCCCAGATGGGAATCTGGTATCTGGGGGCGTTGAGGTCGGCGGAGGAAATGGCCCGCTATCTGGGGGACAAGAAGTTCACGGCGCTTTGCCGGAAGCTCTTCGAAAGCGGACGCTCCTGGATCGATGCCCATCTCTTCAACGGCGAGTATTATGAACACGAGATCCGTCCGCCGAAGGATCTCCGGGAGATCGCTCCTGGCCTGGTCATCGGCATGGGGTCCAAGGATTTTCGGAACCCCGACTATCAACTTGGAAAAGGCTGTCTCGTCGACCAGCTCGTCGGCCAGTACATGGCCCATGTCTGCGGGCTGGGGTATCTTGTCGACCCGGGCCATGTCCGGGCAACCCTCCAGAGCATCCTGAAATACAACCGCCGGCGGGGGTTTTTTGACCACTTCAATTGCCTGCGCTCGTTCGTCCTCGGCGATGAAACGGCGCTCCTCATGGCTTCCTATCCCAAGGGACGGCCCCGGAATCCTTTTCCCTATTTCACCGAGGTGATGACGGGGTTCGAGTATGCGGCGGCGGTCGGGATGCTCTTTGAGGGCGACGTCGAAAACGGCCTCGAGTGTATCCGGGACATAAGGGCCCGGTATGACGGCCGCAAGCGGAGCCCCTTTGACGAGGCCGAGTGCGGCCACCACTATGCCCGGGCCATGGCCAGTTGGGCGGCGGTTCTGGCCCTGACGGGGTTTCACTATTCGGGTGTGGAGAAGTCGGTGACCTTTGCGGCCAAGGAGGGCACTTTCTTCTGGTCGAACGGGTCGGCCTGGGGGACCTGCCGCATCCTGCCCGAGGGGCAAAGATTCCGGGTCGACCTCCGGGTCCTCTCCGGTGAGCTGGAGCTGAAGAGTTTCAGGCTAAGGGAAAGGGGAGAGAAGAGGTTTGAGCACCCTCTTCTCCTCAAAACCGGCGATAGGACAGAAATCCTGGTCTGAAACCGGCGATCATCGCCTTTGGCGCTCCGGAAAGTGTGTTTTATCCAGCCGCCAAGAATTCCTGTCAAAGACGCTGCCATTGACCACGAACTCATCCAGGCGCGGGAAGTAGCTCTTTTGCCAGTCGTCTCTTCCCCATTCATGGTAAAGAAACCGCCGTTCCCGCACCTCGTCCGGACCCGCCTCGAAAACGGACCGGCCGCCGAATTTTTCATCGAGGCGGAGGATGGAGTTTATGGTCGCAGGGATATCGGTCAGCGAGACCTGGGCTTGCGAAACCCTGAAGCCGTCCGTATCCTGAGGGAGTTTGACCAGCACCAGGGCAAGGGACGAACCGGCGATTACCCGGAGGCTCATATTGCCGATGAAATTCACTCCGTCCCCGAGACTCTCCGCATTCACCCAGGTGATTTCATGGCCCTGACCATGATCGGATTGGATTATGATCAGGGAGGAATCATAAATTCCTGCGCTCTTCAGTTTATCCAAGAACATGATGATTTGTTTGAGGACGCAGTTGGCTTGTATTTTGATATTGTCCCTTGTGGACTCGATTTTTCCCGCGTACTGACAATCTTTGTTGACGACCATCGGAAAGTGAGAAGTCATCAGGTGGACGTATTTATATACCGGTTTGTCCCTTTTCACGGATAGATTCCTGATCAGGTCGTCCAGGAAGGCGGCATGGGAGAAATAGTCGAGGTTGAGCAAGTAGTTTTTCGAGGTGAGGATACGCTGGATGAACCAGGTCTGTTCATTGTAGATATGTTTTTTCAGAAAATGAGGCGCATGGCGAAACAGCGCCAAGTCAAGCATCTGAGCCGCATTGGCCCTCACATTCTGCCGTTTCGTCCCCCCATAGGGAACGGCGATCTGGTATTGTTGGGAAAACCGGCTTCCTTTAATGAAGCGCGACGCCTCGACAAGATGGGTCTCATAGCCCCGGTCATAGAGCTCATTGAAGATCGTCTGCCCTTGATTGACCTCTTTGACGAACCGGCGCATGGGCATTTCGTTCTTGTAGACCCGCCCGCTCAAAAAGGCGGGGACCGACATGTAGGTCGTAGGGAAGGAGCCCATGGCCTCCTTAAAGAAGGTGAATCCCGGCAAGGATCTGGAGTAATGGTCGGGGTCCCCGGCGACGAGCTCCGAGAAGATGTCCGACTGGAATCCGTCCAGGACGAGCTGGATAACGTTGAACTGGGAGGAGAACGCAAAGATCTCCTCCGGCGGGACCAGAGGCCGCCCCCGCTTCTCTTTGGCCGCCCATGTTTCCGGATTCTGCAGGCTCGTTACCAGCAAAGAAACGAAAAGGAGGGCCGTGATGGCCGCGCTCCCCCAGGCCGCGATCCTGTAAACCTTCCTGTAAAACAGTCCTGATAAAATGAGCAGCCCGGCCCACATGGCCCCATCGGCCCAGCCGCGCCAGGCGTTTTTTGTCCAGTCGATTCCCCGGCCGTCCAGCAAGCCGTATTTCCAGACCAGGAAATTCCCCTGCAGCCAGGCCAGCAATCCGAAAGAAAAAACGATCGAGATGTAGATCTGGTGCGGTTTCTCGCGTAGGAGCAGGCCGATGAAGCCAAGGACCAACAGGATGATCAGCGCGGGTAAAGCCAAAGACTTCAAGATGGACGTCAGGGGGATGGTCATCTCCTCGGTGTTCGCCTGATAGATCGTGGCCGGCCCGAACACAAAAAGGCTGGATACGATGAGGAGTGCGGCGCCCAGCGAGGTCATGATCTTGTTCATCGGGGCCGGCCGTCTTCTCCCTCTTTCCAGTTTTTCCCAGGATTCCATGATCGCTCCGCCGGTCTTGGATTCCGTCAGCCCTCGGGAGAGCGGCGGTTTCTCATCAGGTAGAGAATTCTTTCTGTCCCCTCGACAGGGGCGATTCTTTCGACCAGGAAAAAGCGGTTGAACTGCTCTTCGAGGTCGGCCCGGGTGTAATGGTCGAAAATATCCTCTCGGGTGGCCAGCAGCCGCCGGACCTGGGAATCGGTCTTGGGGACGAATTCGATGACCAGCCAGCGGCAAGCCCGGCTCAGGAATTCGGCGATTCTTCGAAAAGGCAGGTTGTTGGAAATCGCCAGATGGTGGAGGAGAGCCAGCGCCAGAACCGCATCGGCCGGTCCCCGCTCCAGGAGAGATTTCCTTTCCCGGTTCTCCCAACCGAGGGCCGGAGTCGGGTTGGTCAAGTCCATGACCAGGGGGAGGAGGTTTTTTTCGTTCTTGTCCAGACAATCGCGGTAATTCAGTTCAACGGCGATGTAATCAACGTCGAAAGCCACGGTCCGGATTCCCCTCCGGCTGGCCAATCGGCTGAAAACACCCGTGTTGGCGCCCAGGTCCCAGACTGTATCCGGCTTCATGATATCCAGGAATTCTTCGACGATCTTCTTTTTGCGTTCGAAACCCTCCGGAGTGTAGTTGGTCTCCCCGTAGTAACGGGCCCATTCCGTCTTTTTGACGGGGAGTTTCAACCTCCGGACCAGGGATTCAAGGCTCTCCACGAGTCCGGCGAGCGACACAGGGCGGATCTTCCGTTCCCGCACTTTGACCGTCTTGGCCGAGAAGACCTTCTGGCTGAGGGCATGGAGATGGACGTGGGAGGCCACACTTGGGCGAAGGCGGGTGCGGAAAGGGAGAAGCCGGCTCGTCAGACTCAGGGGTGGCCCATCGATAAATATCCGGGAAAGCTGGCTGAGTCCGTAATCTTTATAAACGACGAGGAGAAGCGGGCCGAGAAAATGCTGGCAGAACTGGCGGTAAGCCACCCAGGGCTTCAGCTGGAGTTTCTCAAAGGACAGGGTATCGACCAGGACCGGCCTTCCATCTACGAACTGGATGTTGAAGGCGCTGGCGTCCTTGAGGGACATCCCCAAATCAAAGGCCGTTTTCTGGATCCGGAGAGTGGCCAGGGCCGCTTCTTTGAGCTGGGTAAAACACCACTCATACGGATAGGAAATAAAGGGGACGACCTGGGGCTTTATGATTTTATAGGCCGGCTGAGGGTCGGGGGGAGGAATGTCGACTTCTTCATGGCGAACGAGGAGTCCCTGCTCCGTCAGCGCCCGGTAGAGCCCGGATGAAAGGAGAAGGTCGTAATGGTCCTTATAGACACGGTTGACCTGCCTGTAGAGCCGGCCATCCTGCTCGAAAAGGAAGCCGCTCGGATCCCGAAAAGAACTCGGCAGTGTTCGGGGTTCATTCGGCATCTGCCGTCCCATCGGTTTTCGTCTTTTTGGAAAGACGGGACTTTATCTTCTTCCAGAATATTCTGATGGAAAGAGAAAAACCGACGAAGCCGGCAATAAGGAGTTGAATGATATAGCTTCCCGATCCCAGGTCGATATAGCTGTAACCGCACAGGGGAAGAAGAAAGAGAACCGAGATGAGGAGCGCAACCGACCGAATCAAGAGATTGGTTTGTTTCATCTCGGTGTTTTTTTACCACGAGCGCCCCTGGATGTCAACCTGGGGGCGGCTCACGGCGCTGATCCGGACATGCGGACGAAGGACGAATCCGTCCTGAACCCAAGCCCCGGCTATGGCCTCTTTTCCAGCTCCTTGAGCTTCTTCTCGGCGCCCGTCTTGATGCCTTCCAAACGGCCCTTATCTGCTGTCGTGTCCTTGGGAATGGCCTCCAAGGCTTTCCTGTAATAGGTGATGGCCAGCTCTTTATCCCCGTCTTTCAAGTAGGCTTCGGCCAGGCTGTCATAGACGTTTGCCGATCCGGGGAAAGCGTCTACGTTTAGCTTAAGTACAGCGATCGCCTCTTTGTAACGGCGGATGTTCATCAGCCGATAGCCGACCTCGTTGACCGCCGATTCGTTGAACTCATCGGGGTGTTTCTGCCTAAATTCGGGGAAGAGCCTGACGGCCTCGTCGGCGCCTTTTCCTAGGACCGCCTTAAAAAAGCTCGTGCCGGGTGAGTTGTACTGGTCATAGGCGAGATAGGCGATGCCGAGCTCTTTATCGCCGCCGCTGGCCGCTCTAACGAGGTCCTGGCCGATGCTCAATCCGTTGAAGCTGTTCGTCAGGTAAACCAGGCCGGTCTTTTGTTTCTTGTAGCCGACGATATAGTTCCGGAAAATGCCGTAGTCTCCCCACTGCCAGAAAGCATCGCCGTTCGGAGTCCGTTCCAGGCCGAACCCGAGCCCCCAATAGACGTCCTTCGAGACATCGATCTGTGGCTTGAGCATTTCGCGGATGGTCTCGGGCTTAAGTCCGAAGTCATTCATCATGGCGATGACGAACTGGGCGTAGTCCTTGGCCGTCGTGTAAAGGGTAGCCCCGGCATGCGCCTGCATCCTTTTCCGGAATTTGCCGTCCGTCTCGCCCAGCACGTCATGGCCGACTGCGGCTTCCTTTTCGTATCTTTCCTGCCAGACCAAGCTGCTTGCGGCCATGCCCAAAGGATCGATAACCGTCTCCTTCATGATGACTTCGAGGGGCTTTCCCTTGAGGTATTCCATGACCCTTTGAAGGTACATATAGCCGTCCGCGGAATAGCGGTACCTGGTCCCGGGTTCAAAAAAGATGGGGAACGGCTTGCCCCCCTCCCCGTGAGGAAGTCCGGACGAATGGCTGAGGACATGGCGGGCGGTAATCTTGCGGAACCAGTCGCCGCGGAATCCCTCCAGGTCGAGGGAATGTCCCAGCTCCTTCTCGATTTTTTCTCGAGGCAGGTATTCAATGAGCGGCCGGTCCAGGCCCAATTCTCCGGCCTCGACCATTTTCATGGCCGCGTAAGCGAAGAAGGGTTTTGTCAGGGAAGCTGCTTCGAAGATTGTGTCCTCGGTGACGGGCTCGTTGGTCTTGGTGCTTTTGACCCCAAAGCCTTTTGTCCAGAGGAGCTTTCCGTCCCGGACGACCGCGATGGTCAGGCCGGGAATGGTCGCCTTTTTCATCAGGTCGGGGATCGTGCGCTCCAGCTCGGCGACAAGCTTTTCCTTGGCGATCTCCGTCTTTAACGGCGCAGCCGTCTGGGCCGGGACAGGCCGGAGGCCGATGGAAAAACCGAGCAGGATGATAAAAAACATCAATCGCACAGGCTTATGGTTCATTGGCAGTCTCCTGGAACGAGAGGGGATGACTTGTGGACAGACGCTTATTATCCACCATAATTAATTACGTTCCTTTTGAAAAAGGGTTGCGAGCGGCCCACGGTATCGCCGACAGAACCGGAGGCCGAGCCTAGATCTTGATGAGGATCCGGCGCTTGTAGAGCCAATAACACATCAGCCAGAGGACGGCCAAGGCGGCCAGGCTCATGAAGATTTCCGCCCCAAGCTCCCCCGTCCACCCGAACAACCCGGCTGCGAACGGCCGGACGAGCCTCGCCACCCACGAAGTGCCGCCGCTTTCGGTGAAGAGGTAGATGAACAGGGAATTCAGTCCGACGATGTTGAAGAAAACCGCCCATTTCCGGAGCATGCGGACGTCGATCAGCCAATAGGACAGCGCCAAAACCAGAAGGCAGAAGCCGCCGCTGGCCACCACGAACGAGCTGGTGCAGATGCGTTTGATCATCGGTGACACAGCGGTGAGGGCGAATCCGACGGCTACACCGGCCGTCCCGAAAATGGCCAGCCAGCGGATCTTGTAACCGGGAGTCCGTTTGCTCATGAGCCATCGACCCGCCAGGACCCCCCAGATCGTGTGAGCGGCCGTCGGGATGGCGTTAAAAGACACCCAGTGGCCCGACGACAGCTCGCCCGAGATGAGCATGTCGACCCATGACCCGAAGTTATGGTCCGGGACGAAAGCCTGGGTGTAGCCCGGGACCCAGAAGAGGCGATAGATGAGTTCTGTGAGGATGAGGAAAGCGAAGCTCCAGGCGACTTGGGCGCGCGGTCGCCGCCTCATCAGGAAATAAGCGATCGGGTAGGTCACGCCGAGCTGAGCCAGGACGTTCTGGAAACGGAAGGTGATGCGGCCCGGGCCGATGCAGTAGAGCGCCCAGCCGAGGACGAGGAGGACAAGAGAGCGGACGATGACGTGCCGCGTGATCAGGGACCGCTCATCGCCGCGCTCTTCGCGCTTGGCCACCGAAAAGGCCAGGGCCACGCCTACGATGAACATGAAAAACGGCTGCACGAGGTCCCAGAAGCGCAACCCGGCCCAGGGGTGGTGGTCGAGCTGGGTGCCGATGGCGTGGAGGATCGTTCCGCCGAGCCGGGGGTCCCGGAGGTGCTCATAGAGGAGGGTGCTCTCCCCGATGAGGAGGAACATGGTGAACCCGCGGAAGAAGTCCAGAGACATCAGCCGTCCCTGCGGCGCCATGCTGGGGGGGACCGGGTTTTTCATTGTCTCACCTCGGATGGAATCCTTCTCCTTTGACCGGATTTCCTCAGCCGGTGGGCAGGCCCCAATTGTAAAATAGAAAAGCATCCCTCGTCATCTCTTTTTTGAAATCGGTGCCAGGCAGCTCATTACCCGAATTCCCCCAGGAGGATTAGGTCTCTTGACAGCTCTCCGGCGGCAGCGATATATTCGTCTGGCAAGCCGCGGCAGGCGACCCGGCCGAGGAGAAAACCTATGGCCATCGGGAAGAACAGGCTGCTGGGATGGGGCTTTATCGGTTTTTTCGCTCTTGGCCTCATCCTTTACCTTATGGTTGTCTTCCCCTGGATTTTAGGATGGGGCGCGACTGAGGCGGAAACCTTCGGGCCGCTTCCGGGAGATGAGGTCGTTCCCGACACGATGTACCGCAGCACCCGCGCCCTGACGATAGCGGCCCCGGTCGAAGACGTCTGGCCGTGGATCGCGCAGATCGGCCAGGACCGGGGCGGTTTTTACAGTTACAGCTGGATTGAGAACATGATGCTGGCCGATATCCACAACGCCAGGACGATCAACCCCGATTGGCAGTCGCGGGGGGAAGGCGAGCTCCTTCCTCTGACTTCTCCTGATTATCCATTGGGACTGATTAAGCGCAAAGATAAAAGTGTCGGGCCCCACATCCGCCGCTTTGTACCCAACCAGGTCATGGTCCTCGAGGGGTGGGGGAGCTTTATCCTCCAGCCGCTCGCCGGAGGGAAAACCCGGTTCATCGTCCGCGACCCGACACCCCCGATGTCCCTGCCGGTTAGATTCCTTTGGCAGGTTTTCTTCGAACCCGGGCACTTTGCCATGGAGCGGGAAATGATGAAGGGGATCCGGGCCCGGGCCGAAGGCACTTCTGGTTCAGGGAGTGCGGCCCAAAGCCTGGCCACCACCGGGTTCATCCTGACCGCCTTCGTCGGAGCGTTCTATGTCGCCCTCAGCCGCCGAAAATGGCCCCGGCTGATCGCGCCGTTTCTCTATGCGGCCGTGATCCTCATCGCGACGGGTGATCCCCAGGGGGCTTTGGTCGGATTCACTTCGGTTACGCTCGTCATCGCCGGGTGCCTTTATTTCCGGCGCTGGTGGTGGGCGTACCTATTGTCCATGTTCGTCTATGTCAACGCCGGGTTGCTGCTGCCCTGGGATGCCTATACGGCATTCGGCCTTATTTTCCTGATCGCTTTTCTCCTTGTGGTGCTGAGGTTGTTGTTAAAAAAAGAGCTGGTCAGCAGCATCAAGTCCCGGGAGGAGGCAAGGCGGAAGACCCGCGGGTAGGCGCCGGCTTAACCGCTCATCAGGAAACGAGCCTGACTTCCAGGCGCTCCAGGCCGTGCTCATTGATCTCTTTCTCGTATTTCTTGAGGAAGGGTCCGAGCTTCTTTTCATATTCATCCCATTCCATTGTATCGAGGCCCTCTTCCCCGTGTTGGCGCCCGTAATCGCGCTCGGCCAGCCCGTCGATGAGCATGTTCCAGAAAACGTCCTCGTCGTATTCCTCCCAGAACTTCCGCATCTCTTCGTCCAGCTTCCCTGAGGGATAATAACGGCCTTCGAACTCGTCGAACTCGATGCGATCCTTGAGTCCGGCCGACGGCGCAAAAGACATGATGTCCTCCGCGAGCTTGTCGTACGGCTCGAGCCTTTTGTTGCCGCGGTAGGAATTGACCAGCCAGTTCCCCAGAAAGACGAGATGCAGAAGCTTTTCGTACTGGTCTTGGGAGAGCGTTATTTGCATGGTGGGCCTCACTATTTCATTCCGGCGACGGCCGGTCAGCGATTATAGAGCCTTTGTGGGATTGGGTCAATCGCTTGCCCAGACTTCCGGCGGGCGAAGCGGCCGGACCGATTCAGTCCAAATAAGCCCGGGGGAGAAGGGGGTTCAGGCCGATGAGGATCTTGTAATCCCCGATCCCGGTCAACCCGGCCAGGTCGTCCGCGGCCAGGCCCGCGCTCCTGTCGGGATCGATGAGCGTCACTTCATCGCCGACCCGGATGTCCCGGTCATCGCCGAGCCCGACCATCGTGTGATTCGAAGTTATGGCCTCGAGAACAGGGAACTTCCTGTTCCGGATCAGGGCCTGGACCTTTCCTGCAAAGAGAAAAGGATACCCGTCCGAATAGCCGATCCCGACGGTCGCCACCCTCGTCCGGCCCTCGGCTTTGAAAGCCCGAAGATAGGAATAGGGTTCTCCGGGGGCCAGCTCCTTGATAAAGGTGACTCTCGCCGAGAGCTTGAGGACCGGCTTCAAGCCGAGCGAGTCCGCCGCCTTAGTCCTGGCATTAGGATAATAGCCGTAGAGAGTGATCCCCGGCCTTATCATGTCGAGGTAAAACTCGGACGGATAGAAGACGGCCGCGCTGCTGGCGGCGTGCCTGAGGCCGATGGGAATCCCCTTTGCCTTGGCGGCGCCACAGACCTCGAGAAACTGCCGGAGCTGTTCTTTGTCGAAACCGGGGTCTTCAGTCAGCGTCGTGCAGACACCCTCGATCTTGACGTGGGGGAGAGAGGCCATCTTTTCGATGAGCGGCAGCGCTTCCTTGGGTGCAGCGCCAGTGCGGCCCATCCCAGTGTCGATGTCGACGTGGACCGCGGCTGTCTCGCCCGCTGCCGTGGCCGCTTCTTCCAGGTAGGCCGCCTCGCCCGTGAAGACGGCCTGGCTGATCTTCGAGCGGACGATCTCCCCGCCGTCGCCCCGGTCAAACGGACCGAAATTGAGGATCGGGCAGCGGATCCCGGCATTCCTAAGGGCCACCGCCTCCTGCAGCTTTCCGACCATCAGTGAATGGACACCCGCTTTTTCGAGGGCGCGGGAGGTTTCGGCCAGCCCGTGGCCGTACGCGTTGGCCTTGACAACAGCCATGACCGGCACCTTGACCCGGCTCTTGAGCTGAGAAAGGTTCCAGCGGAGATGGGCCAGGTTGACCTCGATCCGGGGGTCTCGCAAGCCGCCCGGGCCGGCCGCAGATTCCTGGCGGTTAGGCGTTGAGGCCAAGGCCGTCAGCGAGCCGGTTCCCATTGCCTTGATGAAATGCCGTCTGTTCATGCCGATAATCTTAACACTTTTAGTTTTAAATAAACCAACGGTTTTTTGCTGGTTTTCCGGATAAAATTCGAGTATATTTATAGGGTTAGTAGAGTTTAAACAGCGTGGCCTGTCGTCCTGGCCGCGTCATCATCCATGAAGCTCAAAGAGAACGACACGATCGTTATTGTCGGCGGGGGACCCGCCGGCTCCTTTTTCGCCATCCATTATCTGCGCCTGGCGAAATCGCGCGGCCTGAAGGCCGATCTCGTCATCATCGAAAAAAAAGGGAGGACCGGCCCGGGCGATGCCCTCCCGCCCTTCTCCTGCCGGGAGGGGTGCAACTATTGCGCCGGCGGCCTCTCGCCCAAATTGGCCGAAGCCCTCGACGAGGAGGGGATTTCCCTGCCCGAGGACATCATCGCCGGCACGATCCGCTCGCTGACGATTCACGGGCATTGGAAAAACATCGAGCTCCGGGTGCCCGAGGGAAAAAAGCTGGATGCCGTGTTCAGGGGGTCCCGGCCCAAGGGGAGGGTCAATCAAGACCGGAATTTCGATTCCTTTCTGCTCGAGAAGGCCAGGGAAGCGGGAGCGAAGATCATTTTTGGGGAAGTCTATGATCTCCGGTATTCGGCGGAAGGAAAGCCGGTCGTCCTTTACCACCCGGTGTCAGGGGAAGGTCATGGGCGGCCGTCTCCTGAGGCATCGGCCGGTTCCGCGGCCGGCCGCGAAAGAACTTGTGAGTCCGGCAAAGCGGCGGATGAGGCGATCGAGGCGGGCTTCCTGGTCCTGGCCGGAGGGGTCAATCAGTTCCTGGGCGGGCCCATCGCCGAGAATCCTTTTTGGCAGGTTGTTCGCAAGGCGATCCCCGGGTATTCTCCCCCCAAAGTAAGAAGGGCTCTGATCTGTGAAGTCGAAATCCAAGAAGCCTTGGAGTCATTTCTCGAGGGCGAAATCTATTTCGTCGAATACGGCTCCAAGTCATTAAAAATCGAGATGTCGTCGCTGATCCCTAAAGGAAGGTTCATCACGGCGGCGTTGTTGGGCCGGTCGGTGGACGTCGCGGGAGGCCGCGACAGCCTGGCTTTGATCAATGAATATCTCGACCTCCCTCAGCTCAAACGAATCTTTCCTCTCAGAGTGGAGATGAAGCCCGTTTGTATGTGCGCTCCCTATATGACGGTCGGCACGGCCGCCCGGGTATTCGGAGAGCGGGCTGCTGCAGTTGGAGACATGGCCTGGTCCAGGCTCTACAAGGACGGAATTTATTCCGCGTATCTCACGTCCACGGCCCTGGCCCGGGCCGTCCTGGATGCGGGCGTGGACAACAGGAGCCTTCGGTCCGCCTATGGACCCGTCATTAATGCTCTCAGGCGCGACAGCGGCTTTGGCCGGGTCCTCTTTGCGCTCAATCGCCTGGTCTTCTCCAGGCCGACTCTCAGCCGGATTCTTTATCAAGCCGTGCTCACGGAGCGGAAGACCAAGGCGGCAAGGGAGAGACGGCTGGCCAACATCTTGTGGAAACTTGCCAGCGGCGACGACACCTACCGGGCCGGCCTGCGGGCCATGTTCCACCCGCTGGCCATCTGGTCGGTTTTCGCAGGCGGCGTTCTGCTGACGTTGCGCAACTTCCTGACCGAGCAAATGTTCGGGCTTCGCTGGCCCAGGCTGGGTCGCTATCCAACGGGGCTCCATAAAGAAGACATGGAGGAGAAAAGGAGGGAGCTCCTGCGGATGGGCCGGCCGGGGTTTGGCCCGGCAGGACCGGCGTTTGAGAGCATGTATTCCGTCACGATCAAGAGCGAGCCGGAAAAGATCTTCCGTTATCTGGGAACCTTCGGAGACAAGGACCGCAAGTACTTCAGACCGCGTTGGCTAAATGTGGAGAGGGTCAGCGGAAGGCCCAATGAGCCGGGGTGTTTGATCCGGTACAAAACGCCCTTCCAATTCCTCGATTTCCAGGTTGTGCTGGAGCGTCAAGACAAAAACAGATATCTGGCCTTCAGGGTGAGGGACGGTTTCGCGCAGGACGGAATCCTTATCTTTGATATAAGCCGGGAGAAAAAAGGGGTTTTTGGTCTTTCCATCTATGTGGCCTTTGATTTCGCCCGGGGGAAAAAATGGGCCGAGAAAATATTCTGGTCTCTTTTCCGCTACCTCTTCCCCGGCTTCGTCCACGATGTCCTCTGGAACCATTCGCTCTGCCAGCTCAAAGACATTATCGAAAAGGATTCCTCCTGAGCCGGCTTCCCGGGTTTTTATCCGCCTATTTTCTCTTGAAGACCGTTGTGGCGCCCGGTTGCTTGAATGTCGCCGCGACCGGCTTGCCCGCATCGTCGAGCGCAAATTCAACGCTGAATCCGGCCATCCCCTTCAGATTGAACTCCGTTCCCCTATAGGGGACGAGCTCGTACTCCGGCTGTCCGGGAACGATCGCCACCAGTGTCTTCTCGCCCTTGAGGCTGATGGTGACGGCCACTCCCTGGTATTCATACTGGCCGGCGAATTTCTCCAGGAAGCTTTTCTCCATCATCGCCTTTTCCGGAGCGCGGCTAAAGACGATGTCCTTGACCGCCGCTTCGAGAGGAATGGACAAGCTTCCGATATTGCCCTTGGCATCAGTCTGGAAGCTCAGCTTCTGCTTCTGATCATAGAGCGTGTTGTACAGTTCAAAAGTGTCGTAGTGATAATGGGTGAGCGTGAAATCGAAGCTGCTGAACTTAACCTTGAGCTCTTCTCCATCCTTGATGATGGAAATCGTCCCGTACCCGGGATTCTCGTAGTCGCCCGCATATTCCTCGAGCGGATGCGACGGCTTGGTGTCGGGCTTGCGGTCCTTGTCGGCCTCCTCCTTGGCTTTCTCCGCTTCCGCCTCGGCCTTGTCCATCTGATCCTTGAGCCGCTTGCTCCAGTCGATCGGGCTCAGACCCAGCACTCTGTCGATGATGTTATAAAGGACGATCGAAGGGAGGGGTGTGCTGCCGCTGTTCGACAGGATGACGGCGCCCATGTTGTCTCGCGGAAGGAAGGCGACCATGGCGATGAAGCCGTCGATCCCGCCGCCGTGCTCGAGGAGGAGATGGCCGCGGTAGGGCACGATCATCCAACCCATGCCGTAGCTGGGGTAGAGGATCTCGTCATGTTGGATGGGAGAGGGTATCACGGCCTGGGGCGAATGGATCTCCGTCAGAGCGGCTTCGGAGATGATTTGCCTGTCCTTGAATTTCCCCTTGTTCAGGTTCATGAGAACCCAGTTGGCCATGTCCAGGACGTTGGAATTGATGGAGCCGGCCGGCCCGATCGTGTCGATATTGCGGAACGGCATCGGCTCGACCTTATCATCCTTTCCCTGGTAGGGGAGGGAGAAGTCGGCCGCTTTTTGGGATTCGGTGACCGACACATTGCTCTCCTTCATCTCCAGGGGCTCGAAAAGCCTTCTCTGGATGAAGGCTTCCCAGCCCGTCCCGGCTACTTCCCCGACCAGATAGCCCGCGGTCATGAACATCAAATTCTGGTACTGCCAGACGGAGCGGAAATCCTTGTTGGGCTCGAGATACTGGAGACGGTCGAAGAGCTCCTTCCGGCTGGCCGGCGACCCGTACCAGACGAGCTCATGGCCTGGCAGTCCGGAGCGGTGAGTGAGCAAGTCCCGCGGGGTCATCCTCTCCGAGGCGAAGGCATCCTGAAGCTTGAAGGTCGGGAGATAGTTGCGGACCGGCTTGTCCCACTCCACCTTGCCCTCATCGACGAGCATGCCCATGGCCGTCGCCGTGAAGGCTTTGCTGCAGGAGCCGATGGCGAAGAGGGTGTGGGGAGTCACCTTCAGATTCTGTTTGACGTCCCGATAGCCGAAGCCTTCGGCAAAGATGATTTTCCCATCCTTGACGATGGAGATGGCCAGGCCCGGGACTTTCCAATCGGAGACCAGCCTGGTCACCTGCTCGGAAAAGCCTTTGAGGTCGGGCTTCTTCGCCCCCTTGGGGGCCGAGAGAAGCGGAGCGGCGATCAATGCCAAAAAGAGAAAACAGGCTAAAGGAAAGCGTTGTTTTTTCACTTCAAAATCTCCTTCCGGATAATCCCCAAATCGAGATATTATATATAATATTTCGGCGAAATACACAAGAAGTTTTGCCCGGCTCCCAGTTCTAGCTCGCTTCTTGGCCCGACCAGTCGAAACGCCCGTTCCTTCTCAGGAAATGGATCGTCTGCGGGAGAGTGGGCAGCCCGGTCCTTCCGCCTGGCTTTGTGCACTTGATCGCCGCCACCGCGGCCGCGAACTCGGCGCATCTCGCGAGCTCCCATTGGCGCGCCAAGCCATAGGCGAAGGCGCCGTGAAAGGCGTCCCCGGCGCCGGTCGTGTCCACGGCTGCGACCTTAAAGGCTTTGCCGTGGCCTGGGCCCTCCGGAGACGAATAGATATAGCCTTCGCGGCCG
This sequence comes from uncultured Eubacteriales bacterium, assembly GCA_964353705.1. GTDB lineage: Bacteria > Acidobacteriota > Aminicenantia > Aminicenantales > UBA8522 > UBA8522. Next base: position 13,230 of record CAYGXD010000022.1, on the reverse strand, counting down.
AGCGTGATCATGGCCGTTTCCGGTCCGAGATGGTGGATGGCCTGGAGGGCCCCACGGGGGTCATCGGCATAACCGAGCTGGGCGGCGAAGGCCCTGGGCGCTATCAGGACATTGATCTCGCCAAACAATTCCGGGCACTTGCCCAGGCTGACCGTCAGGTCGGCGACCACGGGGAGCCCGCTTTGGCGCGCCCTCCGGGCCGCGGCCAGAGCCAACTCCGGGTAGTAATCATCGACGAGAAGGACATCACATTCAGCGATGCGGCCGAGGTCGGGGAGGAGAGCCCGCTCCAGGCCCGCGGCCGGCCGATGGAAGATGGTCCTTTCGCCCGAACGGCTGTCCACATGGATAAAACTGAACGGGCTTGTACCTTGCGGGATTCCGGCCACGCCTTCGAGCTTTATGCCCTCCGCGGCGAGCTCGGAGGCGATCTGCGCCCCGACTTCATCATGGCTGAGGAAGCTGAACAAAAAGCAGGAAGCCCCCAAGCGCGAAGAGGCGACGAGGGCCGTGCCGACGAGCCCTCCTCCCTGAACCCGGTACTCCTCGACCGGCGCCGTGCCGCCCCAGGGAATTTGGGGAGCCACGAAAATATGATCGAGGCAGCACACTCCCGCCCCGGCGATCCTGGGTATTTCTTTTTTTGTCCGGGCTGCCAATGGATCAAACCTCTCCCGGAAATTATCACAGGCCCGGAACGCCCGTCAAGCTCATACGGGATTTATAGTGTTTAGTGTGGCAACCGCGGGAGGACGGGCGCGCGGCCTCATTTTTATCCCCCCTTTGGAAAAGGGGGGCGAGGGGGGATTTGAAGGGGGGAACTCAACCGGCGATTGTCTTTGGGATGCTAAATCGGATAGGATAGAACGATATCGTGCTTGGAGCTAGGCGAGAATGAGTGAAGCGAGGACGGAAAACGGGCTCGAAAGAAAGCTCGGGCTCTTCCCTGTAACAAATATCGTGATCGCCAACATGGTCGGGGCCGGCATCTTCACGACCTCGGGCCTCCTGATGTCCGACCTGAAAAACCCGGTGCTCATGCTCGGGCTCTGGGCAGTCGGCGGGGTGATCGCTCTCTGCGGGGCTCTGAGCTACGGCGAGTTGGGCGCGGCCATCCCGAAGGCCGGCGGAGAGTATGCCTTTCTTTCCAAGCTCTTCCATCCCCTTTTCGGTTTCCTGAGCGGCTGGGTATCCTTCTTCGCCGGTTTCTCGGCGCCCATCGCGGCCTCGGCCATAGGGTTCTCGGAATACCTGACCCGGGCTTTCCCCGGCCTGCTGAGCTTATCCCAATCGGGGAGTTCGCTGGAGGGGACGATCGTCAAAAAGACCATCTCCATCCTGGTGATCCTCGTTTTCACCCTTATCCACGCCCGGGGAATAGAGGTCGGCGCCAGGGTCCAGAATTTCCTCACCCTCCTGAAAATCGGGCTGATCGCCGGGCTGATCGTTCTCGGGTTCTCCTTGGGACGTGGTGATTTGGGCCATTTCGTCCAGGGGGCTCCATTCCGGTTCAATTTCGGCGGCTGGAAGACGATGGGACTCTCGTTGATGTGGATCATGTTCGCCTACAGCGGCTGGAACGCCTCCGCCTACATCGGCTCGGAGATCAAAGATCCTCGGAGAAACCTGCCCCGCTCGCTCATCCTGGGCACCGGGCTCGTCCTGGTGTTTTACCTCCTTCTGAATGTCTTTTATGTCTACGCCGTCCCCCCCGACAAAATGAAGGGGGTCATCTCGATCGGAGGGCTGGCCGTGGGAAATCTTTTCGGCCCTTCCTTCGAACGGGTCCTCAGCGTGCTGATCGCCGTCGCCCTGTTCTCATCGCTCAGCGCTTTCATCATCCTCGGGCCGAGGGTTTACTATGCCATGGCCTGTGACCGCTGCTTTTTCCCCTTCGCCGCGGCCGTTCATCCCCGGTATAAGGTTCCGTCAAGGTCCATCTTGCTCCAGGGGATGATCGCCGCCATCCTGGTCCTGTTCGGGACCTTTGACCAGATCCTGACCTATATGGGGTTTTCCCTGGGACTTTTTCCGATCCTCTCCGTCCTCGGGGTCTTCAAGCTGAGGCGGGAGAAAATGAGCGCTTACCGGATGCCCGGGTTCCCGGTCGTCCCGGTTTTCTATCTTCTCACAGGAAGCGCCATTCTCATCCTCGGGTTTTTCGAACGGCCGGTCGAATCCTCGATCGCGCTCGGCATGGCGATCGTCGGAATCCCGTTCTTTTTTGTGTTTAGGAGGCGGGGGGAGAGGCCTCTGCGGGAGGAGTCTTCAGGCAGCAGGAGGGCCGGGAATTCATCCCGCCCAGGAGAATTCCCGTGAGAAAAATAGTCAGGCACAACCCCAGAACCGCCAGCAAAGCAGTTCCCAGCGTGGACTTGGTTTCCGCCTTCATTTTTCTTCCCCTGTCCGGCGCGGTGGGCCGGTTTTCTCCAGGTTGAGGCTCAGCCGGTACCTGTAGCCCAGGTCCTTGGATTGGAACTTGAGCGAACGGATGACCCTCAGCTCCGGGTCGTTCCATTTGGCGATACAGGCGTAAATCTCCTTGAACCCTTCCCTTTTGGCATAGGCGACGACCTGTTCGTGAAGCCTCGTCGAGATCCCTTTCTTGCGGTACGGCTTGGAGACGAAGGTGATCTGCATGTAGAATTCCGGCGGAAGCTGCCCGGCGGGGAGGGGAAGGATGTCGTACATGTTGTCGATCTCCGGCGTTCCGAGCGATGGATAGCCCATCAGGTATCCGACGACCTTATCCCCGACCAGGGCGACCCAGGTTTTGAATTTGTTGGCCGGGTTGAGATAGCGGGCGCGGTAGTCAGCGACCCCCGATTTGATCTTGGCTTCGAATTTCTCCGCCATCTCCGCTTCGAGCTCCCGGACAAGCTCGAGGACCGGCTCCAGGTCAGAAGGTTGATATTCTCTGACAGTGACCCTCAGTTCCATGGGATAATCTCTCTTTTCTCGATGGCGATCATCAGGCGGATCGCCTGATTTTGTCCAGGCCATTATATCGGAAACTGTCCCTGTTGGCGAGGCCCGTTTCCCCTCCGAGTTGACTCGCCTCGGAAGGCTGTGGTATAGAGCATTCCGAAGTGCCGGCCTTGGCTGCCAAAGGAAATATTCTCTCCAAGAAGAGCGGGGTCTGTCTCTTGCCCGGCCGAACGACTGGATCTATACGAGGAGGGTGCGCCGTGAAGAAAGGGTGGGCCCGCATTTTCCAGGCCTTCCTGATCGGGCTGATGGGCCTTGCTCCATTAGGAGGCCGGGCTCAGGAGAAGTTAAAGACGCCTCCGGACCCTTCTTACACTCCGGGCGGTCCGGCTGATTACCGCCACCCCGAGGTGGATACGGATGTCTTTCTCTATATCAATCATTGGAAGAATTCGACGCCGGTCGAGGATCACGGCGGGTTGATCGAACGGGACATCCTGACGAGGGGAGACCCGCTTCACCCTCCCAAAAAGGGCGCCGTCCTCAAATACATCAAGGCCTACAGGCGTGCTGTCCTGCAGCCCCGGGCGAACACGGTTCCCGCAAAGCCCGCCGGCGAGCAGGTTTTCTTTTATATCTCTTCGGGAAAGGGGAGGGTAGAGGCGGGCGGAAAGAGCGCCGGCCTCGAAGAAGGAACCGCCGTGTTCGTCCCGGCGGGGCTGGAATACCGGTTCCTCAATCCCTCGGATGACCAGCTTGAGATGTACCTGGTCGTCGAGGAGGCGGCCCCCGGGTTCGTTCCCAATAAGGAAATGTCGGTCGGGAGCTGCCACGGTTCTCAGCCGGCCTTTGGAACGCACTGGGCCCATATTGCCCATCCCTTTGTCTATGACGTGGAGCCGAAGTTCTCGAATCCTATGGGGTTCATCGTCGTTTCGATCGACAGTTTCGACATCGCGCAGCCCCACACTCACGGCCCGGGGACAGAAGAGATCTGGCTGCAGGTCCGGGGCCGAAGCCTGCTTTTTTTCGGGAATCGCCTCCTCTGGCAAGAGCCGGGCGAAGCCTTCCTTATCCCGCCCAACAACAAAGTCCCTCACGCCTCGATCAATCATTCAGAAGAGCCGATGCTCTGGCTCTTCATGGGCTGCAGCCATCCGGAGGACGCCGGCAACAATAAGGAAAGAGAATGAACCGTCGTCATTTTCTGGAACGTTTGGGGTATGGTGCCGTGGGATTCGGTGTCTTCGGCAGTCTGTCCAGGAAACCTTCCCGGATCTCGGCCGGTCCGCTGAATCCGTATCCTGAGCAGACCGCCCCGGCCGTGCCCCTGTCGGTCCGGCCGGCGCCGCCGGCCCGGGTCAGCCTGATCAAGGGCGGCGACCGCAAGCAAGTCATCTTTGATTCGTTGAAACGCATCGAAGACGAGGTCTTCGCGGGGATCGAGGGCAAGACGGTCCTGATCAAGCCCAACATGGCTGTTTCCAAGAATCCGCTCGCCGTCACCCACGTGGACGCCGTGCGCGCCGTCCTGGAATTCCTCAGGCCCCGTTACCAGAAACCCGTTATCATCGGCGAATCGGGTGTTTTCAACACTCTCGAAGGATACAGGAACAACGGGTATGAAGCTCTGGAGAAGGAATACAAGGTCAGGCTGGTCGACCTCAATGCCGGCCCCGCTGAGAATTATTATGTTTTCGGCCGGGAGCAGAATCCTCAGCCGGTGCGCATCATCTCCACGTTCCTCGACCCCGGCGTCTATGTCATCTCTCTCGCCCGGATGAAAACGCATGATTGCGTCCTGGTCACTCTGTCGTTGAAGAATGTTCTCATGGCCGCGCCTCTCAACGACTACAAACAGAGCGACAAGGGAAAGCTCCATGGATCGGCCCCGGCCGTCAACGACATCCTCCATTTCAACCTCTTCCATCTGGCCCACAAAGTCTGGCCCAGCCTGGCTGTCATAGACGGCTATGAGGCCATGGAAGGGGACGGGCCGGCCTGGGGGACGCCTTTTGAGGCGAAGGTGGCGTTGGCCAGCACCGACCCGCTGGCGGCCGATACCGTGGCCACCCGGATCATGGGGTTCGACCCGCAGAAGATCCTCTACCTCCGGGCTATTCGCGAGGGGGGGCTCGGCCAGGGCGACTTGGAGAAGATCTCTATCCTCGGAACGCCAGTCAATGAGTGCCTCTATCATTTCAAGATAAACAAGAGGCTGGCCGGTCTTTACGCTACCTGATATCGGGAGGCGACCATGAGACTCATCGTGTTTCTGGCATCGACAGCCGTCCTGGCCCTGGTCCTCGGCTCTTTCTTGGTGGACGCTTCGCAATCCAGGCCCGCTCTGAACGTCGAGCCGGACCCCTCGTTCGCCGAAGACGCCGTCTCGAACCACCGGCATCCGGAGGTCGACACTGACGTCTTCCTTTACATCAACCACTGGCGCAATTCGATCCCCTATGAGGGCCACGGGGGCCTGATTGAAAGGGATATCCTGACGCCGGGGGACCCGCTGAAGCCTCCCCGAAAAGGCGCCGTCCTGAAATACCTGAAAGCCTATAAGCGGGCCGCGCTCCAGCCGCGAACGGACACCGTTCCATTCAGGAGCGATAAGGAGCAAGCCTTTTTCTATGTGACCGCAGGCGCGGGGCGGGTCGAAGCGGGCGGCAAGAAGGCGGAGATAAAGGACGGATTTGCGGTCGTCGTCCCGGCGGGCCTGGAATACCGCCTATTCAACCCGGGAGCGGACGGGCTCGAGATGATCATGGTGATCGAGGAGATACCGGCCGGGTTCGCCCCGAACACACAGTTCTCCGTAGGCAGCTATCATGATTCCGTGCCCTCTGTAGGAATGCACTGGGCCCACATCGGCCGGGGTTTCAACTATGACGTCCCGCCGAAATTCGCCAACCCGATGGGCTTTGCGGCCGTCTCGATCGATAGTTTTGACATCGCCCAGCCGCACGTCCACGGCCCCGGGTGCGAGGAGATCTGGTGCCAGCTCAAGGGGAAGAGCCTTCTGCTTTTCGGCAACCGGCTGTTCGAGCAGGAGCCGGGCGAAGCGTTCCTCATCCCTCCCAACAGGAAGGTGCCTCACAGCTCCATCAACCATACGGGGGAACATATGCTCTGGCTCTACTTGGGCAACCGCCACGACAAGGTTTAGGGGTCAGGTCTCAACAATCAACAATTCGCCTGGAGCGCGGCCAGAGAGGGATTCCGGGAAGGATGCAAAAAGAATGATTCGAGCGCCGGTTTGAGGAGGAAAGATGAGATTACTGATGAGGACCAAAAGAGTGTCCAGGAATGTCGTTGCATTTTCGTCAGTTCTCGTTCTGTTGGCCATATACGCGTGCCAGTCAAAGCCCGATTGGCTGGCCCAGAACGAGAATCTCATCCGCGAGAAGAACCTCTCGGGCCGGACGCGGACGGACATTCCCAAAGTCAAGCTCCCCTCCAACTTAGCGGCCGGTGTAGTCACGAACCTGGGGAAACTTCCTGAGGTCGAGTTGGCTACGGGTGTAGCGGCCCGATTCTACTGGGGAAAAGGCAACCTGGTCTCCTGGATCCGGCTGGACCCGGGCGCGGACATCCCCGCCGAGATTTTGCCCGGTGAGCGGATCATGGTCGTGATGAGGGGAGAAGTGGAACAACTCATCAGCGGCCGCCGCGTGGCCATGCGGGCTGTGCCCGCGGAAGTGCCTGACGGGACCCACGGCGGAACCCAGAGAAATGATTTCGTGTTTCTTGAAAAGGGCGCCGAGAGCGCCGTCAAGGCCGGGGCCGGCGGGGCCGAGATCGTTGAGGTCTATTGGCCTCCGCGGCTCGATTATATGGCCAAGGTCGGGATAAAAGACCTCCCGGGCGAAATGAGGGCGGGGAGTTTTCCGCTCGAGCCGACCGTCAAGCCGGGCCTTGTCCAGATACTCCAGGAAGTGCAGCTCACCGAGCTCAGTCCGGGCGCGAATTCGCGGCTCATCGCCGGCCGGGGCGCGCAGATCAGCTTCCTGAGAATGAACCCGAGCACGACCTTTCCCGACCATATCCATCCCGAAGAGCAGCTGATGATCGTTCTCCGCGGCTCGATCGATGAGGTCATTCTGGACGGGGTCTCGGCGATGCAGAGGGACGACATCCTGCTTCTTCCGGGTGATATGGTCCATGGAGGCAAGGTCGGTGAGTTCGGCTGCGATGTCCTGGATGTTTTCTGGCCGCCCCGGCCGGACTATGCAGAGAAAATGTCCGGGCGGCTGGCTGCTTTTCACGAGGTGATCCCCGAAGACGCGGGGGTGGAATTGGTCGTGGACGGTGCGGCTCAAGGTCCCGGCTTAACCTTCACCGAAGGGCCCAAGTGGCTCAACGGCAAACTCTACTTCTCGAGCATGTTCTTCGACCAGAGCTGGGGGGGAGACCCGAAGAAAAGCGCGATCGTCGAGATGGACCCCGGCGGGACCTATCGCTACATATCGCAGGGTCAGATGCAGGCCAACGGGCTCCTGCCGCTTCCTTCCGGCAACCTGGCCGTCTGTGATATGTTCGGCCACCGGATCGTCGAGATGACAACCCAGGGGACCGTCGTGAAAACGTTGGTGGCGAGCTATGAGGGCAAGCCGATCGACGGGCCGAACGATCTGGTCAGGGATGCCAAGGGAGGGATCTATTTCACGGATCCGCAGTTCACGCCCGACACCACAAAGCACCAACCTGGACGGGCCGTCTACTATCGGACGCCGGACGGAAAGGTCGTCCGGGTGATCGAGCCCAACGTCTTTGCCATGCCCAACGGCGTCGTCCTCAGCCCGGACGGGAAAACGCTCTACGTCAACAACACCTACGACAGCGAGACATTCTGGAACGTGGACACCGACAAGGACAATTTCCTGTGGGCATACGATGTGAATGAGGACGGGTCCCTCCGGAATGAACGAAAATTCGCCGAGCTCCATCTCACGCCGGACGTCCTGGACCGGAAGGGCCGCAGCTCGGGTGCCGACGGCATGACCATCGACGAGCTCGGCAATCTCTATGTGGCCACTTACGCCGGCCTCCAGATATTCAACAACCGGGGTGAGTTCATCGGCGCCATCAACCTCCTGGTCTATCCTGTGAGCTGTTGCTTCGGCGGCGAAGACATGAACACGCTTTACATGGTGGGTTATAACAAGGTGTACAAGATCAGGACCAACGTCACCGGGCTCCGATATCCGCCAGCCTAAAGGGGAGATCTCGGGGAATAATGGTGAGTGTCCCCGGAATTGGAGGAGGCATGAGGAAGACGACTTTCAGCCGAAGGGGTTTCATGAAGATGGGCCTTGGGGCGTTAGGCGGTCTCGCCCTAAGTCAAGGATCGGCCGGCCGGGCGGCCGGTCTACTCACCCGATTACAGCAAACCCGTTCCTCCCCTCAGCTTTTTACCAAAGTCACCTCCACTTCTCGCGTCAGCCTGGTCAAAGGGGAAGACCGCTACAAGAATATCACCCAGGCCCTCAAAACCCTTGAGAACGATATCCTGAGCGCAATCGGTAGGAAAAAGATCCTGCTCAAGCCCAACGTCGTCCTGGCCGACAACCCGCTCGCCGTAACCCACGTCGATGCCGTTCGCGCCATCCTCGATTTCCTTACCCCGCATATCAAGAGGCCGATCATCATCGGCGAGGGCGGGCATCACAAGACATGGGACGGTTATAAGAACGCCGGCTATCTGGAGCTTGAGAAAAGCTACAACGCCAAGCTGGTGGACCTGAACCAGGATTCTTATGAATACCGCTACGTCTTCGGCGTCGAGCACAATCCCCTTGCCGTGCGCATCAGTGCAACCTGCCTAGATCCCGACGTCTATATCATCTCCGCCGCCCAGATGAAGACGCATAACTACGTCCTGGTCACCCTGTCGCTCAAGAACCTCCTCCTGGGGTGCCCCATCAAGGACGATAAAAGCAACGACAAGGGACTTTTCCACACGGCCTCTCCGGCCGTCAACGATCTTTGCCACTTCAACATGTTCCATATCGCTCAGGACGTCTTCCCCGACCTGGCCGTCATTGACGGGTTCGAGGCTATGGAAGGGAACGGTCCGGCTTGGGGAACCGCCCTTCCGGCCCACGTCGCCCTGGCCAGCCTCGATGCGGTGGCCGCGGATACTCTGGCGACGAAAATCATGGGGTTCGACCCCAAGCGCGTCCTCTACCTGGCTTCGATGAACGAAGCGGGGATGGGCCAGGGCGACCTGGACAGTATTTCAGTCTCCGGCACTCCGCTCGACCAGTGCCTTTACCAGTTTAAAGCGCACGAAAAGATGGCCGAGGTCTACGGGCTGAAATGATGCTCGGCGCGGCCGTCGTCATCGTTCTCGGCGGTCTGGCGGCCGCCAGCATGAGCCACGCCACCCTCAAGAGATACTCCTTTACAATATGGGTCTTCGCCTTCGTGGCGGCCTCGATGTTCTTTCCGGCGGGTTTCGGGACCTGGTTCGGGGCGGACCTCAAGATCCTGATCGTGCCGCTTATCCAGGTCATCACTTTCGGCATGGGCACGACCCTCAGCGCCAAGGATTTTGGCCGTATCTTTACCATGCCCTGGCCGGTCATCATCGGTATGTTCCTGCAATACACGATCATGCCGCTCGTGGGCTTCGGCATCGCGACGCTCTTCCGATTCGAGCCCGAGATCGGCGCGGGCATCGTGCTCGTCGGCTCCGTGCCCGGAGGTGTCGCCTCGAACTTGATCAATTATCTGGCCGGCGCCAACGTCGCCCTGTCCGTGACCATGACCGCGGTCTCCACCCTGATCTCACCTCTCCTGACCCCCTTCTGGATGAAGGTCCTGGCCGGCCGGATGATCCCGGTTGATTTTCTTTCAATGATGTTCTCGATCATCAACATGATCATCGTCCCGATCGCCGCCGGCCTCATCGCCAACAGGATCCTCTACAGCCAGAAACGTTGGGCCGGACGCGCGGCCGTCCTCGGGACGATCGCGGTCGGATGCGCTGCCTTGGCCTCAGCCGTCTTCCTTTTCGACATGGCTTTCCTTGGCCCCTTGGCCCAAATGAAGAGCGGTCTGCTCGTCGGACTTGGACTCATCGGCCTGGTGACACTGGCCAAACTCATCATGCAACACATCGTCCGAGGCCCCGAGAACTGGATGGACAAGGCCCTACCCGTCGTGTCCATGGCCGGGATCTGCCTGATCATCGCCATCATCACGGCGCGTTCACGGGATCAGCTGCTCACTTCCGGCTTGCTTCTCATCTTCGCCGCTATGCTCCACAACGCGACCGGCTACTTCCTCGGCTACTGGGGCTCCCGGGCCCTCCGGCTCAATGAGATCGACAGCCGGACCGTCGCCGTCGAAGTGGGGATGCAGAACGGCGGGATGGCCACCGGGATCGCCATGGACGTGCTGAAAAGTACTAAGGCCGCCCTCGCCCCGGCCATCTTTGGCCCCTGGATGAATATCTCGGGCTCGATCCTGGCTTCCTGGTGGCGCCGCCGGCTCCCGAAGCCCGGCTCGAACTGACGGGATTGTCTTTAGGCACGATCCGCCCAAAGCACCCTTATCTGTTCTCTATTCCTCCGATCTCAGGGGCTTGTATAGCCTGTCCCGGAAGGACCGTTCGCGCAGCAGCACGGCCTGCAGGAAGCGGAAACTGTCGGCCAGGTACCCCTCGTAGCCGCTCGCCTTGCCCTCCCAGGTCGTCCAGTCGATGCCTTGGCCGCCGGCGTCCCGGACACCGTTCTGGAACTCGCCCCGCATCTGGCGCTCGAGCATCGCCCGCAGCACTCGATCGGCGCGTTCCGGCTCGACCAGCCCGTACTCTATGGCCAGTCCGTTGAGTGTCGGCGAGGCGTAATCGTGGAGTTCCCCGTCCCGGCTTTTCCACCAGGCCAGCCATCCGGACTTGGGGTTGTAAAGTGTTTTGGCATATGAGACCTTGAGCTTGTCTGCGAGTCTCGAATAAATATCCCGCTTATCACCCCTTCCCATTTTCTTTTCAAGGCCGGCCAGGCATCGCCAGGCCCGATAGATGAGGGCATTCGTGTAACCGTCCTTGTGACCGCAGTTGAGCGCGTCCCACCAGGCGCAGGAACGGTTGGGCTGGAGGAGGGTGCCGCGGTTGCCGCTCTGGGTCGCCTCGACCATCCCGTCGCTATCAATATCTCGGCCGGCCAGAAAATTCGCCACCATCTCGAGCCTATCGATCCACTTTTCGAGCCAGTCCGTGTCTCCCGTCGACTCGACATAGTCCCAGGCGGCGATGAGCGGTGAGGCGTTGGCGTCGAGGAAATTCCCGTAGTCCCAGTAGCCCGTGATTTCGCCCGTCAATCGGCCTTGGGCGTCGCTCCGCATCCGGTTGTCCAGCCAATAGTCAATCGTCCGTCGGACCAGGGGCGCGAGGGATATTCCCGCGGCAATTTCGGGCATCCAAAAGGCTTGGTCGGCATAGAACCAGAGGGAACAGCTGGCCGGGTCGCTGATGACGTTGTTGCCGAGTATCCCGGGAGGCGCGCTGAAGGGCTTATCCTGGTCTCCCCAGCGGGCGCAGGGTTGAAGGGCATTGAGCCAGCCGCGTCTCGCCATGAGCCAGAGGTCCTGCTCTTTGAGCCCGGGTGGTGGAGTGAGGACGAGCGGCTCGAGGAGAAGGACCACCCCCTTCGCCGCGGTGATTTCCGGAAGGTCGAGGACGATATCTGCGGCCTTCTTTTCCCGGCTTCCCTCGATCCGGCCCCGGATGTCCCTTCCATCCGCCTCGCGGAGCAGCATCGGCCCGAAGTCGGGAGCGTTGATGATAGCCGGCAAGCGGAAAACGCCGTCATCCTGCCAGACGCTGGGCAGGACCGAGGTCGGCGTGATTTTGGGGTTAAAAGGAAAAATGAGACGGGCCGACGAGATGTTCCTATCGGTTGTGCTCAAGGCCAGCTTTAAATTTCCTTCGCCCGCGTCAACCTTCCAGGTAAGCTTGGAATTCCCCGCCTGCAGTTCATAACGGACGGCTCCGCCTTCAATCCGGCGCTTTTTCAGCTTCACGTCCTGCCAGGCTTCGGCCGAGAGGACTTGAAGACTCACCCCCGCATCCGGCCGGAGCAGGTTGGTCCCGGCTTTTTCGCCCCCTTCCGTGTCCCAGCTCAGGAATGTGACCGCGGCTCGCTCGGGCGCAGTCTCCGTGCTCAGGATCGGGCTCCCTCGGGAGATGGCCGTACCGATCTGGCAATTGCAAACGCCGCTTTCGGCGCGGCCTCTGACAGCAAGCCAATTGGAATCTGAGAGAAAATTCCCGACGGTTGGTTGTCCCGATAGAAAAAGGCAGCCGAGGGCGACCCCTGAAACGGCCCGAACCATCTTGTCCTACCTTCGGAAGATGAGGAGATACACTTCTCTTCCGCGCCGTGTGAGTCTATGTATAAAATAGCCTCCACAGGATGTCAATGCGGCCTCCTGGATTACCCGATCCCTCCTTGAAAATAGGCTTGAATAATCCGGCCGGCCGGTCTATAAAAAGGATATGCTCAAGGTCCGGCTGGTCCACTGGAATGAAGCGGAAGCGGCCGAGAGAGCTGCGCGGCTGCGCCCGTTCGGCTATGAGGTGGAGTCCGGGATTCTCCAGTGGCCCGAGGGATTCAAGAAACTCCGGGACCATCCGCCTGCTGCCATCGTCATCGATTTAGGACGCGTTCCCTCGCACGGGCGGGATGTCGGGATGGCGCTCCGTTCCTATAAGGACACAAGGGCTGTGCCCCTCGTGTTCGTCGGCGGGGATCAGGTCAAGGTCGGGAGGATCAAAGACATCCTTCCGGATGCCGTCTACACCGATTGGGAGAACATCGGACGAGCCCTGATGGCGGCGGTCACCAGCCCGCCCGCTCACCCCGTCGTCCCCGGCTCCCGGATGGAAGCGTATAGCGGAGCGCCTTTGCCGAAGAAGCTCGGGATCAAGCCGGGGACGCTTGTTTTCCTGGCCGGCGCGCCGGAAGATTTCGAGAAGAAGCTCGGCGATCTTCCCGCCGGCGTCCTCCTTAAGAGAGGAATCGGGCCCGCTCGCTCCGAGCCGATGAGTCGATCAGGAAAGAGCGGCCACGGGCGGCATTTGATCTTATGGTTTGTCGTGACCCGGCAGGATCTTGATCGTCAGATCAGGAAGATGGCCGCCCTCACTCCGGGCGGAGGGATGTGGATCATCTGGCCGAAAAAGTCGTCCGGCCTTCCTTCCGACCTCAATCAGAAGATCGTTCGGGCGCAGGGCCTCGCCGCCGGCATCGTGGATTACAGAGTCTGCGCCGTGGATGAGACCTGGTCCGGGCT
>CAYGXD010000021.1:0-40182 GCA_964353705.1 uncultured Eubacteriales bacterium | reverse complement strand
GGCCGGCCTGGCTGGATTTTCACAGCTGCCCAAGAAATCGTCAGCGGGGAAATCCACAGCCTGAGGAAATCTCTATCTTATGGGAGCTGAATAAGTTAAAGAGGGCCCCAAAAGTGCGTCGCATAACGGTTATTATGTCAACTAATATAGAGGGCTGGGGAAGCCCTCTTCAGGCAGGCTGACGCCGCCCCCGTAGTCGTCCTTCAAGGAAGGGAGTTATTTTGTCTGAATAGCGGAGGCTGCGACGATATGGCGGCAAAAAATCAGCTCAGGTCTTGGACTTCAGCCTGGAGAGGATCTCTTCCAGGACATGGATGATCTCGTCGCGGCTGACGGTGTGCTTCTTGAATTCCAGGCGGAGATGATACTGGTCGTTGGCCTGGGGGCTGTAGCTGAAAATGAACGGCTTGCTGGTCTTTGTTTTCCCTTTGATCTGCTTGGAGAGCTCGCGGGTGTCCTCGCGGCGCAAGCCCCGGTGCGTGATCTCATGGATCAGGCGCTCCATGTCCGAGGACGTTTCCTGCTTGGCGATCTCGATCAAAGTGCTGCGGCTGGTGATCTCGGCTTCCGCACACAATTCACGGAGTTTCTTGGGGATCCGGGCCACGTTGACGATTTCTGTTATCGTGGAGCGGGCCTTGCCGATTTTCTCCGCCAGCTGGGCGTGATTATAAGCGTAGATTTCGACCAGCGCGTTCAGGCCGTCGGCTTCTTCAAAGACGTCCAGGTCTTTGCGCTGCAGGTTCTCAATCAGGGCAAGTTCCATGGCCTCATTGTCCTTGACGATCATCTCGATGGCGGGTATATCTTTAAGCCCGACCCGTTTGGAGGCGACGTAACGGCGCTCGCCGGCGATGATCTCGTAGCGGTCATTCTTGGGCCGGACCAAAATGGGCTCGAGGACTCCCTTGGCCTTGATGGAGGACATCAACTCTTCGATGTTGCCGAGCTCACTCCGGGCCTGCTGGGGGTTGGGGTCGATTTTACCCAGAGGGATCATGCGGATGCGGGGCCCGGAGGATCGGGCCGACAGGAGGTCGACGAAATGGTCGTCGTGGCGCATGACGATGGTTTCGGGCAATCCGGATCTCTTATCTTTGGGCACGCTCGATGATCTCCTCGGCGATTTTCCTATATTGGGCGGCTCCGACGGAATGAGGAGCATAAGTAAAAATAGATTCTTTATAGGCCGGGCTTTCCTCGAGCTTGACGCTCTTGGAGATGTGGGTTTTAAAGACCAGGTTGCCGAAGACCTTGCGGATCCTCTTGACCACGTCCCTGGAGATATTGGTGCGTTTATCGTGAAGAGTGATCAAAATGCCCAGGATCTGGAGTTCAGGGTTGGCGACTTTTTTAACTTTATCGATAGTTTCCAGGAGATCGTCCGTGCCTTCCAGGCAAAGATAGGAAGACTGAATGGGAATCAGGATATGGGTGGCGGCGACCAGGGAGTTGAGCGTGATCAGGCCAAGTGTGGGCGGAGTATCGATGACGATGTGATCATACTTGGAACGGACGGACTCGATCACGTCCTTGAGGCGGTAATGGCCATCGATTTCCCCAAGAAGCGAGGGCTCGAGTTTGGCCATGGAGATCTTGGAGACCGCGATGTCGAGGCCGGGAATGGTCGCTTGAGTAATGATGCTTTCCAGGCGGTCATCGGGATGCATCAGGATATCATAAAGGGACTTGGGATGCTGGCTGGGGTCATTGAGGACGGAGAGTGTGCTATGAGCCTGGGGATCAGTATCGACGAGAAGAACGCGGAAGCCGAGCAGAGCCAGGGCGGCGGAGACATTGAGGGAAGTCGTGGTCTTCCCCACTCCGCCTTTTTGGTTGGTGATCGCGATTATCAAGTGTTTTTCTCCACGGCTCGAACTCTCGAAGGTGTTT
Source organism: uncultured Eubacteriales bacterium (assembly GCA_964353705.1). GTDB lineage: Bacteria > Acidobacteriota > Aminicenantia > Aminicenantales > UBA8522 > UBA8522. Next base: position 38,289 of record CAYGXD010000021.1, on the reverse strand, counting down.
AGAATAATGGATAGAAAAGAAAAAATCAAGGAATAAAAACCGGTCGAGAATACGCGGGGGATACAGCACGGGAGCGAATAGACGAGGTGGTCGGAGGAGGCGTCGGGAGGGGGCGATGGTTTTGGGGTTGAGCTATTCGGAAGCGGTTACGGCTTGGCCAGTAGGCTGGCCAATGTCGGCATGCCGACATTCGCATAGGGTATTGATAATAAATAAAATGGATACTTCAGATAGGGTTTTCTAAGGAGGAAGGCGGGTTTCGGTCCGAACGGACTGTCCAGGGCGAAGGAAATGTGTTTGATGTTCCGGAAGCATTCTCTTATAATCGGGGGCCGATGGAAAACGGGAAAAAAGACAGTTCAGGATTTCGGCGGGAGATGGGGCTTCTGGATTCGGCCTTCCTGGTGATGGGAGGTGTGATCGGAACAGGGATCTTCATGACCACCGGTTTTATCATCGGCTTTGTTCCTTCTCCCTGGCTGGTCATGCTGGCCTGGGTCCTCGGCGGCCTGATCACCCTTACGGGAGCGCTGTCCTTCGGGGAGCTGGCGGCGATGTACCCGAGTGCCGGAGGGCAGTTTATCTATCTGAAGGAAGCCTACGGGGATTGGTCGGGTTTTCTGTTCGGCTGGACCTTCTTCTGGGTGATCGGCTGCGGGGGGATCGCCGCCCTGGGGGTCGGGTTGTCCGAATTCCTGGGATTCTTTTTCCCCTCACTTTCCAATCAGGCTGTATTCTTCCGGACTGAAATCGCCGGCCTCCCCTATTCGCTTTCCGTGGGACAGTTGGTGGCCGTTGGGGCGATCGTTCTCCTCTCCGGGATCAATTATTTCGGTTTGAAAAGCGGAATCCTGGTTCAGAACCTTTCGGTTTTCCTGCGCGTGGCCAGTATCGGTGCACTGGTTATCTTGGGCTGGGTCATCGGTCGTAAATCGGGGATGGACAACTGGAGCCATTTTTTCCGGACCGGAGGGGCCTTTGAGGTCAAGTCATTCGGGCTGGCCCTCCTGGCCGTGCTCTGGACCTATGACGGGTGGTACTCCGTCAATTGTGCGGCGGGCGAGGTCAGGAAGCCCGAGAAGACGATCCCGATGAGCCTCCTCCTGGGCACGGCGGGAGTCGTCATCGTCTACCTGCTGATGAACAGCGTGTATCTGGCGGCTCTGCCTCTTGAAAAGATGAGCGGGGTCGCCCGGATCGGTGAGCTGGCCGCGACTTCCCTGTTCGGGCCGCGGGCGGCCGGGCTTGTCGCCGCGGCGATCACCATCTCCACTTTCGGCTGTCTGGCCGCAACCATTCTCTACGGGCCCAGGGTTTATTATGCCATGGCGGAGTCGGGACTGTTCTTCCGCAGCCTGAGCGTCATCCACCCTCGTTTCCGTGTACCCGGCCGGGCGATCATCTGGCAAGGGGTTTGGTCTTCCTTGCTCTGCCTTTCGGGGACATACCAGACCCTTTATGAATATGTGGTTTTCGCCCTCGTCCTGTTCTTCGCGGCCACCGGGGCCGCCGTCCTGGTCCTGAGGCTGCGCAAACCGGACGTGCCCAGGCCTTACCATGCCTGGGGATACCCGGTGGTTCCCCTGGTTTTTATCGTCATCAACCTCGCGGTTTTCGGGAACAGCCTCTATTCCCAGCCGCGCGAATCGCTCCTCGGCCTGCTGATCATCCTGGCCGGAGTGCCCGCCTTCCTTTATTGGAAGAGGAAAAAATCCGATAAATCCTATAGGAATAATGTAGAATAGGCCGTTTCCGCCTCCGGTCAGGCAACCAGCTGCCCGTCCATGTGAACGACTCTTTTTTGGAGGGCGATCTCCACCCCGCTCAGCTCGACCGCCTGTTCGACCAGCCGGTATAGGCCGGAGCAGCAGGGCACCGTCATAATGGCCACGGTCAACGAGCGAAGGTGGTTCTGCTTGATGAGCTCGGCCAGCTTCTCGACATATCCCTCGGTTTCGTCCAGCTTGGGACAGGCGATGACGAGCTTTTTCCCCTGGAGAAGGTCGGGATGGAAGCTTCCCAGGGCAAAAGCCGTGCAGTCGGCCGCGATGAGCAGGTCGCTTCCCTTAAAATAGGGCGCAAGAGGAGAAACGAGATGAAGCTGGATCGGCCACTGCCTGAGTTCGGACGCTCCCGAGACAGCCCGTCGCTTCCCTCCCTCGCTCTCCCCCGGGAGCTCGCAGGCGGCGCTTCCGGGACAGCTCCCCATGAGGGGGATCCTCTTCCGAGCCGCCGCCGCTTCGGATCCGGCGGGAGTGCCGGTTTCTCCGATGCCGTGCACGTGCCTGGCCGCCTCCTTCCCCCTCGTTGTCAGGACGTGCTCGTAGGCTGCCGCGGAGTCATAGTCCTCCCCTTCCCTCTCCACGATTTCGAGCGCGCCGGTTGGACAGACATCGAGGCAGGCGCCCATTCCGTCGCAAAATATCTCCCTGACCAGAACGGCTTTATTCTCTTCGTCCAGGGCCAGAGCGCCTTCGGCGCAGGCCGTCGTGCAAAGGCCGCAGCCGTCGCAGAGGTCCCTTTCGATCTCAATGATTTTTCTTTTCATGGTTTAATCTCCTTGATGATCCAGAGATTCAGGATAGCCGATGGCGGATTATTTTTCCTTGACTTAAGTCAAAAATAAGAAATTAAGCCAATTCTTGGCTGAGTTTTTGGCGGTCCAAAACCCGGATGTTTCCGCCTTTGACTCGGATCAGGCCGTCCTTCTCCATCCTCCGGAAGGTCCGGGAGAGAGTCTCGCTGATGGTGCCCAGGTGCTTGGCCAGTTCGGATTTCTTGACGGGCAGTTGGATATCGCAGGCCGGTTCTGCGAAGCATCGGGCCAAAAGATACTGAGCGAGCCTCTGTCTGACGGTGCGCAGGTTGAGAGTTTCAATCCGTTCGTTGAGCAGGATGCACTTGTTGGCCAGGAGGACAAGGAAGAATTCGGCCAGGGCAGGGTTTGCCCTGATACTCTTCAGCACCGCAGGCCGCTCGAAGAAAAGCACCTCCGCGTCTTTGGCCGCCCGGGCGAAGGCCGGGAATCTGCCCGCGACGAGGGCGACCGCCTCACCGAAAAAATCCCCCGGCCGGAGGCGGACGATCTCGACCTCGCGGCCTGAAGCGTCCATCCGGAAGATGCGGACCTCGCCAGCGATGACGTAGAAAAATCCTCGCGCCTCTTCCTGAGCCAGGAAAAGGAAGGCGTCTTTTCGATAACTCCTCCTGGTTCCCAGGGCGGCGATCTTCTCGTCCAGGGCGTCCATCATGGCCTTCCTTTCCCCGCCAGCAGGCCCTGCAGCGTCTCCCCTATCCGATGGCGATGATCGAGGAGGGCCCTCGGGTCCTTGGCGAATTCCTGGCCGTTCCGGAAGACGGCCGCCGGCAGGTTGAGGAGCGCCCGGCCTTTTCTGGCCAATTTCTCCTTGGCCGGGGGCGCCTCCCGGACGGCCCTCTCAAGCAGCCGAAAGTATTCATAGTCTTCAACTCCCTCTCTAAGGATCTCCCAGCGCACTGAGTTGACAGGGCCGCAGAGATACTTAGTGCGGTCCCTGTTGGGGTCCCGGTTCGGGGGATAGAGAAAGCGGCCGTCGCCATTTCCCCAGTAATTCACCTGACCGTAAGGTGTCCCGTAGCCTACGGTATAGGACATCGGGTCCTGCCAGGGGTTCTGGATAATGTCAGGGGGGAAGACCGTCGGGCTCGACCAGTAGTTGGCCCGCCAGACCAGGATGCCTTTGAGCCCATATTGATAGGCCATCCAAAGCCAGAGGCGCAGGTTGACGGCGGGATGGTCGATGAACAGGGTGACCCAAGGACCCTTGGGCGCCGTGCAAAGATAGGACCAGAATTCCCTCCCCCTGGGACTGAGCTCGGCCACCACGGCCGGATCGACCCGGTGGAAGATCGTGCAGCTGATCTCACTGACATCCATGATGTCCGGTCCGGGCCTATGCTCGGTGATGAAGCGGGTCAGGCGGGGCGCCGCCCGGCGAATGGCCGTCATGCCTTCCCGGACGAAAGCGTAGTTCTCGGGGTCGGGCTCATCGAACCAATAGATGTATTCCTTCCCCAACCAGCCTTTCTCCTCGAGGTGGTTTTCGACCAGGCGCAGATATTGGCTGAGCAGCCTTTCATACTCCGGCGTGCCTTGCCGGAATCCGCCGAAGACCCCCCTTTGTTGGCTGTAAAAAGACCCTGTGCCCAGCCCCTGCAGGCTGAGGTTGAAGGCGTTAAAACCGAATTCGTCCAGATAGCGGTAGGCTCCCCGGTCGAATTCGCTGAAATCCACCTCGACGGACATGGTATCCAGGTCCGTTTCCATGTCCCCTCCTGCGAGGAGGTTGCGGCTGTCGCCCGCCCTTCGGAAGACGATGTCGTCGAAGCAGGCCGTGCCGGTGAAAGAACCGACTTCGTCCCGGAATGTGGGGAAAAAGCGGAAGCCCACTGTATTTGCTTCAGCGGGGAATCCCTTGATTTCTAGAACTTCCGGCTTCCATTCCAGGCTTCCCTCAAAGACCTTCAGGACATTGAGCGGCGGCAGGGGTTCGCCCTCGGCGCTGAAACACTCGATGAGAACCGTATAGCGTTGCTTTTCCTCGGCCGTCCTGGCGTGCCAGTTCAAGGTATAGGGAACGTCCGGTTCCACGGGGATTCGCCCCTGGTAAGCGGCTTCTTTGGCGGCCGAGACCGAGGCATCAACGATCTGGAGAGCCCGCCGGCCGGCGTAGGGGCGGTCGTCGATGAATTCGCCTCCTGTCCAGTGCAGGCCGTTGATCTTAATCCGCATGGGGTAAAGTTCGAGAGGTGATGTGGGCGCCAGACGGTGGTCCCGAAAGTTCTGATAATAGAGGTCGGTGACCTGCTCAATTTCCTCCCGGGTTTCGAGGTTGTGGTAGCGCTTGATGTCTTCTATAGGCAATCCGAACGACGACCGGATGGAAGAGGCGTTGGGCAGGGCAAAATCCCAGATGTCGGCAACGACGGGGATCTCCTGTTTCCAGTCCCCTGTAGATATCCTGATCGAACTCCGGTATTCTCCGGCGGAAGCTTCAGCCGGGACATAAACGGTGACCCAGAACGACTGGTTTTCGCCCGGAGCGGCGGCCACCGGGGCATCGTATGGAGGGAGCGGGTCCGGCCAATCCCCGGTCTTTCCGAATTCGTCGGTGGGAACAGTGACCAGGACATACTCGACCCGGCAAAGGGAGACTTCGAGGTTGGGATTTGCGGCGTCCTTCGGGCCCGCAAACGGATTCATCTCCACCCGGACACCGTCCATCCTCTGCTTCGGGCGCAAAATCAGGATGAAAGGCTCATACTCATTGCGGGCGCAGTGAAGCCGGATTTCCGGCGAGGTTGTCCTAGGGGGAGGGGCGTCCTTCATCACCTTATAGGCGCCCTCCGCCCACCAGACCGTGGCCCTGGTGTCCGCGGCTAAGAGATAGCCGTATTCTTGGGCATAAGATATTGATATTAAATTAATTAAGGCTATTCCGAAAAAAACTAAGGCAGGCCTGAAGCGAGTTCGATTTTCGGGTCTGATCATTTCTCTCTCCGTCCCCTTCCCTTCCCTTGCTTTTCTGCTCTCATCGGTCTAAGAGGCAGAGTCGGCCGGCCGCACACCGCCGGGCCATTTTTATTCGCAGCGTGGCCGGTTATTCCCGCTTATTTGCGGCCTCCGTGCGCTCCACGGGCATGATCAGGCAGGTCGGTCCTCCCCTGCCCTTGACGAACTCCGAGAGGTCGATGAGGTGGACGTTGTAGCCCGCTCTGCGGAGCGCCTGCGCCGTGCCCGGGCATCCCTTTTCCACGATGACGCTCCTTCCTCCCAGAGAGATGACGTTCGCGCTCGCGTCCTCCGGACAGGGTATCTCGACCACCTCGTATCCTTCGAGGAAACCGCGGGGGAAGATGCGGCGGCAACAGACCACAGTCCGGGGTCCGACGACGCTCATCGCCCCCCCGATGTGGAGATGCGGCAGCGGCAGCGATAGCGTCCTGACCTCAATGCCCATCCTGGCCAGAAACCGGGAGAGCTGGCGGACGCCGCTCCGGTTCGTCCTCTCGGAGAGACCGACAAACGCGACTTCCCCCGCCAAGATTACGTCCCCTCCTTCGATCGTTCCCGGCTTCTCGATCTTGCCCGCGCAGGGGACGCCCAGAGAATCCAGGGCCGAGGCCATCCATCCTTCCTCCCCTCTTCGTGTTTTCAGTCCCATCCTCAGCTTGATGTATCCATCCGGAGTCACGAGCCCCGCGTCCCTGGCAAAAACTGAGTTGGGATGGCCGGCCATCTCCCGGAGGTTGATCACCCGGGACCCGGAACCGCGCAAGACAGCCCGCAGCCTCCGGTGCTGGGCGATCGCTTTCCCCCGCTCGGCCGCCTCTCCGATGTTGTGCGACTCCGGGTTCTTGACCTGGAAATATTCGCTCCTGGGGGCACAGACCACTACCCGGCGCAATCGCTCTCCTTCATTTCTGACCATGGTATTCTCTCCTTTACCTCACCTTACCAAAACTCGCGCGGCAGGTAAACCGCTTCCTGGTCGGCCAGGCGCTTCCGGCCCAACGACAAGATTGGGAAAAGCCGGAAAAACCGGGACTGAGACTTGTCCCGGAAAGGCGCGGCTTTTTAGAAGCGGAAGACTATCCCCAGCTGGGTCTTCAGCAGGTCCGTGTCGGATATCATGGGCTCGTGTCCGTGGGCCCCATGGTCCCGGTGCATCGAACCTTCCCTGAGGTACACCGCAGTCCCCCCCTCACAGTAGCGCACGCCGATCTCGATAAAGAGCGAAAACAGGGACAGTCCCCCCTGGCTGCGGATGTCCAAAGTCCGGAACAGGGCTCCCGCCCCTGCCCCGAAGGTGAAACCCCAGTCGTCGAGATTGGTCGTGGTGGCGATATCTTCCGACCAGTCGCCGTCGTCGTTGACGGACGTGTAGGTGAAAAGATAATTAAACCCCATGAAAGCTTCCACATAGGGCCGGAAAAATCCCGTGACGGGCGAAAGACGGAGAACGGCCGCCGACGAAAAAATGCTGTTCCGGGTGGTGACATCGACCAGCACATCCGGGATGTCGGGGCTGAATGGCTCTATCCGCGTCTCGCTCCCGTAATTGAGATATTCCAGGCTGACTCCGATCGACAACGGAGATCTGGGCAGATTGTAGAAGAATTCGCCCGACATTCCGTAGAAAGTCCGGTCGACGTTTTGCCTGAAGTCATTTTGGGGGTAACCCATCAGGAAGTTCAAGGAAGCCTGAAAGCGGTCTCCGGCCAGAGCCGGTTGGCCAAAAGCCAGGATCATCATAAGCGCGACCCGGGAAAGTCGGACTTTTTTCATCTCCTTGGCTCCTTGGCTGGATCCGGACATGCCTGTCATCCTGCTTATATTAAAGCAATTTTTATGCCATCCCGCTCCCCAAGTCCCCAGACAAAAGACAGGCCCGCCATGTCGCCAAAAAAGGTCAGGTGTCCCAAGGAATGGGGGCAGTGACCGTCAAACCGGGTTTGAATCGACGGGTCCGGATTATTGTCCGCTCAGTTCAAGAAGCCGGGCAACTTCGCGGAGGATTTTTGAGGCGTCTTTCCCTTCGGCCCTGATAATCCAGGCCTCGAGGCCCCGGGCAACGGCCGCGGCCGATCTTTGACCGTCAGCGGAATCGAGGCAAGGCCATGCCTTCTTCCTGGTTTCAAGCCGCCCCTTTTTTCCTCCCGGCACCAGTTTTTCCAGCCTTTCCCACAAGGCCTTCTCCGGCTCTTCCCAAGGAAGGAGCTCATCCTGTTCCAGGACGACCGACAGGCCTCCCGGACCGTCGAGTCCGACGACCGTGCGGTCCGGCCATACGGCGTCGGTCTTGACGAACTCGAAACCGGCCGGTTTCTCCAGGCGGATGCCCAGCCAGGGGTTTTCATAACGCTCTCCCGTGATCGAAAACGGCTTATCCCCCGGGGGAACAGAGTAGGTCTTTCCTCCCGTTTCGAACTCCAATATCGCGATCCCGACCTGGCCGAAGATCTGCTGCGCCCCGCCGAGGCTGATCTCTCCTATGCCTTCGGCCAGCGAAGAGGCAGCCACGGCGATCCGGGACGCATCGGCGACACCCTCGTTGACGATGGCGGCATCCAGAGGCACCCACTCCTCTCCGAGTCTGACTTCAGCCCAAGCATGGCCTCCGAACATTCCGAGCGCATAGACATAGCCCATGACGATGCGGGACGGGATGCCCGCGGCCCGGGCCAGGGTGGCCAGCAGGGTGGCATATCCCACGCAGGTCCCACGGCGGTTGCGGATGATCTCAGTGGCAGGGGCGAAAACGATGCCCAAGTCAAATTTCATGTTCTCGGCGACCCATCGTTCGAGCTTCAGCGCGGCCCGAAAGGCGTCCTTTTCGGGGCCGATAATTCCTTGTGACAGCCGGAGGATTTCGGTGTCGTCCGTCTGGATGAAAGCGTTGGGTTCGAGATATTCGCGGTTGCTTTCCGTCTTGGCGACCGGGAAACTCTCTCCCAGCGGAGCCTTGGGGCGGCGGCTCTCGAGGATGACCTCGTTTTCCGATTGGGAGAGGACTTTCTGGCCCGCCATTTGGAGGTCCGGCCAGCCCAGGTCCGGGCGGCGGTGGGTCAATTTGAGCTTCAGATAGTCGATGGGCAGCGCCCGGGGAAGACGGATGTTGGTTTTAACGATCGAGCTCTGATAGACTTCCTGGGGAAGCTCTCCGCCCGCCGCGGCGGCGAGCGCGGCGGATTTATCGGCCCGCCAGACTTCGATCATTCCAAACGGCCCCGGCTCGTCCTGCCTGAGGAGGTTCCCCTGTTCGTCCAGCCAGCCCGTCCGCTTGATCGGCAGGCCCTCGAGGATTTCTTCCACTTTGAGAGCCGCCACTTCACGGGGCCCGATCCGGAGAGGCTCCCGGGTAAGAACCGTGCGGGTCATCTTTCCGATCAAGGACGCCTCGGCCACATATGTCTGAACCGTGATCTTGTCTCCGGGGTTCCTGAGCCCGGCGGCGGTGAGGCGGCGGATGCCCTCGGGGCCGTACAACTCCCCTGTGTAGTTTAGAGCGCTGGTGTAGGTTTTTCCACCCGATTCGTTCCGGATTTCTATCTTCCCTTCAGAAATAGCGGCTTCCGACTTGGTCGACTGGTCGGAGGCTGTCATCTCGTAGCGGACACGCCGCAGGAGCCCCTCCGGTGTCTCCTCCGAAGCAGAGACAAAGCCGATTTCGACCCGGCTGCCCAGCCGGTTGAGCACGACGAGCATCTCCGAATTCGTGGTCAGGCCTTTCTCATGTGGTATCGTCTCCTCATGGATATAGCCCGCCGGCTGACCGGCGATCTTGATGACGTACCAGAGGTCAGACGTGTCGGCCGGGACCCAGGCTGATGGTCCATACGGACAGGAAAAAGCCCCAAGGGGCAGGCACCAGACGGCGAACAAGCAAACGGCCGCCGCGGTCAGGCGGCCTATTGCGGGATAGGCTTTTAAGGTTTGGCCGGACATGGAATGACCTCCGATCGATCCAGTTTTTGATAGCCTTCCATTATACCTTTTTTTCAGGGATGGGCAATTTGGCACACCTCCCCCCCCTTCCCGACGGGTGAGTTGGTATGCGGCCGGGGCGGGCTAATAAAAAATACGCTGGCGCGATTTGCGGCTCCTTACGAGGAAAGACGCCAAGACAGCTACGATTCCCCCCAGCAAGAGCCCAGCCAGTCCAAAAGATCTCCACTTACGCCCATTAACCATTGTCTTTCTCCCGATTATTTTGTCGAATTCCAACCTGTTTTATGGATAAAATAGGGAGCGGAGGCGAAAATGCGTTTTCCCGGATTGCTCTTGAGGGCGGTTTCTTGCGCACTGTTTTCGGGATTGTTTTTATCGGCCGGGCATTCTCCTCAGGCCCCGCTCCGGTACGGCACGGGGACATGGGACTCCGGCCACTACGGGAACCACCGTGTCGTGGTCCGAGTCTCGAGCCGGGCAGGTGCCGTCCGGGTTCATATTCCCTGGCGGCGGCGCGATCTCAACCCGGAGAAGAAAAAGGTCGTTTTCGTCGATGCCGCGACCGGGTCTGAGATCCGGAATATCTGTCCGCTGGCCGTCAACCGGGAAATCGGGGATTTTGTCTTTGAGCCGGCGACGGTTCCGGGCGATTATTTTGTTTATTATCTGCCCAACGTGATGAAGGGCCGATCGAACTACCCGACGGTCGTCTATCCGGAACCGGAGCTCGAGGCCGACCCGGAGTGGCTTCAGAAGTTCGGGCTCGTCCCCTTCCAGCTGCCGGCTGAGGAAATGCCGGGCCTGGTCCCAGCCGAGGTTCTCGAGGTTCAGTCTATCGATGATCGGAATAGTTTTTTCCCCATGGAGATTATCGCCACGGCCGAGGAAACGGCAGACCTCTTGGCCACGTATCCGGAAGCCCGCTACCTGATTTTTCCCGAAGACCGCCGCCTTCCCGTCCGGATGGCGGACGACCTTCCCCTGCGCTGGATTCAAAGCGGACCGAAAAGCCGCTTCGTCGGGGAGGCGATGCGCGGAGAATTTTATGCTTTCCAGATCGGGGTCTTCGCCGCCCGCGCCTCGATCGACGATCTGGATGTCAGGTTCAGCGACTTGAAGCAGGCCCTGTCCTCTCCGGGCCGGCGGCCGGCCGCTGTCCCCTCTTCGGGAGCTCACTCCTTCAACACCCGCGGGGTCAACTGGGACGGGAAGGAATTCAAGAAGACCTGCACCGTTCCGATGGGCAAGGTCCAGCCGCTCTGGTGCGGCTTCCGGATTCCCCGGGATCTCCCTCCCGGAGAATACAAGGGTGAGGTCGTTGTCACGCCAAGAGGCCTGCCCCCGAGTCGGATCGGTCTTGTTATCAATGTCCGTGACGGCGTCCTTGCTGACGCCGGCGATTCCGAACCCTGGCGGATGTCGCGGCTCCGCTGGCTCGACTCGAGGATCGCTTTTGATGATGAGATCGTCCCGCCCTATTCGCCGCTTAAGGTCAACGGACGGACCGTCTCCTGCCTGGGCAGGTCGGTGGACATTGGCCGGGACGGCCTCCCCGCGGCAATCGCCAGCTTTTTTTCGCCCGACGTGACCGGGCTTCGCCCTGACGCCCGCCGGCTTTTAGCGTCTCCGATCACGCTTATAGTCATCCCGAAAGGCGAAGCCGCCTTAGAATGGAAAGGAGACGGGCCCCGGTTTGTCAACCAGGCTCCCGGCGCCGTCGACTGGGAAGCCCGGAGCCAAGCCGGGCCGTTGGCTCTTTCCTGCCGGGGCCGCCTGGAATTTGAAGGATTCCTCGAGTTCAAGGTCGGTCTTACAGCGGATTCGGCTGTCGAGGTCGATGATATCCGCCTGGAAATCCCTCTCGTCCCGGAAGCCGCCAGGTATATGATGGGCCTCGGGTTTAAGGGCGGGCTGCGGCCCCCGCAGTTCGAATGGGCCTGGGACCAGATGAAGAATCAGGACGCCCTCTGGATCGGCGATGTCAACGCCGGCCTCCAGGTCAGCCTGCGGGACGAAAACTACTCCCGGCCCCTCAACACTAATTTCTATCTCTCCAAACCGCTCAACCTGCCGCCGTCCTGGTGGAACGAGGGCAAGGGCGGATGCGTGCTCAGAGAGAAGGGTGCGGGCCCGGTCATCGTAGCGGCCTTCAGCGGCCCCCGCCGGATCAAGGCCGGCGAAGGGCTCCACTTCAATTTCAACCTGCTGCTGACGCCCTTCAAGCCGATCGATGCGAAATCTCATTTCGCGACCCGCTTCTTCCATGCCTTTAAGCCCATTGAGGAAGTGGCCAAGACAGGCGCCAACACGATCAACGTCCACCACGCCAACGCGATCAATCCCTATATAAATTATCCGTTCCTTCGTCCGGCCGAGATGAAAAAGTACATCGATGAGGCGCATGCCCGCGGCCTGAAGGTCAAGATCTATAACACCATCCGGGAGCTCACGAACCACTGTGTCGAGCTCTTCGCCCTGCGCAGCCTGGGGGACGAGATCTTCTCACGCGGCCCCGGTGGCGGCTTCTCCTGGCTCCAGGAGCATCTGGTTTCCGATTACATCGCGGCCTGGTTCGTTCCCGAGCTCGAGGACGCGGCCATCATCAACAGCGGGATGTCCCGCTGGCACAATTATTATCTCGAGGGCCTGGACTGGCTTGTCAAGAACATCGGGATCGACGGGCTCTACATCGACGATGTCGCTTTCGACCGGACGACCATGAAGCGGGTCAGGAAGATATTGGACCGCGGCCGTCCGGGGGCTCTCATCGACCTCCATTCGGCCAACCAGTACAATCCGAGAGACGGGTTCGCTTCGAGCGCCAACCTCTACCTCGAGCACTTTCCCTTCCTCAACCGCCTCTGGTTCGGCGAATACTTCGATTATAATTCGGCGCCGGACTATTGGCTGGTGGAAATCTCGGGGATCCCCTTCGGACTTCTGGGAGAAATGCTCCAGGATGGCGGGAATCCTTGGCGGGGAATGATTTACGGGATGACCAACCGTCTCCCGTGGTCGGGTCAAGACCCGGCCCGGATCTGGAAAGTCTGGGATGAGTTCGGGATCGAAGAAGCGCGGATGATCGGCTACTGGTCGGCCGAATGTCCGGTCAGGACCGATCAACCGGATGTGCTGGCTACGGCTTACGTGAAGAAAGGAACGGCCCTGATTTCTGTGGCGAGTTGGGCGGCCGATCCTGTCAGGTGCCGGCTGAAGCTCGACTGGGAAGCGTTCGGCCTGGACAGATTGAAGGCCCGTCTCCATGCTCCCGGGATCGCCGATTTCCAGCCGGAGGCGACCTTTGCTCCCGATGAACCGGTGCCCGTCGAGCCCGGCAAAGGCTGGCTTCTGATATTGAAATAAGCCGTCTGATAAGGAGTTTGGCTATGGGCCAAAATTTGACGCTCCTGCCTGGGAGATTAATGATCTGCCGGCTGGGCCCGGAGGCGGCCGTCCCGGATTGGGCAAACCGCGGCGTCCTAGTCTCAATCACGCGGACGGGCGATGAGTTGTCGATTGTCTGTGCTGAGGCGGATGTGCCGGATGATATAAAAACCGAACGGGGCTGGCGCTCGTTCAAAGTCGAGGGGCCTCTCGACCTCTCTCTGACCGGAATCCTGGCCTCTCTGGCCGGCCCGTTGGCCGAAGCCGGGATCAATATCTTTGCGATCTCCACTTATGACACGGATTACCTATTGGTCAAAGAGGACATGGCGGCGAAGGCGGCCGGGGTCCTCATAGGGTCCGGGCACCGGATTTCCGGCCGCTGAACCCTCAGGAACTTTTGAATCCTTTCTGTTTTGGAGTATGATCTGAACTTCGCGATTAGCGCAGGAGGCTATCATGATTTGGAGATCAGTCGTCGCAGCGTTTCTGAGCTTATTTGTCTTTTTTTCTCCGGGTCCCGCCCAAACCAAGGATAAGAAAGCCTCGTTTGACGGCAAGGCCGCGTGGAGCTATGTCCAGGCGCTGGCCGCAGACACCATGCTCGGACGAAAGAGCGGCGAGCTCGGCGGCCGGATGGGGGCGGAGTACATCGTCTCGAAGCTCAGAGAGTGGGGGCTCGAACCGGCTGGCTCCAACGGGAGTTTCTACCAGGACCTGACGATCGAGTATAACGAGCCCGAAAAGGGCGCGGCGCTGGAGATCCTGGCCTTCGGCAAGAAGCGCGAGTTCGTCTATGGCGAGGACTGGAGACAGCAGCGGTATTCCGGGTCGGGCCATTTTGCCGCCGACATCGTCTTCGTCGGCTACGGCATCTCTGCCCCCCAGAAGGAATATGACGACTATTCAGGGGCGGACGTCAAAGATAAGCTTGTGCTTTTCTCGACCGATACCCCCAAGAACCTCGAAGACAAGCTGACGGAGGAAGCCCAGTTCCCGAACCGGATCAAAGCGGCGCAGGAGCACGGCGCCCGCGGTGTTCTGACCTTCCGGAGCGAAAGCCAGACCACGGGCTTTTTCGGCGGCTTCCGGGGAGGCCTCAAGAAGGAGGCTTACAAGCCGGACTTCGTGATCGTCAGCCTGGAAAGCAAGATCGTCGATTTCGTCTTCAAACACCTGCAAACGGAGCTCCGCTATCTTTTCCAGCAGATCGAATCCACCTCGAAGCCGCAGTCCTTCGATACGGGCGTCCGGTCGTTTGTCAATTTGGACATCACCTATGACGAGAAGAGGCCGACCCAAAACGTCCTGGCCAAGATCTCCGGAACCGACAAGGTTCTCAAGAACGAATACATCATTCTGGGCGCCCACATGGACCACCTGGGGATCGACATGACGGGCGACGTCCTCAACGGAGCGGACGACAACGCCTCGGGGACGGCTGTGGTCATGGAAGTCGCCCGGGTGATGAAGCTCAACCGGCTCAGGCCCAAGCGAACGGTCGTCTTTGCCCTCTGGGCGGCTGAGGAAGAGGGACTCCTGGGCTCCAAATACTATACCGAGAACCCTCTCTATCCGCTGGAGAAGACGGCGACATATATCAACCTGGACATGGAGGGTCACGGGACCGGCCGGGTCAATTTCAGGGGCGCCTATTACGGGCCCGAGATCTGGGAGCTCCTCAAAGCCCGGCTGCCCAAAGACCTGATGGCCAACATCAATCCCGGCCGCGGCGGCCCGGGCGGCTCCGATCATACCTATTTCCTGTCGAGCGGTGTCCCGGCGTTTTTTGTCGCGACCGACGGCCCCCATTTCCGCACCAACCGAGTCGGAGACGTCATCGACATGATCAAGCCGGAGATCCTGAAGGCGGCCGGTGACGCGGTCGCGGCGGCGGTCGAGGTGCTCGCCCAGGAGCCGGCGATCCCGACCATTCCCCAGCGGAGGGAGACCTATTATTGGCGCTATCTGACCATCCTCAATCATGAAGTCCCTCCCCTCGACAAGGTCGTCGCGGCGCACAAGGACGTCCAGGATCCCGACGTGGATTTCCAGCTGGCTGCTGTCCCCGAGAAGGAAGGAGCCGCCGGAGATGCCTTGAGGCTTGACGTGATGAACAACCTTCTGGCCGGGCTGGAGAAGATCAGGGAGAGCCAGGGACTTTCCGTCTACGGCGGAACGTCCCAGATGATGATGGGAGGCCGCAGGATGGGAGGAAGCCAGCAGCCCGCCAAAACGACGGTCCTGGTCGGGCTCAAGGGAATCGCTTCTTTTCGCGACGATCTGCGTTGGGCGGACGTCTTTTCCAAGCAGGGAGCGGCTTTCGTCTTCCTCGATCAGCCGGGATTCTTGTTCGGTGATACGGGTCTCAGCGAAGAAGGGAAAAAGATCGTGGAGGCCGCCGGGAAGGCCAACCTTCTTCTCGTCGTCTCCGGGCTCGAGCCGGCCCGGAACAAGGCTCTTCTGGAGAGCTCCGGCAAGCCCCTGTTTGTGGTCGTCGACAGCCTGCCTGATAATGATGTCATCGGACTCATTAAAAAGACGAAATCGTCGCTAGGTTTGGTCCTGGGCAAGGACGAAAACCCCGCGGCCTACTTCAAGAGACTCGACGAGGCCAAGACGGCCCTCGGGGCGGAAACCCTGTCCATCGTCACCGAGAACTGCCTCTGGAGCCAGGCGGGAAAACAGCAGATGGTCGGCCTCATCGGAGAGATGCTCAAGGCCAAGTATGAGAACGAAGACCTGGCCAACCTTGTTTCGGGGTCCTTCCTGAGGGTCCTGGAAAGGGTGAGGACGACGGACGCGAACCGGCCCCTCTCCTTTATGCCGTTCTGACCGTCCTGATCTCCCGGGCTTGCCTGTCAACCGGCCTTCGGGCGACGCCTGGCCCGGCAAAGACTTGTGATTCCTCTGCCGGCCTCACGCTTGGCCGGCCTTCTTTCTAATCCCGATAGAGGGAATCGATCAGCTCTTTGTATTTTTCTTCCACGATATTCCGCTTAACCTTGAGGGTCGGGGTTATCTCGCCCTGTTCGATCTCGAAATCCCTCTCGAGGAGGGCGATCTTCTTGACCTTCTCGTAGGGGGCGAGGTTCGGGGTTGTCCGGTCCACCTCTTCGAGCAGGAAGCGGACCACCGCTTCGTTCTGGATCAGGTCTTTCCGGTTGACGTAGCCCACTCCTCTGGCCTTGGCGTATTCCTCGAGTTTTTCGAAGTTGGGGACGAGCAAGGCGGCGATAAACTTCCGGCTTCCGCCGATGACCACGGCATTGGCGATAAAGGGATTCTGCTTGAGCATGTTTTCGATCGGCTGGGGCGCCACGTTCTTCCCTCCCGATGTCACTATGAGGTCCTTCTTCCGGTCGGTGATGACCAGGAATCCCTCCGTGTCGAGATGGCCGATGTCGCCCGTGTGAAGCCAGCCTCCCTCCAAAGTCTCCCGCGTCTCCTCCTCCTTTTTATAATAGCCCTTCATGATATTCGGCCCTCTGGCCAGGATCTCGCCGTCCGGAGCTATTTTTACTTCGACGCCGGGGATGGGCTTTCCCACCGTCCCGAACCTGAGATTAGCGAATGTGTTGCAGGCAATCACCGGGGAGGATTCGGTCAACCCATAGCCTTCGAGGACGACGACCCCAATGGCATAGAAAAATTCGGCGATATCCTTGGCCAGCGGCGCTCCTCCCGAAACGAAGAAATGGACCCGGCCGCCCGTTTTCTCCAGGATCTTGGAGAAGACCAGCTTGTGGGCGATGCGGCGGCGCCGGCGGAGGGATCCCGGGATTGGCTTCTTCAGGAGCGTCAGTTCCCCGTAGGTTTTGCCGACCTTTAGGGCCCAGAAGAAGATCCTTTTCTTGAGAGACGATCCGGACAGGACATTGTCCATGACCCGGGCATAGATCTTTTCGAAGAGCCGGGGGACGCTGATCATGATGCTCGGCTTCACTTCGAGCAGGTTTTGGGCCACGGCCTCGATGCTTTCCGCATAGGCCATGGAGACGCCGCGGGACATGAAGGCGAAGGTACCAAGCCGCTCCAGGACATGGGAGAGAGGGAGGAAGGACAGGTCGGTGTCCTTTTCGCTAAAGGGGATGATCGAGGCCAGCGACTCGACATTGCTCGCAAAATTAGCGTGGGTGAGTATGACCCCCTTGGGGATGCCCGTTGTCCCCGACGTGTAGATGATCGACGCCGCGTCATCGGGTTTGACCGCCCGGGCCGTCGTCTCAAAGAGACGGGGACTGGAGTTCCGGGATTCCTGGCCTTTGGCTTTGATCCTCTCGAGAGACAGGACGCCTTCCGCCGGCTCTGCTTCGAAAGAGACGAAATGGACGACTTGGGAGAGGTCTTTCTTTACCGCGGCCGCTTTCTCCCAGAGCTTCCGGTCAGATACAATCACGATCTTGGCATCCGAGTCGTTGATGATGTACTTGATCTGCTCCGGCACCAGAGATGTATAGACGGGGACCGTTATCGCGCCGAGGCTCAGGATGGCGTAATCGGTCATGGTCCACCAGGGACCGTTCTCGGCCAGCAGGACGACCTTGTCGCCCGGCCTAACGCCGAGGTCCCTTAAACCCAGGGCGATGCGCTCGACTTCCGTCCTGACCTCATCCGTCGTCAGGCCCACGTAAACTCCGTCCTTCTTGTAGTGAAGAAGGGCCGGCTTCTTATAGCTGTCCGTCAAGTGAAGGAATAACAAGGGAATCGTCTGCATGGAGGCCTCCTCGGGGCAATCCAACTTCCTATATACTCAAAACACCCGTCCATGTCCACCGCCCCGGCATCAAACGAGGGGAAATACCCCGTCATTCGGGGACGGCGAGGACGACGGCGCAGGTTCCGGCGGCAATGTTTTGCCGCTCCACTTCCCGGAAGCCGTTTTCCCGGAGCAGTTCGCGCAGTCCTCCCCTCCGGAAGAAGTCACGGCCGTTCCGGAAATGGCTCGTCCCGGCCAGGCGTTCGATGACGGAAACATAGTGATAGGCCCGCCTGGATGCCTCATCCCAAGGCCTTTCGAAATCGACCAGGAGGATCCGGCCGCCCGGAGAAAGGAGGGTTTTCGCCTCAGCCAGGAGTCGAGGACGAAAATCGGTCCTTTTTTCATGAAGGGCGAAGGAAATGACGATGCCCCGGAAGACATGGGGGCGAAACGGGGTCCGGGCTGCGTCCGCGCAGACGAAATGAACTCCCGGGTGGAGAGCGGCGGCGTATTTGAGCATCCTGATATTGATATCCGCCGCCACGGGGCAGCTCCCCGGCCGGCGCAGGAGTCCTGCCTGGGTGCCTGGCCCGCAGCAGAGGTCAAGGAGCGGAAAAAGGTCGTTCTTGAGGACAAGGTTCCGGACCTTTTTCCGGATCCCCCGCAACGGGACTTCCAGGATTCCCGTGTAAAGCAACCCCGGAAGATAATAGCGGTCTCTTTGCATCAGCCGGGAGCGAAGTTAACATACGGCCTTCCCTCTTGTCAAAAACCTCTCCGCGACCCCCGCTTGTCAAAATGACCCGAAAAAGATAACCTGTTATGGGAAGAACGGTGGAAAGATGGCCTACACAATCAAGGTCCCTTCTCACGGCCAGTCCATTACGGCCGAAAAAAAGGACATCCTGGCGGATAAACTCCAGCAGGCGGGAGTTCCGCTCAACCTTTATTGCAACAAACGGGGTCTCTGCGGGAAGTGCTTTGTAGAAATCGTCAGCGGCCGCAGGGCCGATCCGGGAGAGAGGGAAAAGTGCTGGCTCGGCGAGAAGGATCTGAGCGACCGGCACCGTCTGTCCTGCCAATACGAGGTCGAAGGAGACCTCGTGATCAACGTTCCCGTCTCTTCAACCCAGGCCAACGTCCCCATCCTCCCCCAGATCCCCCGCTCCGGAGTGACGCCCAACCCGGCGGTCAAGAAGTACTACCTGGAGCTTCCTAAAGCGGAGATTTCCACTCCTCATTCGCTGTCTGAACAGCTTCTCACAGGCCTGGGGACAGCATCCTTAAAAATACCGGTGGAGGTCCTGAAGAGCAGCGGCCGCAGGCTGATAGAAGCCGGGCAAAAGGTGACCGTGGCCGTCCATGAAGAATCGGAGGTCATCGCGGTCGAACCTGGCGATACCCTCGGGGAGAACTTCGGCCTGGCCGTTGATGTCGGTACGACGACCTTGGTCATGGAGCTTGTTGACGTCGAGTCCGGAAGGACTCTGGATATGGAAGCGGCCCTCAACAGCCAATCCAAGCGGGGAGCCGATGTGATCTCCCGTCTCAGCTACGCTTTGGCGGAAACGGGGAACGCGGCCGAGCTCAGGGAGCTGGTCCTTGAAAACCTCAACCAGATGGCCCGCCGGCTTCTTGTGCGCAACCGGATTTCCCCCGCCTCCGTCTATGAGGTCGTCATATCCGGGAACACCGCCATGAGCCATCTCCTCCTCGGAATTCCGGTCGATTCCCTGGCAACAGCCCCCTACCAGGCCGTTTTCTCCGGGCTTCCCGGCCTGAATGCCCGAGAGGTCGGCCTAAACATCCATCCCCACGGGAAGGCCTATTTTGCGCCGAATATCAAGAGTTTCGTCGGTGGGGATATCTCCTCCGGACTCCTGGCGGTGGGGCTGGCCGCCCGGCCGGGCAATTATCTTTTCCTGGACCTCGGGACCAACGGCGAGATCGTCCTCAAGGCCGGAGATGAAATGGTGGCCACATCCACGGCCGCCGGTCCGGCTTTTGAAGGCATGAACATCAGCTGTGGAATGCCGGCGCTCCCGGGAGCCATCTTCAGGGCCGAAGACCCGGGCTCCATCCAGGCCTCGACAATCGGCAATACACCGGCCCGGGGCGTCTGCGGGACCGGGCTCATCGACCTCGTCGCCCTCTTTCTCGCCCGAGGGGAAATCGCCTCCGGCGGAGCCATCCGGAATCCGGAGAAAAAGCTCCAGGTGGCGGAGGGAATCGTCCTGACCCAGGATGATATCCGGCAGGTCCAGCTCGCCTGTGCCGCGATCAAGAGCGGCATCCGGCTGATGCTCAAAGCCAACGGCCTCTCCGTGGAGGACCTGGACGGGGTTATTGTCGCCGGCGCCTTCGGCAGCTACCTCAATATCCGGAACAGCATTCGGCTCGGCCTTCTGCCCCAAATGGACGAGGAGCGTGTCCTTTTCATAGGGAACTCGTCGCTGGCCGGCGCCCGGCTTCTCCTTGTTGCCAAGGACGCACGTCAAGAAGTCGAATCCCTCGTTCGAAGGATCCGGTACCTTTCCCTGGCCTCGGACCGCGATTTCCAGGAATATTTCATCCGGGCCCTTGAATTCGCCGTCTGGCCCTGACCGGCCTTCGAGCCCCGGGAGTCATGAAGGGGTGGCGTCCGCAGAGCAGTGCTGCGTTTCGCAGATGCTGGCGATGATTGGCGGCGGAGACGCGTCCCGGCACGGCGCGCTATAGTTTGACTTCCTCCGGCGCCTTCAACGCTTTTTGTCCGTATTGTTCGAGCACCCCGTTCAGGAACGGGATATCCTCCTGGATGATCTGATTCACCTCTCTGACCAAGCTTTCCACCTGCTGTCTGATCTCATCGAGCTGGAAGAGTTCCGTTTTGGTCGGAGCGGCGGGGAACCCGCTGATCGACGCGCCAAGCCTGAGGATCTGCTGATTGAGGGGACCTCCACGCAGAGCCTGTTCCCGGCTCATCGAGACGGAAACGAGGTCTTTGGGAACGACCTGCTCCTCGATGGAGCCGAACTTGGCAGTGAAGGCCCGGATGGCGGATTCCAGGGCCGGCTCACTCCTCCCCTCTTTCTCGATATCCTGGGCGAGCGTGTCAAGCTGCCGCCGGATGTTGGCCGCCGCGGTTATCGCCAGTCCCATTTTCTTGGAAAGAGCCAGGATCTCGGCCAGGGCTTCATGCTGGGCCGCAAGTTCCGACTCCGTCAACGGCAAGCGCGGATCCGAGAGGACAGTGGCCGGCGTACGGAATTTCCGGCCGTCCACTGTCAGTTCGACCGTGAATTCGCCGGGGCCGATCAGGGGCAAGGCCACGAATCCGGTAGCAGAGGGTGTGATCTTCTTTCCGTCCGCGGTCTTCGGCACCGTCTGGAGGTTCCAGTGATCCCTTTGAAGACCCTCCCTGGTGCTGAGTTCAAGCTCGAAAACAGGTCTGTCCTCGGTGTCCAGGATTGAGACACGGGGCTTTTCTTTCGGCTTGGCCTTAAAATACGCGGTTACGGCCAGACCGTACACGGGATTCTTGGCCGCGTAGGCGGGCTTGGTGAATGATTCCCGTTTGATCGATTGGTAAAAGGCGGTCGCCGGCCGCACGCCAAACAGGTGGACGACCGAATCGAGGACTGCCGGTGTCATTTCCTGGAGAAAAGAGATATTGTCCAGGATGAATACGCCCCGGCCGTGCGTCCCGATGATGAGATCGTTTTCCCGGGGATGGATCGCGATGTCGTGCACGGCCACGGTCGCGAGGTCGTTCTTTAGAGAGAACCAGGAAAGACCGGCGTCCAGGGAAGCAAAGATCCCGAATTCGGTCCCCACAAAAAGGAGGTTCTTGTTTTTCAGGTCTTCCCGGACGACATGGATCCAGCCGAAAGGGAGGTTCCCTTTGATGGAGCTCCAGGTTTTGCCGAAGTCGGCCGTCTTGTAGAGATACGTGGCATAGTCGTCTGTCCGGTGGCCGTCAAAAGCCGCGTACGCCGTCCCGGCGTCAAAATGCGAGGCCTCCACCCTCGAGCACCAGGTGTTACGGGAAAGACCCTTGAAGCTGCCGCTGGCGTTCGTCCAGGTTTTCCCGCCGTCCCGGGTGATCTGGAGGAGGCCGTCGTCCGTCCCGCACCAGATCAGCCCTTTTTCCAGTGGAGATTCGGCGATCGTCGTGATGGTGCAATGCATTTCCGCGCCACTGTTGTCCAGGGTGATCGGGCCACCGGAATCCTTCTGTTTTTCCGGGTCGTTGGTCGTCAGGTCGGGGCTGCTGATCTCCCAGGTCGCTCCCCGGTCGGGAGACTTGAAGAGAAACTGGCCCCCCGTATAAACCGTGCGGGAATCATGGGGGGAGATTTGAATAGGCGAGTTCCAGTTGAACCGGAAGGGCGGACGAGAGAGCCCTGCCGTCGGCCGGACCGGCTTGTTTTTTTGGATGCGCCCGTCATAGCGGTAAAGGCCGTTCATCTGCGAGTTGGCATAGACCGTGTTCGGATCATTGGGGTCGGCCTGGGTGAAGAAGCCGTCTCCGGTGCCGATGGAAACCCAGTCGTCATTGGCGATCCCGGTGACATCGAACGTGGCGCTCGGGCCGCCCCAGCTGCCATTGTCCTGGAGGCCGCAATAAACATAATAGGGCCGGCGCATGTCATAGCCGACCTGATAGACCTCGGCCGCATCCAAGGTTTGGATGGGCAGCCAGGTTTTGCCGCCGTCGTAGGAGATGTCGATCCCGCCGTCGTTCCCGGCGATGAGATGGAGGGGGTTGGACGGGTTGATCCAGAGCGCATGGTGGTCGGAGTGGATGCCGGCGCCGATGGCTTTGAATTTCTGACCGCCGTCGCCCGAGACGTGAAAGCCCGTCGATTGCACATAGACGACCTGGTCGTTCGTGGGATCGACGCGGATGTGGCTGTAGTAGAACGGACGGCTGCCGACACGCCTGTAGGTTTCGACATCGCACCTCCGTTTCCAGGTCTCCCCTTTGTCCTCGGACCGCCAGATCCCTCCCTCCTTGTGCTCGATCAGAGCGTATACGACTCCGGGCGCGCTGGGCGCCACCGCGACTCCGATCCGTCCAAGGATGCCTTCGGGCAGGCCCTTGTTCAGCCGCGTCCAGGTTTCTCCCCCGTCGGCCGTTTTGTAAAGGCCGCTTCCCGGGCCGCCGCTCGAGAAATAATAGGGCAGCCGGCGGTGTTCATAAGCGGCGGCGTAGAGAGTCAGGGAGTCGGCCGGGTCCATGGCCAAGTCGGCGCAGCCGGTGTTCTCGTCGATATAGAGCACCTTTCTCCAGGTCTTTCCTCCATCGGTCGTCTTGAAGACTCCGCGGTCGGCATTCGGTCCCCAGAGATGGCCCATGGCGGCGACAAAGACAATATTGGGATCGCCTGGATTGACGATGATCCGGCTGATGTGCCGGGTCTCCTTGAGCCCCCTGTTCATCCAGGTCTTCCCTCCGTCGGAGGATTTATAAACCCCGTCGCCGATGGTCACGCTGTTCCGGCAGGTAGACTCACCGGTCCCCACCCAAACGATATCCGGGTGGGACTGAGCGATGGTGACATCGCCCACGGACACGGTCGTTTCTTTGAAAAAGACCGGGGTCCAGGTCACGCCCGCGTTCTCCGACTTCCAAACCCCGCTCGGTCCGACGGCCGCGTAGATGATCCAAGGCTTCTTCTCCACGGCCTCGATGTCCACCGTCCGGCCGCCCATAACGGCCGGGCCGATCCCGCGCCAGGACATCTTCTCATAAAGCTTCCCGATCCGGTCGGCGCTCTGGGTTCGCGCCGGCGCAGGGATCAGCAGGGTGCCGATTGACAGACTGACCAGCCACGCTGCGTTGCGGGGATTAGGAAAGCGCATCTTCCCTCCTGGGATGACTTTACTTACGGGAAGGCTTTAATTATAAGATACGCTCTTCGTAATTAATAGGCTTTTTAAACAATTCGGGTGGTCATCCGTATGAACTCTTTTCTGCTGTTTAGGCCTCGAGAAATCGGAAACCCAAGGAGGAAGCATGAATCGTCGAGTTCGGGTCATTTTCGGGCTGGCCGCGCTTGTTGCGCTCTCGGCCTTTTCCAGAGCTAAGTCCTTTTCTGAGAAATACCGGACACCGGGCGAGGTCGCCGTAGCGCTTCGTTCTCTGGCCTCTGCCCATCCTCAGATCGCCAAGCTGATTCCGATAGGGAAGAGCCAGAACGGCTCTGAGATCGCTGTGTTGAGGGTAGCGGCTCAAACCCCGGGAGGCCTTGATCCTGACTCGCGGCCGGCCGCTCTTGTCGCCGCCAACATCGAGGGCAGCCATCTCATCGGCACCGAGGCGGCTCTGGCGCTCTGCGAGAAGCTTCTCAATGGATACGGGACCGACAAAGCGATCACCGAGCTCGTCGATTCCCGGACCGTTTATGTCGCTCCGCTCCTCAACCCGGATGCCGCCGCGGCCTTTTTCAGCCGTCCTCAGTTAGAGCGCACGGCGAACGCCCGTCCCGTCGACGAAGACCTGGACATGCTGGTGGACGAAGATGGGCCCGATGACCTGAACAAGGATGGGCTCATCACTCAGATCCGGGTCAAAGACCCTGAAGGAAAGTGGCTGCCTGACCCGAAGGAGCCCCGGCTCATGAAGATGGCCGACCCTCAAAAGGGAGAGAGGGGAATTTATAAAGTTTACACCGAAGGGTTGGACAATGACGGCGACGGGGAGTACAACGAGGACCCGGCCGGCGGCGTTGAGCTCAACCGCAATTTTCCCCACGACTACGAATATAACGTCAAGGCCGCCGGCCTCTATCCCGTCTCCGAGGCGGAGACCCTGGCCCTCATTGAGTTTTTGGTCAATCATCGCAACATTTCTCTTGTCCTGAATTTTTCGACCGAGAACACGATCCTCAACCTCCAGCAGACCGGGCAAGCCAAGGCAGCGGCCGATCGGGTCAAAGTGCCGCGGATGATCGCCACATTCATCGGCCTGGAGCCCGACCAGGAATATACGATCAAAGAGATCGTCGCTGCGGCCAACGCTTCTGGCATGGGAGGCGGGATGGAGATCACGGAGGACATGGCCGCCATGTTTCTGGGAATCGGGGCGGCGGTCCAGATCGACCCGCAGGATATGCCCGTCCTGGAGGCCGTTCAGAAGGAATACAAGGATGGCCTGAAAGAGGCCAAGCTGGACTACCCCGAGAAAAGGGCCAAGGGAGTGGGGAAAGGCTCCTTTGCCGCCTATTGCTATTTCCAGTATGGCGTTCCTGTCTTTTCAGTTGATCTTTGGGCCGTCCCGGAGCCCAAGAAGGAACCGGCCAAGGATGCTCTGACGGCCGAGAAGCTCAAAACGATGTCCTCCGAGGAATTCCTTGCCCTCGGCGAAGACAAGATCGGCGCGTTGCTCAAGGAACAGGGAGCGCCGCCGAATCTCAGCGCCGAGATGTTGATCAAGATGGTCAAGTCCGGGCAGGTCGATCCTAAGAAAATGGCCGAGATGATGGAGAAGATGCCGAAGCAGCCGGGTGCCGAGGGGGAAGAACATCCGGATGCCTACATCCTGAGGTGGGCGGACGCCTCGCTCCCCAAAAAGGGCTTTGTCGAATGGACGCCATTCCAGCATCCGACTCTGGGCGATATCGAAATCGGCGGATTTGCGCCGCATCTCAGGACCGTGCCTCCTCGTGAGGAGGCGGAAAAGACGATCGCCTTCCACACAGGTTTCTTTGTCGGCCTCATAAGGAAGCTTCCCGGGCTCGAGATCAGCAAGACTGAGGTCAAGTCCCTCGGGTCTGATCTCTATCAGCTGACCGCGTATTTCACCAACCCGGGCTGGTTCCCGACTTCGACCGCCCAGGGCCGCAGAGCCCGGACGGCCTGGCCGATCATAGTCAGACTCAAGCTGGGGGACGAACAGGCCCTCTTTTCCGGCCGGCCGATCGAGTCCATCCCCTTTCTTGACGGAAGCGGGGATACCAGGAAGCTCGAATGGACAGTCAAAGGGAAAAAAGGGGCTTCCATCGTCGTCAGCGCCGCCACGCCAAGGCTGGGGACGGCGTCGGTTTCCATTGTCTTAGATTAAAGGAGGACACAATGCGCGCCCATATCCATAAATCCAGTTTTCTCATCGGGGCGATTGCCCTGGCCTGGCTTCTCAACCCGGGCGTTCTTTTTCCTGACGAGGTCAGCCTGTCCTTTGACCATTTCTATGATCATGCCGAGCTGACCAAGGCTCTTCAGGCATTGGAAAAAGCCTATCCGCAGTTGGCCACACTCCAGTCAATCGGCAAGTCCTTTGCCGGGCGGGACATCTGGGCCATCATCTTAAACAATCCCAAGACAGGGCCGGCCGAAAGGAAGCCGGGCTACTATATCGATGGCAACATCCACGGCAACGAGATCCAGGGAACGGAGGTCGCCCTGTACGCGGCTTATTATCTGCTCAAGAACTACGGCAAGACGGAGCTCGCCACCCGGCTGCTGGATGAGCGGTCCTTCTACTTCATCCCCACCATGAACCCCGACAGCCGCGACTGGTACATCAACAAAGCTTCCGACCCCGATTCGCCGCGCTCCGGCTTGGTCCCCTATGATTCTGATCGCGACGGGGTGGCCGATGAAGACGGGCCGGAGGACCTCGATGGGGACGGCTCGTTCACCCAGATGAGGAGGAGGGATCCCCAGGGGATCTACAAGCCGCATCCCGATGACCCCCGCATCATGGCCCCCGTCAAACCCGGCGAAAAAGGGGGATACATTCTCCTTGGTGAGGAGGGGATCGATAATGACGGTGACGGCCAGATCAATGAAGACGGCCCCGGCGGCTATGACATGAATCGGAATTACGGTTATAACTGGCAGCCTGATTATGTTCAGTGGGGAGCGGGTCCGTATCCATTCTGCTGGCCGGAGACCAAGGCGGTCAGGGATTTCATATTGGCCCATCCCAACATCGCGGGCGCCCAAAACTTTCACAATAACGGAGGCATGATCCTGCGCGGCCCGGGGGCGAAAAACCTGGGCGATTTCTCTTCGCTTGACCGGAGTGTTTATGATTATGTGGGCAAAAAGGGCGAGAAGATACTCCCCCGTTATCGCTATATCACCATCTACAAAGATTTGTACACCGTGTATGGCGGAAGTATCGATTTTTTGTATTCTACCTTGGGCATATTCACTTTTTCCAATGAGCTGGACCTCGACCCTGTAGAACAGGCCGAGCCGCGGCGCCGGGGCGAAGAGGAGCAAGAGGCGGAAGACGAGGAGGCCGCGATGATGATGTTCCAGGGAGGGCGGGTCGAACAGATGGTCTATCACGACCTCGTCCTCATGGGTGAGCAGTGGACCGACTGGAAACCGTACAAGCACCCTCTTTACGGCGACATTGAGATCGGAGGCGTCAAGAAATTCGGTGAACGGGTCCCTCCCCTGTTCCGGCTGGCCGAGACCTGTCACCGGAACGCCGCCTTCTGCTTATACCACGCCGACCAGCTTGCCCGCCTGGAATTCGAAAAGGCAGAAGTTACCAGGATCAAGGGCGACCTCTACCAGGTTGATGTCACGATCGCCAACAGCCGGGTGACTCCGTCCCTGGCTGCGGTGACGCTTCAGAAGAAGCTCCACCGCGCGGACAGACTCTTGCTCTCTGGACTGAAGGTTGAGCTCGTCGCCGCCGGCCAAATCATCGACCGCTTCCGCAACCTGACCCGGAAGATTGAGACGCACGAGAAGATGCTCTGGGTCGAGAGCGGCGTCCCCGGTTTCGGCCGCGTTGAGCTGCGGCTGCTGGTCAAGGGCGGCGGGCAGGCGGAGCTCGTCTACGATTCGCTCAAAGGCGGGTACAAGACGAAGCCGGTCGTTCTTCAGTAGTTCGGCGGCTGGGACTTTGACCCAGCTTTCTTCAGGCTGGAGAAGACGATGTCTTTATTCTGAAGCCCCGTCCCCAGCGATTTATCCAGATAGGCCAATGTCATATTGTATTCGATCAGGGCCCTGAGCTCGGCGGTCTTGGCATCGGCCAGGTCCCTTTGGTATTGGAGGACGACGTAATTAGTCGTCAAGCCGACCTTGAGTTTTTTCTCCTCGGCTTCCAACTTTTTTTCGGCCAGCTCCCGGGCCGCCCGGTAACCCAGAACCCTCTTGAAGTTGATCTCGGTGGCCCGAACCGCGGTCCGGATTTCCAGGAAGATCCGTTGCTCCAGGTTCTCGAGCTCGACCAGGGATTGCTCGTAACCGATCCTCGAAACCTCATACTGGGCCCGGGATGTAAGATATGACACCGGGACGCTGATTTGGATCCCGAAGGACCAGTTTTCGTACCTGAGACCCAGGGCGTCGCCCACGGCGGCGCCAGCCCCGCCGGGAATTCGTCCGATAACAACTCCGGTAAGAGGATTATTGTCCTTGTAGAGAAGCTGTGTCCCCGATATGCCCGGGCTCCAATAGGATGTGTAGAAGCTCAGGTCGGGAAGGCTCTGGTTCTTGGCGTAGGCGACATTGAGTTCATCGTTTTTCACCCCGATCCGTTTGGCTTGGAGGTCTGGCCGCATATCGAGAGCGGTCTTGAGGGCCTCGTCCAAGCTGACCACCCGGGGTTCTTGGGTCGGTTCGTCCGAAGGCACGATCCCGATCCGGCCGGCCCCCTCTTCGGCTTCGACCTGGATGACCGTTTTGAGGAGATCCTCGCTGTTGGAGACCGACATCTGGGCATAGAGGATGTCGGCCTCGCGTGTCGCCACCTCGGCTTGGGCGCTCAGGACTTCGATCGGAGCTACCATGCCGACTTCGACCTCCCTCATGTTTTTTGCAAGGAGTTCCCTAGCCAGGTCCAACGACTGCTGCTTGACCTTGAGGTTCTCGATAGCGTAAATGAGGTTCCAGTAGGCCTGCTCCACGTTATAGACCGTGTCCGAGAGAGCGGACTGAAGATAGCTCTCTGAGATATCCTTGTTGTTTTGGGAAATAACAATCTGGTGCCGGCTTATCTTGGAGCCGAAGTTCCGGAGAAGAGGCTGGCTGAAGTTCAGGCTGAGCGTGCTTCCGTAGCGGGGGTTGATCGTCTGGAAGCTGCGGTTGGATTCGCTCTTGTAGCCGCTGAGAGTTATCGAGACCGTTCCTCCGGTAGGAATCGCCTGCAAGACGGAAGCGGACACATCGTTGTACCGGCTGGTGACTCTTTGGGCGGCGTCGATGAAGGAATAGGAGGAGGAGCTGTTGTCCTGCCGGCTGGCCGCGAAGGACAGACGGGGAAGGAATTTTTCTTTCGACCAGGCAACTTGGGAATCGGCCAGCAGAGGATCCAGAACGGCCGCTTGGATCCCGAGGTTGTTCTTCAGGGCGATAAGGATGCAGTCCCTGAGGGAAAGAGCCTGGCTGGATTCTTGGGCGGCGAGCGGCGACAGCCCGATCCACAAGCCGGTCAGGAACCTGAACATGAGGCGGCTGGACATCTTGACCATCGAGCACCTCCTTCATGGCGTGCCTATTTAAAAAGTCTTGGAATCGAATCGCCGGCGGAGCGCCGGGCAGCAGCAGGGGGAACTTACTTCAGGACGAGGCGGTCGCAATTCTTGAAGCTCTCATAGGACGAGACGATCACCCCTTCTCCCTCGCTCACCCCTTCGAGGACTTCGAGGACCAGGGAGGTCTGCCGGCCGGTCCGGATCTTCCTCCTGACTGCGCCCTTTCCGGTTTCATCCAGGACGTAAACCCACTTGGCCCCGGATGCCCGCAGGAATTCCCCCTTGGCCAGGAGCAGAGCTTCATTGGCGTCGACAAGGTCGAGACGGATATGCAGGGTCTGTCCCCGTTTGAGCCCGGGAGGGTACTCTCCCAGAAATTGGAGGTCAACTTCAAACTTTTCGTCACGGACCTCCGGGAAGATCTTCTTGACGTCCACTTTGTAGGCTTTCCCGGCGAAATCGAATTCCCCGACATCCTTCGGCTTGACCTGGGCGATAAACCGCTCGTCGATATTCGTTCTGATCTTGAACCCGTCCCACTGATCGATCTGGCCCAGCCGGGCGCCGGGCGAGATGGACTCACCGACCGAGGCGGTCAGCGAAGTCAGCTGCCCGGAGACCGGTGCGATAACCGTGAGGTTTTCCTGTCTTTGCTTGACGATGTCGAGGTTGGCCTGCATGCGGCTCAAGGACTCTTCAAGAGCCTCGATCTGCGCCTGCCTGAATTTCAGCTCGCTCTTCTGGCTTTCGACGGTCAGCTCCTTCTGCTTGACCAGGTAGTCGAACTGGTCCTTGGCCAGCTCATATTCGTGCCGGGAAATCAAGCTGTCCTTCTCGAGTTCTTTGTAACGCTCATAGATGCGGCGTTGCTGCTGCAGCTTGTTCTCGATGTCGGTGAGCTGTTGGTTGAGCTGGAGCTTGAACTGCTCCATCGACAGCCGCGTGTTGCGGAGGTTGTTGCTCTGCTGGAAAAGCTCCGATTCGCGGAACATCATATCCATCAACAGGTTCGTGTTGGTCAGCTGGAGGAGCTGGTCTCCCTGCTTGACCATCGAGCCCGCTTCGACGAAGACCTTCTCCACCCTCCCGCCCTCCAGGGCGTCCAAATAGACGATGTTGATCGGCAGGATTTTCCCGGTTACGGTGATCGTCTCTTTGAAGTAGCCCCGCTTGATCGTGGAAATGAGGATCTTGTCCCTCTTCACGGTGTGGGTGGAAGGCGCCGAGTCGTCGCGACAGCCGGGAAGCAGTGCCGGAAGAGACGCGAGCGTGGTGGTGACGACCAGGGAAAGAGCCGCGCCCGTTGCCCTGGACAGGACCCTGCCCCTTCCCGGTTCGACGGTCGCCTTCATCTTACGGCTTCTTTCCTGTTCTGATCCTTCCCCTTCGATCCCTGGGTTTGGCTCGGGGGTTTCCGGTTCAATTCAAAATGATAAATAAAACGAAAGCCTTGCGGATGTCAAGAATTAACGGAAAATTTCAGCTCGTAAAGGTCTTGATAGCCGGGGACATTGACGTCGAGGTTCCTCTCTTCCCGGAGGGACCTGGCCAAGCCGAGGGCGACCTCTTTTTCGCCATGAGTCAGAAAGAGGACAGGAAGGGGCGGCCGGAAATGGCCGACCCAGTCCATGAGTCCGCCCCGGTCCGCATGACCGGAAAAACCATGGATTTGCTCGACCCGCGCCCTCAGGGGATGCGGCTGGCCAAAAATCCGGACTTCAGGAGGCCGGGTCGTGATCTGGCGACCCAACGTGCCGGCCGCCTGATAGCCGACGAACAGGATGGTGGATTCGGGCCGGGAGATGTTGTGGACGAGATGGTGCTTGATCCGGCCGCCCGTGCACATGCCCGATCCCGCCATGATGACGGCCGGCCCGCGCAGGCCGTTGAGGGCCTTGGACTCCGCCTGGGTGCGGACGTAGCGAAGGCCGGCGAACTGGAAAGGTGATTGACCTCTGCTGAAGAGGCTGGTCGTCTCCTCGTCCAGACTTTCCTGATGTCGCAGAAAGACATCCGTGACGTCGGTGGCCATCGGGCTGTCCAGAAAGACGGGCAGGCGGGGGAGGCGGCCCTGGCGGACGAGCCGGCTGAGATGGAACATGATCTCCTGGGCGCGCTCGACGGCAAAAACCGGGATGACGACGTTTCCCCCCGCCGAAGCGGTTTCCGTGATGATCCGGCCGAGCATGGTCTCCGTGTCGGCCGGGTCTTCATGGTCACGGTCTCCATAGGTCGATTCCATGACCACGGTCTGGGCCTGTTCGAAGACCGCCGGATCGCGGATCAGGGGTTTCCGCCGCTGCCCGAGGTCGCCGCTGAAAACTGCCCGAAAAGAGCGGCGGCCTTCTCGGACTGCGAGTTCGATCGAGGCCGAACCGAGGATGTGCCCGGCTTCGCGAAAGCGCACTGCGACGCCCTTCTTGAGCGCAAATCTTTTTTCGTAAGGGACGCGCCTGACCAAACTGTTCACCCTTTCGGCCTCGGCCGTCGTGTAAAGCGGAACCTCAGGATGGCGCGCTCGACGCCCTTCTTTTTGATGACGCTTCTTCTTCTGGGCGGCGTCTTCTTCCTGGATCTGGGCAGAATCAAGGAGCACGATCGGGAGGAGGTCGGCGCTGGCCGGAGTCATTAGGATCTTGTTTCGGAACCCTTCGCGGACGAGTTTGGGGAGAAGTCCGGAGTGGTCGAGATGAACGTGCGTGAGGAGGACGAAGTCAAGCGATCCCGGGGGGATGGGAAAGGGGGCCCAATTCCGCTCCAGATAGGCCCTCTCTTGATAGAGGCCGCAGTCGACAAGCAAGCGGACACCGGGCGCCTCGATGATATAGCAGGAGCCGGTGACCTGCCCGCTGGCGCCGAGAAATCGGATTTTCAAAATCTGAGCCTTCCTGATCACCCGAAAAGAAGGCTCAGTGTAACAGTTTTTATTTCAGCGGGTCAAACGGATTGAGCCGTTGACAGTCTCGAGAGAGATCTGCGGCCCGCCCTGGCCGAGCTGTCCCCGGAGATGATGCTTCGATTTTTCCAGGGACTGAAGAGTGATGGGGAAATCGAAGGATATGCTGCCATTGACCGTTTTGGCTTCCAGGAGCCCGTTGATCTCCTGGCCGGCGCTCAAGCGCACTGTGATACTGCCGTTGGTCGTCTCGGCGCTGATCCCGGCCTCGAGCTTGGTGAGCTCAAGAGTAATGTTTCCGTTTGTTGTATGAGCGGTTATCGGGCCCCTGATACTTATGGCCTCCACATCGCCGTTGGTCGTCTCGAGCTCCAGGTTTCCGGAGGCGTTCTCGACGTTGACCTGGCCGTTGGTCGTCGAAGCCGAGACCCGGCCGAAAGGCCCGGTGATGGCAACGCCGCCGTTGACGCTGTTGACTGCGCCGAGGTTGACCCCTTCTGGTACCTTAACGTCGTAGTCCACGCTCACGCCCGTGTTCTCGTGTTTTGGATAGACGGTATCGACCGAGACGGAATCAGCCGAGGCGGTGACCTCGATTTTTACTTTTTGGAGATTCTCCGCTCCTTTGTTCGTCTTTTTCAGGGCTTTGATCTCCACCTTGTCTTCCTTCCAGGTGCTGATCCTCACCTCACCGTTGACGTTCTTCAGGCTGAATGTTCCCTGTGGACTCAGGGGCAGAGTTTTCTGGAATTCCTCCTGATCGTCCGATGCGGGCGTCAAGCCCATGAAGAACAGGGCCAGGAAGGCGACTACAACCAGGATGACGAAATTTTTGAATGGCATTTCTAGACCTCCACGGAATCGGCTTTCCTTATCTATAGACGCAATCTCCCGCCAAAAGGTTGCCTCAGGCCGGCGGCCGCTGCGCTTTGAGGAAGTGGTATTCCGTGGCGAAATACAGAATGCCCGTCCCTAGCTTCACCAGGAAGTAGGCCTGCTGCCAGAGGAAAAGGAGAACCGGTCCGATCCCTGTCTTGGGAAGAGCCTTGGCCACTGCCAGATAGGCGAGGGTCGAGAGGATGAAGATCAACCCGACCATCAGAAAAAGGGCCCAGGCGCGGAAAAAACGCCTTCCCAGAAACCCGAAATTCCGGAGCGTTGCCCGGGTGACCTTGCGGCCGTCGTCGACGACGAGGGCGACCTTGACATAATCGAAGAACATCCTGATGATCGAGAAGAGGAGAAGAAAGACGAGAAGACGAAGGGAGGAAGAAATCAGGGTCGTCCATTGTGTGGAGGCTCCCTCGGACCAGACCCGGAAGGGGATCGAGACGATCCGGCCCAGGATGCCAAGGACCAGGAAATAGCCGGCGAGAGAGATGAGAAAAACCCGGAAGAAACGGCCGAAATAGCGGCCGCAGTCTGCGGCGAAATCCCGGAACATCACTTTTTCCTCGCCGGCCGCGATCCGGCCGATGACCCCCCCGTTGAGGAAGGCCAGAAGAACGAGGAACAGGAGGGATGTCCCCAGAAGCCAGCCGATCAAGAGCGGAGGCATCTCCTGGTATCTATAGACGAGGTCCCCGATCCAGATCAGGTCCGCTCCCGCGAAGAGTTTTTCGCCCATAAGCGAGCGGGAGAAATGGCTCTGAAAGAGGAAATAGAACGGCGCTGCGACGAAGAGCGCGAACAAAAAGTAGGCCGGCCACAGGAAAGCGAGGAGCCTTCCCTTTCGAGCCGTCGTTCGCAAGCCCTGACTGAAAATCTTGATGATACCCATTGTCTTTCTCCTAGATCAGAGCGCTGAGGGAGTGAAGATAGTTCTGAACCCAAAAGAGCAGCCGCGAGGTGAGCCGGATAACGCCGCCTTGGCTTGGCTTCAGCTTCAGGCTGTTGTTGGAGATGTTGGAATCGACGAGCCAGACGAGATCGGGATCGATCTGGGCGGATCTTGCCTTGGCGGGCGTTTCGAACCGGAAACTCTCCCAGCGATCCTGGCCATCCCAGTCTTTTGTCTCTTCGCTCCCGTCTTCAAAGACGACGCGCAGCTTGACCCTCGCCTGTCCGTCGAGCCGGGCCTCGCCGAAGCGGCGGACGGTGACATCGGTGATATAAGTCTTTTGTCGCTCCCTCTTGCCCTTGTCCTGCTTATCCTGTCGCTTGATATCTTTCGACTTGACCTCTTGTTTGCTTCCGCCCATTTCGAAGACGCCCAAATGGAGTCCCTTTTTCTCCACGGAACGGAGTTTGGTAACGCCGTAGTCAAAATTGTGGCTGGCGAAAAAGAGCTGTTCGAAGAACCAGGTCAGGTTCTGCCCGCTGACTTCGTTGACCACATCGATGAAGTCCTGAGTGCGGGGATGCCGGAAGCGGAAGCGCATCTGGAAGGTCCTCATGATCCGGAGCATGGTCGCCTCCCCGAGGTACCGCTCCAACGTGCTCAAGCCGGTTGAGGCCCGCATATAGACGTTCATGGCGTAGCTCATCCGGCTCGAAAAAAGCCAGGAAGCCGTCGTGACCGGATCGCGCTCGGCGGTCATGACGGCCGCAAGGCGGGCCGTCTCGTAGTCAAAGGATTTGGGGAAGTGGACGATCCAGGTCAGCGGCCAGCCGAAGAGGGAGCCCGAAAACATCCCGGGGCCGTAGACATGATCCTGCACTCGTCCCGTGGAGTAGGTGTTGATCCCCTCGTCGAGCCAGGCTTCTTCAAATTCGTTATTGGCCACTAGCCCGTACCAATAGCCATGGCCGAACTCGTGGATGATGACTCCCTCGGGGGAAAGGACCTCCTTGTCTCGTAACACCCCGGTTCCCGCTGTGAACAGAGTCGGGTATTCCATCCCGCCGCTTCCGGTCCGGAAGGGCGGGTCGACCATGGTGACGGTTTCATAGGGATAAGGTCCGAACCACAGGCCGTAATACTTGATGCCGGCGCGCAGCGCCTTGAAATGGCGCTCGGTCTGGGCCTTATGCTCGGGCTTGATGAGGAGGATCATCTTTACATCAGGGAGCTTCAGCTCGGATTCCGGAATCTCCAGCTTGGCCGCGAGCTCGGCATACTCCTGATTGCTGACTTCCTGGGCGGCCACGAAATCGCGTTCCACCTTGATAAAATCAGGATCGGCCGTCCAGGCGAAGTCGTGGATCCGGGTCTGTTCGAATGTGTAGGTCACCGTCTTCCCGTCAGCCGCTGAAACCGCGCTCATCTGCTTTCCCGAAGCCCCGACCACGAAGGCCGCGGGAACGGTGATGTGGACACGGAAGTCGGCGAAGTCGGCAAAGAACTCGCTGCTCATGTGATATTGATGACAGTTCCATCCCTTGCCCTCTTCGTAGACTCCGGGCTTGGGGAACCACTGGGCGATGAAGTAAGAATCCTGATAATAGCCGGATCGGGCGATCGTCCGCGGAACCCGGGATTCGAACTCGACCTGAAGGCGGACTTCCTCTCCCGGTTTGACGGCCGCCGGGAAACGGATGCGGGCGACCGTCTGGTCTTCCGTATGAGGGGGAAGGTCGGGGACCATGAACTCGAGCGTCGGTTGGAGGTCGGTTCCGTCGGCCAGTGTCATACGCGTTATATCAATATAGCCCCAGCCTCCTTCCTCCTTGGAGCCTAGTCCCAGGGCGCCTTCCTCCCGGGATTCCTCCAACATGGCGCTGCGCTCGTTCTTGAAGGCATTCCAGTAGAGATGAAACCACATATCGGGGACTTCGTCCCGGCTCATGTTCCGCCAGAGGATCTCTTCCCTTCCGTGGAGCTTCTTGCCGGAATCGTCGAGTTCGACCCAGATCTCATAATGCAGCGGACTCCCCTTCTCCGCCGGCCGGGTCTCTTGCGCTCCTCGAAGCGGCGACGCCAAAAGGAGTGCGACGCCGAGGGCCAGAAATGGAGGCCAGGTGGCTTTTTTCATAGATACCCTCCTATATTCCTTGCTGTGGGAACCTCTCCCGGACAGTATCCTGCCAGACCTTGAGCCGGGGGAAATACATGAACTCGAGAAAGAGCGATACAAACATCAGGATATAGAAATCCCGGGAGAAACCAGTCAGGAGAAAAAGGACGAACCCGAGCACGGCCGGAAGCTCTCCCAGTGCGGCCGTCATGACCGTGGCTCGGACCAGGCGCGCGATCAGATGAGGGACACTCTCTTCCGGAGAGGCTTTGAACATGGCCCGGCCGATAAAGCGGACGAGCACGACCGCTCCGATGGCCGCCGCATAAAAAAAATAGCGCCAGCTATCGGGCCTGGACCCGGAAGCGAAACCCGGGAACGGCCTGAGCTGGGCCTTGATAAGCTCGACCATGACGGCATATATAAAAAGGCTGGCCACCAGAGCTCCATTGATGATCAGAGTCGTCCGGAACCCCCTTTTGAGGTCAGATTCCCTATCCATGTCTTTCACCTCCTTATACGTCTCGTTGGCCGATTAAGTTCGACCTTCTCATGCTTCTTCAGATGAGGGCCCCGTCCGGCGGCCTGTCGTTTATTGGACATAGAGAAAGAAACCCTTCAGGTACTCACTCTCCGGGTGGTATATATTGAGCGGGTGGTCAAAAGCCAGGCGATGTTTTTGAATGATGCGCACTTCCCGGCCGGCCTCGGCTGCTGCCTGGAATACGACCTTCTGGAAGAGGGGCTCCTCTACGAAGTGGGAACAGCACAGGGTCAATAGCAGGCTTTGCGGCTCGGCCTTTCTCAGGGCCAGCCGGTTAATGTCCTTATAGCCGCGGCAAGCCGGGACGACATCCGTTTTTTTCTTGGCAAAGGCCGGCGGATCGAGGATGATGAAGTTATAAAAAGGTCCTTCTCGGCGGAGGAACTCGAAGACGTCGGCGACTTCGAAACAATTGTCGTTTCCGGGGAAGCCGTTGAGAGCGAGGTTGCGTTTGGCCAGGGAAACGGCCGGGTCAGAGGAATCCACGGAATCGACGGAAGCCGCCCCTCCGGCCAGGGCGGCCACCGAGAACCCCCCCGTGTAGCAGAAACAGTTCAGAACCGTGCGGCCTTCCGCCAAAGCCCGGACGAGACCCCGCGTTTCTCGCAAGTCGAGAAAGAACCCGGTCTTCTGGGAACCTTGGAGTTCCACCAGGAAACGAAGGCCGGCTTCATTGATCTCTACTAAATCTATTGATTCACCGTACAAAAGCCCCTCGAAGTCGGAGAGGCCCTCTTCCCGCCTCGTCGGGAGGTCGGACTTCTCATAGATGGACAGCGGGTTCAAAGCTCTAATCAAATGGTCCAGGATCACGGGTTTTAGCTTATCCATCCCCAATGTCGCGACCTGGATAACCAGGACGTCCCTATAGCGGTCGACGACAAGCCCAGGCAGTCCGTCTCCCTCCCCGTTGACCAGCCGCTGGGCGTTGCTGGCCGGCTCGACGAGCTTCTTCCGCAAAGCCAAGGCGCCGAGAAGCCTTTGCTCGATGGATTGAAGGGGAGGAGTCCTGTCGAAGCTCAGCATCCGGCCGATGATGGAGCTCTTCCGGTTGAAATAGGCTGAGCCCAGGAATTCGCCGTCGTGGCTCATAACCGGCAGGATATCCCCATCCTCGAACTCGGGCAGGCTCTGGACGGCGCCGGAAAAGATCCAGTGGTGATGCTGGCGGATGGGCTTGTCCCGGTTCTTCTTCAGGATGACGGCCGGCTGTCTCATTTTTCCTCCCGCGCCTTTCCGGCCAGGAGTATTTCGAGGAGAAGCCTGTCCGGCTCGGTCAGGGCAAAATGACCGATCTCACCCGGAGAAACCCAGCGGACTTCTTCGTGGTCCTGCAGACGCAGCGCTCCGGCCAGATGGAAGACTCGATAAGCCGTTAGCTCGATGGCGAATCCTGGCTGAGAATACTGCACAGACCCGAGACAGCGGCCCACCCGGACCCTGATGCTGAGCTCTTCAGAGATCTCTCTGGCGAGACATTCCTGAGGGGTTTCCCCCGGCTCCAGTTTCCCGCCCGGGAATTCCCAGTGCCCGGCAAAGCGGTCTCCCCCGGTCCGTTTGGCGATCAGCCAGCGGCCGTTTTTTTCCAGGACGGCGGCGAGAACCCGGAGCGGAGGCGGCTCTTTCGGGTCCGGCTTCTTAAGGGGCATAACGATTTCCGGAAGTTCCTGCCCCTTATCATATCTGCCGGTAGATTATTTTCAAGTATGGCTCGGGTATGGATTCGTCAGCCCGCTCGTTTCCCACATCGTCCCTTTGGAGGGGGAAAGCTACGCTTCCCCCCTTCCAACGTTCGCTACGCTCTCTGCCGCCCCTTCTCGGACTCCGTCCTGCGACCAAGAGGGCCATCCCCCTTGGAACCCCCGCTGCTTTGCTTCCGCAAATCAGCAAACTCGCTTCAGTCGAGAAACCATGCCCGCTCAGTCGTCCACGGACCTCCTCACCTGAATTC
>CAYGXD010000020.1:0-41103 GCA_964353705.1 uncultured Eubacteriales bacterium | reverse complement strand
ATGCGCAAGTGGACGTCGGCCAAGACGAACCCCGACGGGAGCGAAATCCCGGCCTGGCTCAGCAAGCCGAAAGCGCAGCTGGCAACCAGCGGCCGCATAGGGCTCCAGGGAAAGCACGCCGGCGCGCCCATCTACTTCCGGAACATCAAGATCAAGCCGCTCGGCGTCGCCAGCTGACGATCCGAAATATCATCCTCATCGTTACCGCGCGGGCTGACTCGCCGGCGGTACGATCCCATTCAGGCGGAGGTACACGACCAGCTGACCGTAGTGATCCGACGCGTGCCAGACCGCGAGTGTCGTGAGCCCGAGGCGCGTGGACGGACCGCCGTATGGCCCGCCGGCCGGATCGAGCGCGTTGGCCGACGTCATCTGGCTGAGCACCTTTTGGGCGTAGTCGAAGGAGTCCCGCAGGTAGGCGATGAGCTCGGCCTTCGTCGCGGCCGGGCTGGGACCGCCGTTCGCGCAATCGGCCGGAGGCTCTTTCTTCTCGATCTCGTTAAAGAAGGCGAAATTGGCGCAGGCGACGTGTTTGACTTGCTCCCCGAATGTCCGGGCCTCCTTGAACTCGCCGTCCGTCGGCTTGAACCCATATTTCTCGGCCGGCATGGCGTCGGCCAGGCTGAGGAACGACCGCTCGATCAGCGTGAACGTATGGGCGACGGCAGCCGCCATGGGGTCGAGGCCCTCCGGCGCGCCTGCGCGAGCGGCGAACGGCAGAGACGCCGCTAGCACGATGATCATCATAAGGCGCCGGCGAGCGTTCTGGCCTTGCCGGGTGTCATTCATGTTCATGTCTTGGACCTCCTTCCCATCCCATTTCAGCGCGCGATTCTATCGCGAGGGAGTGTAAATCATGACAGGAGATGATGTCAAAAATATCCCAGGGCCGCATCCCGCCGGTTTACAGCCACCCTCCAATTATGATACAAGAAGGGTCGCCATAATCTTTGCTGAAAGGAGCGGTCCATGTGTGAAGTGCGGGACGTTTTCATCGTCGGCGCGGCGCGCACGGCGATCGGCAACTTTTTGGGCACTCTTAAGGATTTTTCCGCTCCGGACCTCGGCGGTATCGCCATCAAAGAGGCTTTGAAGAGGGCGAACTGCCGGGGCGAGGACGTGGGTGAAGTCATCATGGGAAATGTCGTCCAGGCCGGGATCGGCCAGGCTCCGGCCAAGCAGGCGGCGGTCAAGGGCGGGATCCCCTATACCGTGAGCTGCTTTGCGGTGAACAAAGTCTGCGGGTCGGCGCTCAAGGCGGTGGCCCTGGGGGTTCAGGCGATCCAGCTCGAGGAGAAAGAGATCGTGGTCGCCGGCGGCATGGAGAGCATGAGCAAAGCGCCGCACCTGGTCTGGGGACTCCGGGAGGGCGTCAAGTTCGGCGACGTCCAGATCAAGGACTCGATGATCCTGGACGGGCTCTGGTGCGCCTTCGACAACGTCCACATGGGGATCACCGGGGAGGTCGTAGCCGAGAAGTTCGGTGCCACCCGCGAAGAGCAGGACCAGTACGCTTTCAGCAGCCACCAGAAGGCGGTCCACGCCATAGAAAAAGGGTATTTCAAGGACGAGATCGTCCCGGTGAGCGTGCCCCAGAGGAAGGGCGATCCCATCCTCTTCGCGGTCGACGAAGGGCCGAGAAAGGACACGGCGCTCGAGAAGCTGGCCAAGCTCCGGCC
This sequence comes from uncultured Eubacteriales bacterium, assembly GCA_964353705.1. Classification (GTDB taxonomy): domain Bacteria; phylum Acidobacteriota; class Aminicenantia; order Aminicenantales; family UBA8522; genus UBA8522. The sequence continues at coordinate 39,424 of CAYGXD010000020.1, read as the reverse complement.
CGCCTTCAAGAAGGACGGCACGGTGACGGCCGGCAACGCTTCGAGCCTGAACGACGGCGGAGCGGCGGTCGTCCTCGCCTCGATGGATGCGATCAAGACCAGAGGGCTCTCCCAGCCCAGGGCGAAGATCCTGGGAACGGCGACGAACGGCGTTGAGCCTTCTATGGTGATGTACGCCCCCAAGGGCGCGATCGAGAGGCTTCTCGCCAACATCGGCTGGAAGATCGGGGACGTGGACCTCTTCGAGATCAACGAGGCCTTCTCTTCCCAGCTTGTTGTCCTGATCAAGGAGCTCAAGCTCGACCGGGAGAAGGTCAATGTCCACGGCGGCGCGGTTGCCTTGGGCCACCCGATCGGCGCGACGGGAGCCCGCATCCTGACGACCTTAATCTACGCCTTGAAACACCGCGGCCTGAAGCGCGGCGTCGCTTCCCTCTGCCTGGGCGGGGGAGATGCGGTCGCCATGGCCGTCGAGCTCGTCTGATAAGGGGCTGATAAGGGGTCAGGTCTCAACATTCAACAAATCCGGAGCAAAAAACAAGGAGGGAGCAATGGATATTAAAACGATCGGAATAGTAGGATCCGGCACCATGGGAGGCGGCATCACCCAGGTGGCCGCGACCTCGGGGTTCGAGGTCCTCGTCCACGACACCGCGCAGGAGTACCTGGATCGCGGCTTGAAGACGATCGACAAGAGCGTCTCCAAGCTAATCGAGAAGGGAAAGATCACCGAGGACAAAGGGAAGATCCTCGGCCGGATCAAGACGACCACCGCGCTCGACGACTTCAAGGCCGTCGATTTCGTCGTCGAAGCCGTGTTCGAGGATTATGAGGTCAAGAAAAAAGTCCTGGTCGTGCTGGACAAGGTCCTGGCGCCCGAGGTCATATTGACCTCCAATACCTCATCGATCTCGATCACCCGGCTGGCCGCCCTGACCTCCCGTCCGGGCAAGTTCATGGGCATGCACTTCATGAATCCGGTGCCGCTGATGACGCTCGTCGAGCTCATCAAGGGGATCGCCACGACACCCGAAACGTTCGCCGTGGTCAAGGCGCTGGCCGAAAAAATGGGCAAGGTCCCGGTCGAGGCCAACGACTACCCCGGGTTTATCGCCAACCGCATCCTGATGCCGATGATCAACGAAGCCGTCTATGCCCTGATGGAAGGCGTGGGCACGGTCGAAGCGATCGACACCGTGATGAAGCTCGGCATGAACCATCCGATGGGCCCCCTGGCCCTGGCCGACCTCATCGGCAACGACGTCTGCCTTTACATAATGGAGGTCCTCTACGAGGGTTTCAAGGACTCGAAATACCGGCCCTGCCCGCTCCTCAAGAAGTACGTGGACGCGGGTTACCTGGGGAGGAAGTCCGGCCGCGGCTTCTACGATTATCAGGCGAAATAGGCCTCGGATAATAATGGGGACGGTCGTAATTATTTAGAAAACAGGACCGTCCCTGTTTTCCTATTCCCGCTGTTCGTCCTCTTTTTAGATGGAGAGGAGGAGGGGGCTTTCAGAATCGGCGATTCGTGCTAAAATAAGAGAAGCATACCGCCTTCACTCTGATAGAGAAGGCCCTCGGCCAACGTCCCTTATGATGAGGAGAAAAAGATGGACAAGGTGAAAAGCGAAGATCTCGAAGCGAAGCAGACTTCCCGGTTGAAGGCCATCGAGGCGGCCGTTTCCCAGATCGAGAAGCAGTTCGGCAAGGGCTCGGTGATGAAGCTCGGCCAGAAAGAGGCGGCCGTCAAGGTTGGGGCCATCCCCACCGGCTCCATCGCCTTCGACCTGGCCCTGGGGATCGGCGGGTTCCCGCGCGGCCGCGTCGTCGAGGTCTTCGGGCCCGAGGCCACCGGGAAAACCACCCTGGCTCTTCACGTCATCGCCGAGGCCCAGAAACTGGGCGGCCAGGCCGCCTTCATCGACGCCGAACACGCCCTGGACCCGACTTACGCCGGGAGCGTCGGAGTGGATGTGGACAACCTTCTCATCTCCCAGCCTGATTTTGGCGAGCAGGCCCTTGAGATCGCCGAGGTCCTGGTCCGGAGCGGGGCCGTGGACGTCATCGTCGTCGACTCGGTGGCCGCCCTCGTCCCCAAGGCCGAGCTCGAAGGCGAAATGGGCGACGCCCATATGGGCCTCCAGGCCCGGCTGATGTCTCAGGCCCTGAGGAAGCTCACGGCCATCGTCGCCCGGTCCAAGACCTGCTTCATCTTCGTCAATCAGATGCGGGAAAAAATCGGCATTTTTATCGGCAATCCGGAGACGACCACAGGCGGCCGGGCGCTCAAGTTCTATTCTTCGATGCGGATCGACGTCCGCCGGATTACCTCGCTCAAAGAGGGAGATGCCATCGTCGGCAACCGGGTCAAGGTGAAGATCGTCAAAAACAAGATGGCCCCGCCCTTCCGGGATGCGGAATTCGACATCATCTTCGGCCACGGCATCTCCAGGGAGGGCGACCTCGTCGACTGCGGGGTGAATTTCGGCCTCATCGAAAAGAGCGGGACCTGGTATTCCTTTAATGGCGAGAGGATCGGCCAGGGCCGGGATAACGTCAAGAAGCTCCTCAAGGAAAGCCCTGAGCTGGCGGCTGGCCTGGAGCGCGATATCCGGAAGAAGGCCGGGCTTCTCCATGAGGAAAAAGACGAAAAGGAAGGCAAGAAGTAGGCTATGCGGCGAAGGGAATTCCTGACAGTCACCGGTGTCGGAGGAGCGGCGCTCGTTTCCCGGGCGGCCCTCCCCATAAATTCAATATTCCTACAGGAGGAGAAAGCAATGGCCTATACGGCAAAAGACTACGCGAAGCTCATCGGTATGGCGGGTTTCAGCGAAACCCTGCTCAAGAATCATTTCACCCTCTACCAGGGCTATGTGACCAACACCAACAAGGTCCTAGACGCGCTGGCCGCGATGCTCAAAGAGGGCAGAGCGGGCGCTCCGGAGTTCGCCGAGCTCAAGCGGCGGCTCGGCTGGGAGTTCGACGGCATGCGGCTCCATGAGTATTACTTCGAAAACCTGGGCGGGAAAACGGCCCTCGACCCTGCCGGCAAGCTCGGCCAGAAGATCGTTGAGAGCTTCGGAAGCTATGAAGCCTGGGAGAAGGATTTCAAGGCGGTCGGCACGATGCGGGGCATCGGCTGGGCTGTCCTATACCAGGACGTCGCCAACGGCCGGCTCATCAATTTCTGGATCAACGAGCACGATGGGGGCCATCCGGCCGGCTGCCTTCCGATCCTGATCATGGATGTTTTCGAGCATGCCTTCATGATCGACTACGGGCTCAAGAGGGCCGACTACATCGAGGCCTTCTTTAAGAACATCGACTGGAAGGCCGCCGAGGCGAGGCTCATATAGCCTCTGTCGATGATCCAGAAAGAGCGGGTCCGGCCGCTCAATAACGAGAAGGAAAAAAGGCGGGACTACGTTCTCTACTGGATGCAGGCCTCGCAGCGCGTCGATCATAACCATGCCCTGGAATACGCGGCCGGGCAGGCCAACGACAGGGGGAAGCCGCTGGTCGTCTTTTTCGGTCTTACGGAAAAGTTCCCCGAGGCCAATGAACGCCACTATGCCTTTATGCTCGAGGGCCTGAAGGAGGTCGGCCGGTCGCTCGAAGCGCGGGGTATCCGGTTTGTGCTCCGGCATATCTCCCCTGAGGCCGGCGCCGTCCTGCTGTCCAAGCGGGCCGATTTGGCAATAGTCGACCGCGGCTACCTGAGGATCGAGCGGGAATGGCGGAATATGGCGGCCCTAAAAATCGACTGCCCCCTCATCCAGGTCGAGACGAATGCGGTCGTTCCGCTCGAACAGGCCTCGCCGAAGGAAGAGTTCGCCGCCCGGACGATCCGGCCGAAGATCAAGGCGAAACTCGAGAAATACCTGGTTCCCCTAAAGGCGGTCGGGCTCAAGAAGCATTCACTTAAACTCGATCTCGAGAGGCTCAATCAGGACGACCTGGATGGAGTCCTGGGGCGGCTGCCGATGGACCGGAGCGTTGGCCGGGTGAAGGGTTTTCTCGGCGGGACGGGCGAAGCCAAGAAAAGGCTACGGGAATTCGTTGCCGGCAAACTCTCCTCTTATCCGGAAGCGCGGAACGACCCGAACGAGGACGCCGTCTCCCACATGAGCCCCTATCTCCACTTTGGGCAGATATCGCCTCTCACGATCGCCCTCGAAGTGCTGAAGTCCAAGGACAAGGCGGCGGAGGTCTATCTTGAGGAACTCATCGTCCGGCGAGAGTTGAGCATGAACTTTATCTACTACAACAGGCAGTACGATCAGTTCGAAGGATTGCCGCTCTGGGCCCGGAAAACGCTGAGGGAACACCAGAAAGATAAGCGTGAAGCGATTTACTCGCCGGCTCAACTCGAGGAGGCGCAGACTTCCGACGCCTACTGGAATGCCGCTCAGAAGGAGATGGTCCTGACCGGCAAAATGCATAACTATATGCGGATGTACTGGGGGAAAAGGATCGTTGAGTGGACCCGCACGCCCGAAGAAGCATTCCGGATTGCCCTCTATCTCAATAATAAGTACGAACTCGACGGCCGCGACCCGAACGGATTCACTGGAGTCGCCTGGTGTTTCGGCAAGCACGACCGCCCCTGGCCGACTCATTCCGTGCTCGGCATGGTGCGGATCATGAAGGCTTCGGGCTTGAGGCGGAAGTTCGACGCGGACGCCTATGCCCGGAAATACGAGGTTTAAAATGGCTAGGATCAACCACCGCAGGTCACGCAAGGCCGGGCTCCCGCCCGGGAGCCTTATCCACGTCGGCGAGAAAAAGGCCGAGAGGGCCAAGATCACCATCATGGACTATGACGGCGAGAACTTCCAGGAGAAGGAAGCGAAATCGGTCGAGGAATGCTTTTCTTTCAAGGAGACCGCCACGGTCACCTGGATCAACATCGACGGCGTCCATGACGGCGAGCTGGTCGGTAAGCTCGGCTCCCATTTCGGCGTCCATCCCCTCATCCTCGAGGACATCATGACCACGGCCCAGCGGCCGAAGATGGAGGACCTGGGAGACTATGTGTATGTCGTCCTCCGGATGCTGAGCTGTGCGAAGGGGGAAGATGGTGTTTTCTCGGAACAGGTCAGCCTGATCCTGGGCCCAAATTTCGTCATCTCTTTCCAGGAGAGCGCCGGCGGGGACGTTTTCGACCCGGTCCGGGACCGCATCCGGACAGGAAAGGGGCGGCTGAGGAAGCAGGGCCCGGACTACCTGGCCTACGCCCTGGTCGATGCCATCGTCGATAACTACTTTTTCGTCCTCGAGAAGCTCGGCGAGCGAGTGGAGGTCCTCGAGGAAGAGCTGGTCACCGATCCCAACCAGCAGACACTTCACGAGATGCATGCTTTGAAGAGAGAGATGATCTATGTGCGGCGGTCGGTCTGGCCGCTTCGCGAGGTCATCAGCGGGCTGGAGAGGGCCGAGTCACCGCTGATCCAGCAGACGACCGGGATCTTTCTCCGGGACGTCTATGACCACACGATTCAGGTTATCGACACGGTTGAGACCTACCGGGACATGCTCTCCGGGATGCTCGACATCTACCTCTCGAGCGTCAGCAACCGGATGAACCAGGTCATGAAGGTCCTGACCATCATCGCCACGATCTTCATCCCCCTGACCTTCATCGCCGGAGTCTATGGGATGAATTTCAAGTTCATGCCGGAACTGGAGTGGCGCTGGGGGTATTTTCTCATTGTGGGGATCATGCTGGCGATCGGCCTCACGATGGTGATATTCTTTAAACGAAAGAGGTGGATGTGATGAAAACGAAACTCCTGATTGCGGCCGTCCTGCTCGCCCTAATCATCATCCTGCTCATCCAGAATACCCAGGAAGTCATCTTCCGGTTCTATTTCTGGAAGGTCAGCATGTCGCAGGTGATCCTCGTGCCTCTTGCGGTCCTGGTCGGTTTTCTCTTCGGTTACTTCGTCGCCAGGACGGGGCGGAAGAAAAAGTGATGAGAGGAATTTTCAAACACCTCAAAATCCACATCTTTCGTGGCCTCCTGGCGGTCATCCCGATCGGGCTCTGCTATCTCGTTATCCGCTTCTTCTATCTGACCATTGATACCCGGATCACCAAGCTCATCGACCGCTGGCTCGGGTTTAGGATCCCGGGATTAGGCATCCTGCTTGTCCTGGTTACCCTTTATCTTCTGGGTCTGGCGGCCAGCAACTGGGCGGGACGCAGGGCCTTCGGCCTAGTCGACCTGGTCACGGCGCGCATCCCGCTCATCAAGACGGTTTACACATTGGGCAAGCAGCTGGCCGACGCCCTGGCCCTTCCGGAGAAAGGAGCCTTCAAGCGCGTCGTCATGGTGGAGCACTTCCGGCCGGGAGTCTGGTCGGTCGGGTTCGTCACGGCCATCATGCGGGATCGGGAAAAGGGCGAGGACATGGTCAGGGTGTTCATCCCAACCGCGCCTAACCCGACTTCCGGGTTCGTGGTCATGCTCCGGACGTCTCAAGTGAGGGAAGTGGACTGGAGCGTCTCAGAAGCTATGAACTCGATCATCTCGGGCGGGATGGTCGGCCCAGACCAAATCTGAATTCCCGGGAAACTAATCATGATTTGTGATCTGTGCTTAGGACTCAAGGCGAATTAAGGTTGCTGTCACCGGAATTCGACAGGAATTTTTATCCATCCCTCCCCCTTTGATGGGGGAGGGTTGGGGAGAGGATGATGGAGGTCCGCTTCTATTTCCAGACGAGACGGAAGCGTTTGATTTGCCGAATGCCCGTTTCCTCGTCTTCAAAGGCGCGGTACATCTTTCCGCCGGCAAACAAGACGGGAAAGATGTCGAGCCAAACCCTGGCAGTATAGAATCCGTCGGGATCGAGGATGTCGATTGCCGTGAACGTCTTGCCGCCTTCTTTTCTTTCTTCGTTGGTTCGCACCCAGAGATTTCCCTCGCCGTCCACGACCATGCGGTCAGTCACAGTCTTGACCTTGGGCAGCTCCATCTCCTTGGCTAGCTTGGCAAAGGGGCTATTCGGCCGGTCTTTGAACCGGGCCTCGAACTCTTCGATGTCCTCGCTCGTGACGGGTGGAAGGGCGTAGGGCCGGTCGATCTTGCGGAAGAGCTTACCCTGGCTGTCGTAGACCTCGATCACATATTTATCGTTCAGGCAGTGATAGAGCCACTGGCGCTTCCGGTCGCCCGCGAAAATAGATTGCGGGCTCCAGGGAACAGACGTGCTGAACATCATCTCCCCCTGCCGGAGCATCTTGAACTCCGGGTTGCTGAATTTCCCGAAGGAAACGACCTCCTCCCCGTTGAAGTCGATCGTTTTGACCCAGAGCTCCCGCATCTCCTCACTGACGACCATATCGGCAACGGTATATGAAGAATCCGTCGCCAGGTAAACCTGGCTGAAGAACTTCTTCCACTGGAAGCTCGACAGGAATCGGCCGTCCGGCCCGAAGAGCGAGGTGCGCCTGGTCTCGAAGTCCGTGACGAGGAGGCGTCCGTCAGGCAGAATGGCCATGTCGGCGATCTGGCCGAACTCTCCGGGCCCGCTGCCCTTGCGGCCGATGACACGCACGTATCTCGCTTGAGGATCGCAGACCTTGATCGACATGTCCGAATCGTCTTCGATGTAGACGTTGTCCCGGGCATCGACGGTGAACCGGCCCGGTTTGTATAGGCGGATCTCACCCGCCTCGTCCTTTTCCTTGAAGGTGAAATCCTCCTCGAAGGATACGGTTCTCCCGGGACGCAGGGGAGTGGCGGGATTGTGGACATAGGTCACGCCATCTATCGTCTCTGTTCTCACCTGCGCCGTCCTTTTTTGGCATCCGGACAGAAAGAAAAACAGGAATAGGCCGATGCCCATGATCGCTGAAATGCTGGATGTCAGTTTCTTCATGTCAACCTCGCTAAGTATCCGCCCGCATAATCTATAATTTGCATGCTCCGAAGGCACCGCATACTTCCGGAGGGAAGGCCATCATAGTTGGCCGCCCGGACGGAACGGTACCGTTCTAATTCCGGGGACATCACCCTTAATTTCTTTTTTGTTTCTCGCGCCGGAAGCGGGATTATGGTTGCTGTCCTCTTAAAAAAAGCTTACAACGGAGCGCTCGCAAAAAATCATCCCCAATATTGGGCTACTGCCTGACTCAGTGCCCGCCAATTCGCCATCCTCAGGTGATTATACTATCACTTACTCTTGATCGTATCCAACTGATGCGAATTGACTATCACCCTCTCCCCAACCCTCTCCCATCCGAGACCGTGTCGCAATTGGTGAACATTTTTAATAATGGGAAGTTTGATTCAGTTTTCCCCAGCAAAACATTTCTTGGATTCTAATTTGCGCTCAAATTCTTCATTAAATGGGAAATCTTAGGTGGATTGTTCAATTTTCTTGATTGTGACACAGTCTCTCCAGGGAGAAGAAATCTCATTTCCTCCTCCCCCGGCGGGAGGAGGTCGGGAGGAGGGGGGTTTTCTTCGTTCGTGAGCGGCCAGCAAGGCAATGAGGGGTCTAACAGTCCGGCCGGAAACAAAATAAAACTTGACAAACGGCCCCGACTGTATTATATAACTAGTACAGTGATACAGAGGTCAGGCCAATGATTACGATCGAAACTTCCGGATTCATCCCGATTTATGAGCAAATAAAAAAAGCGATAAAAGGCGAAATCTCCCTGGGAGTTCTCAAGGCCAATGAGGCGCTACCCTCGATCCGGGACCTGGCCGCGGAGCTCGTGGTCAACCCCAACACCGTGGCCCGGGCTTACCGGGAGCTCGAGCTCGAGGGGCTCATCTACACGCGCAAGGGGAAGGCCAGTTTGGTGAGCGAGAATTCGATCTCTTTGATCCAGAGAGATAGGGTGAGGCTATCAGAGGACTTCTTTGACCGGGCCATCGCCGAGGCCCGGAAGTTCGGTCTGGACGCCGCGGAGATCAGGCGGATCGTCGAATCCCGGCTCCGATATCAGGAGAAAAGCGGGGAAGGAGTGGGAAGATGAGCGAGCTTCTCAAAATCACCGGTCTGGGCAAGTCCTTCGGCCGGCACCCTGTATTCGAAGATCTGAACTTAAGGCTGAGCGCGGGGAAAGTCTACGGGCTTCTGGGACTGAACGGAGAAGGGAAGACGACCCTGATCCGGATCCTCATGGGGGTGATACCCGCCTGTAAAGGACAAATCCATTACAAGGACAGCGAAGTTTTCTTCCGGTCCGCAGCCTACAAAGAGGACGTCGGCTATATCCCCGAGGACCCCTTCCTCTTCGGCTGGATGAAGGTCGGGGATCTCGTCGAATTCAATGCCGGCTTTTATCAGCGCTGGGACAGCCAGCGGGCCGATGAGCTGCTCAAACGCTTTTCCCTGGATAGAAAAACGAGGGTCAAGACCCTCTCCCGGGGGATGAAGCTCCGGCTCTCGATGGCGGTGGCCTTGTCCGCAAGGCCGACCCTCCTCATCCTCGACGACCCCACCTCGGGGCTCGACGTCCCGACGCGCCACGATTTCCTCCAGGGCATCATCCGCGAGCTGGCCGACTCGGGCACGACCGTCCTTTTCTCGACCCATCTCGTCCATGAGCTCGAGCGGATCGTCGATCACCTCTTCATTTTACACCGCGGCCGGATCATCCTGGACGAAGAGCATCAGGCCGTCAAGGATTCCACCCGGCGGGTGCGGCTGGCCTTCCCGGGAGACGCTCCCCAGACTCTGGGGATCGAAGGCCTCTTGACCGAATCCCGGGACGGCCAGCGCATGGAAGCCGTGATCTATCCCTGGTCGGAAGAAAAAGAGAAAAAAATCGAGGGACTATCTCCCCTTCGGATGGACGTCGAGCCGCTGACCCTTGAAGACATCTTCCGGAGCTTTGTGGCCGGCTGAAGAGAAGAGCCATGTTCAAGAGAATGTTGATCAAGGAATGGAGGGAAAAATCCGGGCTGTTCGTCTTCGCGCTGATAGCGCTGGCTGTCTTTGCCCTGGCCTTGTTCGCCTATTCCAAGGACAAGGAGACAGTCGATATCCTGTCCAGCACGGCCTTCCTCGTCTTCCTTCCCGTTTTCTCTATCCTCCTGGGCGCCAGCGGGTTTTTCACCGAGTTCCAGGAAGACGCCTGGGCTTATCTTTTTTCGCGGCCGGTCAAAAAGGGAAATGTCTGGATCGCCAAATACCTTTCCCTTTTAACCGTTTTGTGTGCCGTAGTTCTTCCTTTCTCCTTACTCGCCCGGCTGCATCCGGCGCTCAAATCGGGCGTTCCGAGTTTCAGCTTCCCGCTCATCGGAGATCTGTCTTTTGGCATCCTGTCCTATGTCCTTCCGATTCTGCTGTTTACAACAGCCTTTTCCTTCTCGATCCTCTCGGAGAAGGTTCATATCGTCGCCTTCCTGGCGGCCTTGACCTTGATCGTCCTGCAGATCGCCGTCAGCCGGGCGGGCATACTCCTTTTTTACCGGACTTGGTCATATTCAGTCTTTTCCCTTGTCTATCTTCTGAGCCTCCTCATTCCCTTGAGTTTTGCCCTGGCCTCTCTGACGACCGTGAGCCGGGCGGATTTCTCCCAACCCCGGCTTAGGTCCTGGACCTTCACGAAACGGTCGGCGATTTTTATCTTGGCGTCCATCGTCCTCGTGATGCTCGTTGGATTTGTCGTTGGGAAGATCATGAGGGAACGATATATTTACAGTCTCAGGGCTAGAACCGACGCCCTTTATTTTGTCACCGAAAAGGGATTATTCAAGTTCGATCCGGATGAAGGACGAACCAAGAAAATAGCCAGATCCCCATCGTTTTGGGGCGAGATCTCTATGGGCGGAGACAAGCTCGCTTTTATCCGCTATCATCTTAGGGCAAGGGGACGGGACTTCGCCGAGCTGCGTATTAGGAATGCCGACGGGACTGAAGAAAAGGTTCTGGTCGGAACGGAGAACCCGGAGTCGCCCTTTTATGGAGTCAATTTCGGTTCTGTATACGTATCCCCAGGAGGCGACCGGGTGGCGTTCACCGCCGGCAATTCTCGCAAGGCAACCCGGGAAGACCTTTGGACGATCAAGAGTGATGGGACGGGGCTCAGGGGTTATGACCTGGAAATCCCGGATGTCTATTTTGACCATATCCTCGGCTTCGGGGACTCCGACCGGGCGCTTCTTTTGCTGTGCTTTGCGAGGGCAAAGGACGTCGACGCGCACGAGCGTCAGGTCGCCAAGCTGTTGCGCCTTGACTTGGAGTCCGGGCAGGTAGAGACGCTGGCCGAGGTTCGCAAGACATGGTTCGCCTTCATGCCCGCAGCCCGAGAAACGTCCCTGACCGAGCGGCTTGCCTTTATTCAATATGATGAAGCGAGGGCGGGGGAATATCTGGCTGTCTACGACGCTGAAGCCCGGGAAATAACTCTGGTTTATCATGAAGATTTGGTGAAGGGGTTCCGCTGGAACAAGGCCGGCGACAAACTGGCCTTCCTCACTGCCGGATCCAAGCTCGGCATCTATTCCCCGGCCGAGAAGCAGGTTGTCAAGATGGCCGAGTTGAAGGGCTACGACCTCCGTTGGCCGTCGCAGGCTTTGGAGTGGACGTCGGATGACCGGCTGATCCTTCGGAGAGTCGAAGGGGAAGGCTCTTCCATGTGCATACTGGATGCGAATTTCAGAGAGCAGAAAGCCCTCCGGCTCCCATTTAATACCTATTACGCGTCGCGGTTCTGGAGCACGGGGAAGTACGCGATCGTCGAGAACACCGAAAAGCACGAGCTCTGGGGCGCCGACCTGACGACGGATAAATGGATACGGATTTATTGAATGGCGAAAAGGGGCCTTCCGCTGACGTTTGAACATATCTTCCGGAGCTTCGTCGCCCGCTGAGGAGGAAGCCATGCTGAGAAGGATGATCGTCAAGGAATGGAAGGAAAAATTCGGCCTGGTGATCTTTGCCCTGGTCGGGCTCCTGCTTTTTTCCCTGGCCTCATTTGGATATTCCAAAGACCAGGAGACCCTCGACATCCTGGTCAGTACCCTCCTCTTCATCTTCCTGCCTGCCTTCTCGCTGCTTCTCGGCGCCAGCGGGTTTTCCTCGGAATTCCAGGACGGAGCCTGGGCTTATCTTTTTTCCCGGCCGGTTAAGAAATGGCAGGTCTGGCTGGCCAAATATGTCTCCTTGCTGACTGTCCTCTACGCCGTTGTCATCCTCTTTGGTTTCTTAGTCAGCTTCCACCCAGCGCTCAAATCGGTCAGCCTCAGCTTTTCTTTCTCGCTCCTCGGAGACATGCCCCATAGCCTCCTTCTCTATCTCCTGCCTCTCCTTTTCTTTACGACGGCCTTTTCCCTTTCCGCCGTTTCCGACAGGCCCTTTAATGTCGTCTTCCTCACAGCCCTGTTTTGGATGGCCCTGTCAATGGCCATGACCAGGATAATCGGGCCGCTGCTCTATCGAAGCGCGCTTTATCCGGCGGCGGGCGCGATTCCGATCGTGTTCGTCCTCCTCCCCGCGAGCTTCGCCCTGGCTTCTCTTATGACTTTGAATAGGGCGGACTTCTCGCAGCCCCGAAGCCGGGCCTGGAGCTTCACGAAATCCGCGGCGATCATCTTCCCGGCGTTCATCGTCCTCCTTGCGCTTTTCACTTTCGGCGTCTGGAAAGCTCGGAATGAGCACTACTTCTACGACATCGAGGCTCGAGCCGACGCTTTTTATTTCGCTACCGACAAGGGAGTTTTCAAATTCGACGCCGTATCCGGTCGAACGGAGAAAATAGCCCGATTTTTCACCATGTGGGGGCAGATTTGTCAGGGCGGGGACAAGGTGGCCTTTGCTACCTATCCCTTCAGCGGCAAGCGGCGCGGATCTATGGAGCTGCGTATCGTGAAGACCGACGGTACGGAAGAAAGGACGCTGGTCGAAACCGGGGACAAGGAATCGCCCCTTTATGGGAGCCACTTCCATCCCATTTGTGTGGCGCCCGAGGGCGACAGAGTCGCGTTTTTCGCAGATAATGTTCCATGGTCAACGGCCCAAGAGCTATGGGTGATCAACAGTGACGGCTCAGGGTTGAAGGGATACGACTTGGGCAACCCGGACATCGCGTACTGCCTAAGCATTTGGATAGGAAATGCGGGCCAGTCGGCCTTCCTCCTTTGCACCATGATAATCGAACCCGGGCGTGACAGCGGGCGGGCCGGAGCCATGCTCCTTAGGGTGAACCTGCAATCGGGACAGGTGGAGACAATCGCCGACCAGGTCCGCAAGGCGTATGTCGTTAGCATGTCGAATGGCGAAGTGATAACGACGGCCGGCCTGATCGCTTATGTCCGATTCGAGGAGTCGTTATCCAGAGAGATCCTGACCGTTTTGGACCCCCGGACACTTGAACAACGTCAGGTTTTTCCCGAGGATTCGGTGACCGGGTTCCGCTGGAACGCGGCCGGGGACGAGCTGGCCTTTTTGACGGCCGGTTCCAAACTCGGGATTTATTCCGTAGCAGAGAACAGAGTGGTCAAGATGGCGGAATTGGAAGGCTATGATTTCCGCTGGCGCTCTCTGGCCTTTGCCTGGGCGAAGGACAACCTGCTCATCCTGCGAAAATTAGAAGGAGAGGTCTCGTCTCTTTGCCTTCTGGACACCAATCTGAAAGAACGGAAAACTATCCGCCTTCCTTTTGCCTCGTCTTATCCGAGGCAAATCTGGAGCGCGGGAAATTACGCTATAGTCGAGGACTTCGAACGGCACCAGCTCTGGGGTGTTGACCTGGATAATGAGAAGTGGATCCGGGTATATTGACCGGAGGGGATATCTGGAAATGAACGGAAGCCGCCGCGTCGTCCCGGCGAGGGAATCAGGGAGTCAGTCCGCGGAGACGTGAGCGCGCGTTGTCCAACACGGCGCGTCTGTGCTATATATGGCGTGATGATCCAAATCCCGTACACCGAGATTGGAATCGGCGTGGCCATCATTTTGGCGGTTTGGGCCTTCCTCGTCGCCGAGACGGACAGGGCGAGGGCGGTCATCGTGGGCATTCCTGTCCTGGTTTTTTTGCTCCGCCTAGTCTTTCCGTCCCCCGCGGGCCGCTTGATCTCGCTCCTCGGATGGATGCTCTACGGCCTTGGCTGTATCATTTTCCTTCGATTAAACGGAATGTCGGTCCGCTAGCGTTTCGGTCCACGGGCGATCCCTGGGAGGGTTGAGGGGTCAGGTCTCAACAATCAACAAATCCTATTTCCCCTTTTTATCCAGCCCTTCGTTCTTGACGTATCGGGCGACTCCCTCATGGGTGGCGAACCAGACGTTCTTTTTAGCCAACATGTGTTGGATGAGCTTCTCCAGCATCGCGATACGGCTGCGGTGGCCGATGTACTTGGGGTGCATCGTCAGGACGAAAAGAGTTCCCTCTTCGTACGCTTTGTCGAACTCGGCCGCCCAGATTTCGAAGACTTCGTTCGGAGTGATGTGCGGCCGGACGTCGCTGTACCGCTCGAACCCGAAATAGGGATAATCATCGAGCAGCCATTCGACCGGGAGTTCTACCACCCCCGTCGCCTTTCCGCTCTCGAGAATTTCGTACGGCCGATCGTCGGCCATCAGGCTGCTGTCGTAGAAAAGCCCGAGCTCGCGGATGAGCTTGAGGGTCGAGGCGCTAAAGTCCCAGGACGGGGTGCGGATCCCGACCGGTGCCTTGCCGGTCATCTGCTTGAGCGTATCGAATGACTTTTTCATCAGCGTCCGCTCATCCTCTTCGGAAAGGAGGGAATTGCGCTCGTGGATCCAGCCGTGGAGTCCGACCTCATGGCGGCCCTTGGCCATGATGGCTTTGATTTCAGCGGGATGAAGAAGGGCCGTAACGCCCGGGACAAAGAAGGAGGCCGGGATTTGCTGCTTATCAAGGAGCGCCAGGATACGCGGCATGGAGACCCGGGCGGCATATTCCCCCTGTGAGAGCCCGCCCGGCGAATACTGCCCGTCCCTGAGGTTATTGGTTTCGGCGTCGAAGTCGAAGGACAGCGCCACCGCGACCTTCGCTCCATCCGGCCAGGCCGATGGAGTCAAGTCCTTGCCCGCGCGCACGGCATTGACGATCGTATTGACCTGATCCTGAGTCATGAGCCATGGCTTCTCTGGCTTTTGGTCCTGACCAAGTGTCGTCCCAACGATTGCCAGACAAAAGATAAGAGTTAAACTAAAACCCGCCGTCTTTTTCATTGTTGGTCTCCTCCTGTCCAAATCATTATCGCTCTGTTCAAGTCATCGTTTCAAATGGGCTTGATGGGTTGTCATTTTTCCGGGCTCCCCCTCCCCAACATCCCCTCCCACCAGGGGAGGGGATTAGGCTTAGGGAGTCAGGTCCCAACCTTCAACGATCCGGAAGGTTAAGTGAAAAGGGGGTCAGGTCTCAACTTTCAAAAAATGAGGGAGCCTACGAGAGTTACTCCGTGTGTTGTTAGAACCCAACTCTTTCTTAAATGCGCTAGGAATTGTTGATTGTTGAGACCTGACCCCTATTTGGGTCGGCCGACGGCCGTCATGTAAACCACACACTCCTCTTTTCCGTCGACCCCCAGCACGGCATTGACCTCGTCATCGTAGAGCGCCGCGATCTGGCATGTGCCGAGCCCTAAGGCCACGGCCGCGAGCGCCACATTCTGGGCGATATGCCCGGCGTCGAGATAAACATAGCGATACGCCCGCTCCTTGTATTTCCATTTGGACCGGGCAAATACGGCTGTCCAGGCGAAGACGACCGCCGCCTCGGCCAGAAAGCCCTGGTCGAGGGCGGCCTCGGCAACCGCTTCCCGGAAATCACCGGACCGCAAGAGTTCCAGCTCATGTTCCCGGACGCCATAATGGTAGATCCCCGGCCCGATCCCCTCGACCGCCTGGACAGAGAGGTATGTTTCGACGGGATAGAGCGCTCCCGCCGAGGGCGCCGACCGCAGCGCGTATTCCCCCATGATTTTGGTCACTCCCTGCGAGGCCCAGAGCAGCTGAGATAGATTCTGAGCGCTTATCGGCGATCCGCGGAAATCCCGCACGCTTCGCCTCTCTCCGACCGCCTCCCAGAGCGGCAGCCCTCCCACTCTTTCCGGCGCCGGAAGCGCGATCTTCGGGGCCTCCGGATAGGACTTATACGTCCCCGGCTTTTTCCTCCAATTCAGATATCCGGCCGGAAGCTTGTCCCTGACATATTTAGTCTCGCCCTGGAAACGATCCCCGATCCCTTCGGCCATGGCGTCCCTCCCTATTTCTCCAAGGATTTGAGCCGCCTCCCGGCCTCCTCGTACTTCGGGTCGATCTGCAGCGCCTTTTTCAGGAAGCCGGCGGCTTTTTCTTTTTCCCCGGCCAGGATGCTCAGCTCCCCCAGGGCGGTGTATAAGCCCGGTTCTCGGGGATGAATCCCCACGGCGGCCAAGCCGAGCTGCTGTGCCTCTTTCCTTTTATCCATCTCGACCAGCCGTCTCATGGAGCTGATGAACTGATCCGGCATCAACGCCGGATGGAGAGGATCCAGCTCTTGGGCCTCGAGGTAAAGTTTCTCTCCCGCTGCGGCATTGCCGCGCCAGAACTCAGCGAAGCCGAGCGCGGCGGCCAGAAGAGGTGATTGCGGATAAACCTCCCGGCCGAGCGAAAGAACGGTCATCGCCCGTTCGGCGTCCTTCTTTTCCAGGAAATACTCAGCGGCGTCCGTCAGGTCGGGACCGATATCCGGGAAAATCGAAGCCCCCGCGAAGGCTTCTTTGAGCTTCGGAAGCAAAACCTCGAAATCCGTGCCCGGTGTGATGACCAGTTTCCGAAATTCCTCCGTATGCGTCTTTGCCCAATCGCTTTCCCAGCCGGCCAGCAGCCGGCTGAAGTCTCCGCGGAACCGGGGATGCCTCTTCGACGAAGACTCGTCTGTGCTCAGCCGCATGTAGTCATTGAAGAAGGCGATCGGGCCCCGCCGATGATAACTCCGGAGCGCCTCTTTTCCGCTTTCTTCTTCGAGGGCCCGGGCCATGGTGGAACCGACCCGGCTGAACGCTTGCTTAGAGGCGGGATGGATGCCGGCAGCGATCTTTTTCCTGGCCTTCTCAAAGTCTTTCTCCAGGTTTCCCGCGTCGACGCTTTCGTCGAAATATCTAAAGGCCGCGCCGATTTCATCCCTGTCTACCGGATAAGGGGAGCCGTTCCAGACATAATCGCTCAAGCCGTAATCGAACGCGCTGGAGACAGCCTGGTAGATAGACTGAACCACCCGGTTTGGCGTATAGGCCGAGAGACCGCTCTCTTCATCCAGGACCAGGTCGGCCAGCCTCCGGACATAGGGCATCAGGTTCGCTCCCTCCAGGTTGCAGGCGATGGCCAAGGCGAAATCATCGGCCGGGAAGATAAAGAGCTGGATTCGCGTTTCAGGCTGGGAGCCGCTGTGGTTGATGGAGAAATGCCCGTTCCAGGGCTGCACTCCCCATCCCAACCCATATGCCGTCTTAAAGCCGTTACGGAGAACCAAGGGAGAGAACATCTCCCGCCACGTCGTTTCCTTCAGGATCCTCCGGTCCAGGATGCCCCGGGCGTACCTGAGGAGGTCCGGCACCGTCGACCGGGTTCCGCCCGCCGCGAAACGGCTCGAAATGTCGACGTATTCGGAGTTCCGGAGCTCTCCTTTGACGAGCTGATAGCCGCGCACGCGGTTGGGGATGATCGCCAGGGGATCGTCCAGCCGTGTATCGGTCATGCCCAGCGGTTCGCAGATATGGGTCCTGATAACCTCGCCGTAAGGCTGTCCGGAAGCCCCTTCGATCACGGCGCCCAGCAGGTTATACCCATAGCTCGAGTAGTTGTACTTCGTGCCCGGCTCGGCGATGAGGTCGAAGTCCTGGAATATGGCCAGCGCCTGGCGCGTGTTCTTGGGATCTTTGATGTGGCCCTCGACGGCGTCATTCTTGTAGTGGCTGATCCCGCCGATGTGCCCCAGGAGCCCGCGGACGGTCACCGGCCATTTCTTTCGTGGAAAATAGGGGACATAGGTCTGGATCTCCGCATCGAGTCGGATCTTCCCGTCCTCAACGAGCTTGAGAACGGCGACGGCCGTGATGGTCTTGGTGACCGAGGCGAGACGGTAGGAACTGTCCGCTTTAGCTGGCGACTGGCTCTCGATATCGGCCCATCCGAACCCCCTGGCCCAGGCGGAATTTCCCTTGACGAATCCCACACTCAGGCCGGGAATGCGGTCGTAGGCCATGCGTTCGGCGACGAAACGCTCGAAAGACTGAAGGGCTTCGGCGGATAACGGGCGCGTCTCCGCCTGATAAGGAACGGCGGAAACGAAGAGAGCCGCAACCGCAGTGATTAAGAGCGAGGCAACGGCGGGCTTTAATCTTGTCCTCATGCGGCCTCCTGGGCCGGCTCTTTTTCCTAAGCCTGGCGATGGTGCATGCGGTCGGAGATTTCGTAGTCGGTCATCAGGTCGATGAAGACCTTGGGCTGCTTTTCCTTGAGCTCGACGGCATAATCCAGGAACTTCTGGATCCCGTCGTCCAGGACCTTATTCACCTTGGTCATCAGCCGCTCATTTCTTTCGGCCTCATGAATGAAGAGCTTGCCGGGATAGCGCTCCTTGAAGGCCTTGACGTCGTTGATGAAGTGGAGGATGTAGATCATATCGAGGAAGATGTTCTCGAAGTTATAGGTGATGGCCCGTTCCATGAAGCTCGTCCAGACGGGCTGGGCCTTGACGTACTCCCGGATAATCTCTTCTATTGCCTCGGGTGAGCGGTATTCGATCGACCCGGCTTCCCGGCGCATCTTGCGGAGATCCTCGAGGGAGGCCTCCCTTATCTGGCTCATAGTGATGGCCGGCGTCTTGAGGCCGCGGAAGTTGGCGATGAAGAGGCCGCGCATGTCGGTCCGGAACATGTGGCTCTTGATGAACATGAGCTGGCGGCGCCTTTCCTTCGTCTCCCGGCGCTCCAGCATCTTCTCGACGATGAAGACGGCCACCAGGACCTCGAGGGGGATGGCGGCCACGTGGAGGAAAAACTCGATATGGGTGAAATGTTCGACGACCAGGAAGAGGGCTGACGCGGCGATGAAGCCGAGATAAAAACCAATGTTCTTGGCGAGCTGCATGGAGAACAGAGCCTCCTCTATCGGATTGCGCCTGTGCTTATAGCATAGTAAAAAAGGACGAGTCAAATGGGGCTTGAAAACCCCGCCCCGAAGGCGCACCATGGGGACGAAAGCGGAAGAACTTAATGGCTACGGATATCCCAAAGATCATCGAGAACCTGCGGGCCGCGGCTTTGAAGATGATCGATTAGCGGAACCTAAGCGAATAGAGGTCGGCGTCCTTCATGACGAAGCGGAGGCGCACGGGCCGGCCTCCGGTCTCCTCGAGTGTCTTTTCCTGCCTCCAGCGCACGACATGCTCGATCTCGTCGCCGTAGATTTCGGGGCAGTCTTCGAAGGTGAAGCCCTGGACCGGCTTCCCGTCTTGGTCCTGAATTTCTATCCTTATGAAGCCGGCGGCCGAGGTTGAGAAGTTGATGACGAGTTCATGGCCGCGAAACAGGAACGGTCGAGTCACCATCTCTCCGCCTCTCCCGTCAGCCTGAATGGACACAAAGCCGTCCATCCGCAGAGTGTGGCGGCGCATCCGGCAATTTTTCTGATAATAGCCCTCGCTCGAATAAAGCGAAAGCACCTCCGGCGCGCCGGTGAGCGTCGGCTTTGTCACGAGAAGGCCCCAGGCGATCATGTTGTTCCGGTTGACCCAACGCTCCGGCTGGGGGCCCGGCCGCAGGAACGCCTCGCTCCATCTTTTCCAGTGGAGTCCGTCCCGGCTGGTCATGAACAGCCCGTCCGAAACTCCCTCGAACTTGTGAAGGCCGGTCTGACGCTCCGGCAGAAACCGCATGGGGAAACCAAAGAGGATGTAGGGCGCCCGAAAATACGGCAGAATCGCGCTGGTGTAAAGATGCTCGGGGGGGGCTCCCCCCCAATCGAGCCATTGCGGTTCTGTCCATGTCTTGAAGTCTGCCGAGGTCGAGTGGAGGATATCCCGGATCTTATTCCTCCAGCCGCGGTGATATTCAAGGTACATTCTCCTCAAGGGGTCCCAGAAGGCCAGGTTCTGGGAATCGAAAGCGTATCCCTCGAGGACCGGCTCCGGCCGGAGAAGCGACCAGTGCAGCCCGTCCGGGGACTTGAAGGCATAGAGTTTCTCTCCATCACTCCCCAGCGCCTTGTAGCGTTCGTCCGGCGGGCAAGCGGGGTTCTCGTCCTTAAAGGGCGTGAAATTATGTGAGCCGACGCCCGGCCAGACGATGTTATTCTTTTTCGACCCCTCGAAAGAATAGAGGCCGACATCCGGCTTCCTCCAGAAGACGGCGTTGCCGCTCTCGGCCAGGCAGACGACCTGGCCGCCGTAGGTGTCGGTCTCGGGGTCCCAGTGCGAGCCCCGGTAGTACATGCGGAATATGTCGCCGTCGCGAAAAGCGGTGACATAGCCGCTCGTGTTTCCTTCCCACGGACGGTCAAAAACGATGGCCGTCTCCCGGGGGACCGGGGAATGAAGGCGCCAGGTTATGCCGTCCATCCGCTCGACCAAAAAATCGTCCACAAAAAGTTCGAGGCGGCTGCCGATATCGATAAGCGGACCGTCCTGGGCGAGGGAGAGGCGGCCGGGCGAAGCGCCAAAAACGAGCAGGATAACCAGAAAAGACAATAAGCCGGCTTTTCGCATGATCAATCACCGCCGTAGAAGGTGACTTGGGCGGCCTGAAAAGCGATCTTGAGCCAGCCGCGGCTCATGATGAAAACCTGGCCGACGAGAAAGGCCAGGCAGATCGTGGCCGGGGAGATGGTGGAGATCCGGGAGTGGATCCCCCAATAGACCAGGAACAGGACCAGGCCCGTTGCACGCAGGAGATAATACAGGGCTAGCGTCCCGGTCAGGCGCTTGAAGACGAATCGCACCGCCTCCCAAAGTGAGAGCCATACCCGGCCGGTATCCGCCCGGACAATGATGATCCGGGCATAGTCCAGGATCATGCGGATGAAAAAGATGAGGACGAAGCTCAATCCCAGCCGGATCCAGAACATATAATACAGCATCTTTTCATTCGACCCATCCGCCGTGAGAGGCTTGGAGGCGAGACTAAAGGCCAATTGAAAAAGCAGGAAAGCCGCCCAGAAAATGAGCGAATAAACCTCCAGCCGGAAGAACCGGCCGAAATGCCGGCCGGCTCCTTGGAAGAACGCCGGCGCAAACCGGCGCAAATCCGGGCGATCCCCCGCCGCAGCATTGCCTGGAAGCAGGATGGAGAGGATTCCCCCGGTGAGGAAAAGCGATAGCCAAAAATACAAAATGGCCAGCACCATGATGACCTTGAACACTATCCCCAGGGGCGCTTGATTGTGCACCAGCATTTCGAGAAAAAGCCCGGCGTCGAATTGCCTGAGGCTCTCGGCCAGCCCGCTCCCGCCCAGAGCCCCGGAAAAAAATCCGCTCCCCGCGAAATAGGCGACTCCGGCGAAGAGAATATTGAAGACCCAAAGCACCAGAACCATCTTCCCCTGAGCAGAAGCCTGCTTGACCCCCAAAATATAGCTCTTCAGGACTTTCATTTTTCTTTCTCCGTCAAAAAGAAAGGCAGGTGAGAAATTCCTGGAACTTGAGAGCCAATCCCAGGGCGTATTTCAGCGGGGAAGCGCGGTCCGGTCTCAGGACCCTGGAATTGTTGAAAAGGTTGACGTCGAGAAGGATCTTGTTCTCCGGGTCGAGCCGGGCCGATCTGAGCTTGACGGGGCGTTCGTAGACGAATCTTTTCCATCTGTCCCGGCCGTCCCATTCCTCCCGGACTTCCTCGTCGTTTTCAAAGGTCACCAGGATCTCCTGGGGAAAGATGAGCTCTCCTTTTCGCTGGACCACGACCTCGTTCCGGTAGACCTTCTTCTGGTCTTTGTCCCGGCCGCCTTTTCCGGGTTTGGTTGTCCGCAATTCGCCTCCATAGTATCCCGCCGGTTCCATTTCTTCACGGGAGCGGACGCTCGAGACCGCGTAATCCAGCGAACCCGCCGTCTTGAGGAACTGATCGAAGAACCAGCCGAGATCCTGTCCGAGGATCTCTTCCGCCACGGCGACGAAATCTTCAGTCTTGGGGTGGCGGAATTTCCATCTTTCGTAGTAGGTCCGCATGATCCGGGCCATGACTTCTTCTCCCAGGTGGTTCTCCAGGGTCTTCAGGGTGAGGGCCGCCTTGGAATAGACGTTTGAACCATAGCTCCCTCCGCTGACGAATTCCCAGCTCTTCCTCACTATCGGGTCCCAGGCGAAGATCGGGATGACCTGGAGCCGCTGGTAATCCCCGTCGCTGAGCTTGATGGGACCGAAATCGACCATCGAGCCGTCCTGGCCGTAGTATTGGTCCATGGCTTTCATCTCAGAATAGGAGTTGATGCCCTCGTCCAGCCAGGCCTCCTCGAACTCGTTCGAGCCCACGATGCCGTACCAATAGCCATGCCCGAATTCGTGGATGGTCACCATCTCCGGCATCCGGAGCCCTGCGGGCATGAACCAGGCGGCCATGGTGGTGAACAGGGTGGGATATTCCATGCCCCCGGCTCCCAAGGCTTTCAAGGGAGGGTCGACCAGGGTGACCGTCTTGTAAGGATAGGGGCCGTAATTGCGGCTGTAGAACTCGAGCCCCTTTTTCAGGGAATCCAAGAAACGGGGCTTTTGCTTGAGGTGCTGCCTGTGAACAAGCAGGATCATCTCGGTATCGACCGGCGGATCCGCCAGGGAAAACCGCTCCCGGAACTCGACGAAATCGGGGCAGGCGGTCCAGGCGAAATCATGGACGTCCTCCTGGTAGTGGGTGTAGCTCAGCGTGCCGTCCTCGTTGGCGCGCTCCCTGGTCCGCTCTCCGGTGGCTCCCACCACGTATCCTTTCGGAACGGTCATTTCCACCTCGAAGACGCCATAGTCGGCGAAAAACTCGCTGTTCTGATGATATTGATGGCAGTTCCAGATGCCGTCCTGGTTGACGCCGAGCTTGGGGAACCACTGGCCGACCATGTAGAATTCGTCGAAGAACCCGGAACGGGCGAAAACCCGGGGAAGCTTGGCTTCGAACTCGATCTCTAGCGCGACTTTCTGCTGCGGGGCCACCGGCGCAGGAAGAGGAATCCGCATGACCGTCTGGTCGTCGGGATTCCCGTCGTCCGGCTGGATGAACTCCATCCGGGAGGTCAGGTCCTCTCCCTCCTTGACGCGGAGGCTCGTCACGGTGATATATCCCCAGTCTTTTTCATCGACCTTGAACCCGCGGTGGGCTCCCCCGCTCTCTTTCATGAAGGTCGAGCGGTTGTTCTTGAAGGCGTTGAGGTAGAGATGGAACTGGAGTTCAGAAGCAGCGACCGCTGAATCGTTCAGCCAGGTGAGCGTCTCCCGGCCGGCCAGCGCCTTTTTCTCCGGCTGGAGTCTTACCTGAATGCGGTAATCGACGATTTGTCTACTCAGAGCGCCGAACCCGCTCGGGCTGGCGAGGCCGAGAGCGGCAAATAACATGATGCCGATCCTTTTCATATGAAGTCTCCTCTCCGGATTTTCCCCTGTTACAGGGCGGCTTATATCACAGACCTTATCGATGGTCAAATCGGCTTATGCTCAATTTTGGGCGCCCTGCCGGGCGGATTGAAGGATAGCCCGCTATAGTCCGGATTCTTCCTTATAGCCTTGGATGAGGTTGATGAGCTGGACACGGTTCCGGACATTTGTCTTCTGGTAGATCCTGTAGACATGGTCTTTCACGGTCTGAAGAGAAATATACAGCGATTCGCTGATCTCGCGATTTGACTTTCCGGAGCAGAGCTCCCTGATGACCTCCTCCTCCCGCTTGGTGATCTTGTATCGGGCCAAGAACTGTTCCATTTCGGCAGGGGAGGCTTGCTGGAGGGACGGCGCCGGAATGCTCTTTCCGAGATGAGTCCGCCAAAAGAGGAGGGGCAGGAGGTTAGCCAGGGAAAACACGAAAATGTGCAAGGCGGAATTGAAACCCGATCGCCCGGAATAGGGCCAGAGAAAAAGGCTTGTTCCATAGCCAACCAGCCAGGTCAGCCCGAAAATCCGGAGGGCTCGCCTTGTCTTATGATCTTCCGCCATCGCCCTCGACAAAAGAAAGGATAGCCCCAGAACAAGGATAAACATTTCGATGACGACGGAGGCATAGACCTGTCCGGATGAAAGGATGGCATACTGTCGATCGCTCCAAACCGAAATGTTGGCCTTGAGGAGGGTTGTTCCATAGGCGATGAAAACGCCCGCCAGGGTGAGGAAGTAGCCGACGGTGACCCGGCGGGAGAGGGTTTTTCCATCCATTTCCCGGCAGAGACGCAAGAACATGTACCAGGCGAGGATAAAAAAGGGCAGCCCCAGGAAGAAGAAGAAATGCCCGATGGTTTCGACGATCTGGTAGGAAGTTCCGCGCTCGATGAGTATCCTTCTGGCGGTCACCCGGCCGGTCAGGCCGTAAAGGCCGAAGACGGTGATGAAAATCTGGAAATAGAGATAGGACGATAGATAGGCGAGGCGGTATCTTCGTTGGAGCCCTATGGCCAGGGAGATGGCCGCCGCACCCAGAAAAAGCGAAATCAGGAGGATAAGGCCGAAAATCAGGCTGTCCATTCCTCGGACCGGCTCCAGCTATACTGACTTTAGAATATTAAAGTCACGGTTCTCCCGCAAGGAATAATAGAGAATTCTATTGACAGGGGCAATCCGACTTAAGTCGTGATCTGAGCGAAACCGACTTTCGGTGGTAGAAATCCCGGGGTCCCCGTCTTATTTTAGGGACGTGGCCCGAGCCACAGGAGGTTTCGATGAACACGGAAAATAAGAAAATCGTCGTCCTTACGCCCGCGGCGGAATCGGTCTACAGTTTCAGCTGGAGCCGGATGAAGAAATATTTCCTGGATCTTTTCCTCATCACCATCATCGTCGCCGCGGTCTACATCCCCTTTGCCATGATTCAGTCTCTGGACGGGCATGAGACTCCCGGCGGTGTCCTTCTCCGCATCTTCTCTTTCGGCTACTGGTTCCTTCTTCTCGCCCCCATCGATTTCGGCGCGGCCTGGGTATTTCTCAAGGCCATGCGGAACGGAGAGTTCGACGTCAAGGACACCTTCTCGACTTTCGACAATTATCTGAACGTCGTTCTGGCCAACCTTCTGGTCTCGGCGATTATCGGGATCGGATTCATACTCCTCGTTGTCCCCGGAGTCATCCTCGCCTGCCGGCTGGCCTTTGTGCGCTATCTGGTCATGGACAAAAAGATGGAACCGGTGGAGGCCGTGGAGGAAAGTTGGCGGATGACCCGCGGCCATGCCAACTCGATATTTTTCATGGGTTTGCTGGCGTTCGGGATCGTCATTGCCGGCGCTATTTGCTTTGGTGTGGGTATCATCCCGGCCTACATGTGGGTCCGCTGCGCTTTTGCTTCGATGTACTTCGCCGTGAGCGAATTGGAGAAATCGAAAGCTCCGGCGCCGGAGGCCGCCGCTGTCTAGTGTCCCGTCTTGTAAATAACTTGTTAAAGTCGTCGGCATAGACGGGACACTTCCATGGGGGAGTCAAGCTCCCCCCTCGGCGCTCCGCTTTGCTGCGCTGACCCCCTGAGGGGAACGACGCCGTCCCCCTCAAACTCCCCCGCGGTGGCGCGTCTATAATGGATCGTCATATAGCCACGTTATTTGTGAGACGCGCCACTAGGAGGTCTGACCCGGCTTCCGGGAGCGGCCAGCCCTGTTTTTTAGAGCAGCGCGCGGATGAAATAGAAGGTCATGATTCCGGAGACGATAAGCTTGACGGCCATGGCCGCCATCATCCCGACGAAGACTCCCCAGCCGGCGCGGAGAGCGCTCGACTGCTCTTTGCCGGCCGAGAGCTCGCCGACGACGGCCCCGATGAACGCGCCCAGAATGAGCCCGAACGGCGGAAAGGCAAAAGCGCCCGCGAACATCCCGATGAACGCGCCCCAGAATCCGCGCTTTGATGCGCCGAACCGGCGGGCTCCGGCCAGTGGCATCGCGTAGTCGAGGAACATGGTGAGCGCCGTCAGCCCGCCCATAATGACCAGGAATGTCGGACTGAAGGGTTTCCAGCCTTTAGCGATGGACAGGAGGATGAGGCCGAAAAAATTGAACGGCGGGCCGGCCAGCCAGGGCAGCACGCAGCCGACGAGGCCGACGAGTTGGAGCAGCGCGCCCAGGATGATGAGGACAACCATATTTTATGCCCGGGACATCATACCACAATCCGCCGACGCCGGCCCGTCCCGTTGAGCGGCGTTGACATCGCCGGCGGCTCTGGGCTATTCTCATTTTCCGGGGGCTTTGGCAGTTAATTAGCCACCGACGAAGGGAGACGTGAAATGGCGGATACCGACGAAAGCCGAGAGACTCACCAGTATCACCCGGAGCAGCCGCAAAAAACGGAGGAATTTTTCCTGAAGGGATCCGGTTCGCTCGACTGGGGGATGAAAAACAGGCTGGCCCGCATTTTTAATCCCGACTCCGGCCGGACCGTCATGCTGGCCATCGACCACGGCTATTTCCAGGGGCCTACCTCGGGACTGGAGCGCGTGGACATCAACATCGTGCCGCTCATTCCCTATGCGGATACCCTGATGCTGACCCGCGGCATCCTCCGGGCCGTGATCCCGGCCTCCACCCCGAAGTCCATCGTTCTCCGGGTTTCCGGCGGCACGAGCATCCTCAAAGAGCTCTCGAACGAAGGGCTGGCCGTCGATATCGAGGAGGCTTTGCGCCTGAACGTCTGCGCCATGGCCGTCCAGGTCTTCATCGGCGGCGAGCATGAGCGGGAGTCCATCCTCAACATGACCAAAATGGTTGACCTTGGGACCCGTTACGGAATGCCGACCCTGGCCGTGACGGCGGTCGGCAAGGACATGAAGCGCGATGCCCGGTATTTCAGGCTGGCGACCCGGATCTGCGCCGAGCTCGGTGCCCATTACATAAAGACGTATTACGTCGAGGAGGGCTTCGAGACGGTCACGGCATCCTGTCCCGTGCCGATCGTCATGGCGGGCGGGAAAAAGCTCCCGGAGCTCGACGCCCTGACCATGGCCTATAAGGCCTGTCAGGAAGGGGCTGCGGGAGTCGACATGGGACGCAATATCTTTCAATCCGATCATCCCATCGCCATGATCCAGGCGGTGCGGGCCGTCGTCCACAGGAACGAGACGCCGGAGAGAGCGGTCGCCCTCTATGAGGAAATCGCCCGGAAAGAATAAGGAGCCGCCATGCCGGCAGCCGCGAAAATGAAAGCCGCCGTCTGGTACAACAACCGGGAAATCCGCATTGAGGAGGTGCCTCTCCGATCGCCCGGCCCTGGCGAGATGCAGGTCAAGGTCGTCTCCTGCGGGATCTGCGGGAGCGACATCGTCGAATGGTACAGGCTTCCCAGGGCGCCGCTCGTCCAAGGACATGAGATCGGGGCGGAAGTGGTCGAAGTCGGGGCCTCGGTCGATCGCTTCAAGCCTGGAGACAGGGTGTTCATAGCCCCTAAAGTGCCGTGCGGAACCTGTTCCTACTGCCGTGGAGGACATTTTCCTCAGTGCACCGAGGTCAAGGAGAGGCTCCCGGGTGGATTTGCGGAATACATTCTTGTCCCCGAGGTTCTGATCGAGAAAGGTACGTACCTCCTGCCCGGGTCCATTTCTTATGACTGGAGCACGTTCATCGAGCCCCTCGCTTGCGTTGTCAGATCCCAGAGGCTGGCCGGGTTGAAAGACGGGCAATCCGTGTTGGTTCTGGGCTGCGGTATGTCCGGGTTGCTTCAGATCCAACTGGCCAAGAGGAAAAGATGCGCCGTAGCGGCCACAGATATTGCCGGGAGGAAGCTCGGATATGCCCGAAGCTTCGGCGCGGACCTGGCAATGCCGGCCGACGGGGAGGTGCCGAAGCGCCTGACGGACTTTCTCCACAAAAAGGCCGACGTTGTGCTGCTGTGCACGTCGGCCCTGTCCGCCGTGGAGCAGGCCTGGGCCTGTGTGGATAAGGGCGGGGCCATCGTCTTCTTCGCTGTTCCCGGTCCGGACAAGACAGTGACGGTCCCAATTAACGATTTTTGGACGAAGGAAGTCCGCATCCTCACATCCTACTATTGCGGCCCTCCGGATATTCAGGAAGCCATGCAACTGCTGGCCGGCGGGGCCATCGACGTTGAACGGATGATCACGCACAGGCTTCCCCTGGAGGATATTGTCCGGGGTTTCCAGCTGGTGCTGAGCGGAGAAGAAGCGGTCAAAGTCATCATCAAACCCCACGCCAAAGAGGGGAACGCCGGATCATGAGGCGTAGATCGGGGGCCCAAAAGGGGAGGCTGCAATGAAAGTCCGCCACCATGGACTGGCCTGCCGTTCAGAGGAGACGGCGGAGCGGTTCTATGAAAAGTTCCTCGGCTTGAAGAAGCTGGAACGGAAGACCGTGCCGGCGGCGCTTTCCGGGGCGTTTTTCGGCATTCCTTCCGACCTGACGGTCCTTAATTACGTCCGGGACGACGTCTTTTTTGAGGTTTTTATCCACGAAAGCGCACGGCCGGCGGCTGGCTCTCCCAATCACATTTGCCTCGAAGTTGGAGACCTTGAGTCATTTCTCGAGCGGTGCCGAGTCATGGGCGTGCCCGTCATCCGTGCTCCCCGGGGAGACCGGTGGATCACTTTTATCCAGGATTTTGACGGGAACCTGTTTGAGATAAAAGAGAGCGCAGGCTGACATCCCTTTGCTCTTGACTTCCCTCATCGTTAGGGCGTATGTTCTAGTCAGGAGCAGGGGACGAAAATGGAAGGAAAGGAAGCAGGCCGGTTTTTGAGGAACCGGCGTCTTCTGATGAATTCCCCTTGTCAAGGAGATTGCCATGAAGCCCATAAGGTTCTTGATCTTGGCGATAGGATTATTGGTTTTCTCTCAGGCCGCCCACGCCCCGTTTGTGCTGAACCCCAGGATCACCTGGAATTCGGGGACTTCGCAAAATCCCGACATTGTCTCTGCTCCCTCCGGCCCTCTCCATCTCGTCTGGCAAGATGACACTCCGGGGAACTATGAGATTTTCTACAAGAAGAGCACGGATATTGGAATCACGTGGACAACCAGCAAAAGGTTGACCTTTACGTCAAGCGAATCTTGGGCTCCGTCCCTGGCCGTGGATTCTTCCGGGTATCTCTATATGGTCTGGCATGAGTACGTGCTCGGGCAATCGGAGATTTATTTCAAAAAGAGCACGAACGGCGGAGACTATTGGACAGCGAACAAGCGACTTACCTGGACCTTGAGCTGGTCCTTGGAGCCAAGTATTGCCGTCGATTCCTTGGGCCATCTCCACGTGGTTTGGAGCGATTTTACGCCCGGCAACTATGAGATCTATTACACCAAGAGCACGGATGGAGGAGTCAGCTGGACAGCAAGCAAGCGGCTTACCTGGAATGCGGGCTGGTCTCAAAGTCCGAAAATCGTTGCCTATTCCTCCGGCTATCTCCATATAGTCTGGTCGGATTCAACTCCCGGAGCCAATGAGATTTATTACATGAGGAGTACGGACGGGGGAATCACCTGGTCAACGAGCAGGCGGCTGACCTGGACTTCGGGCTGGTCTTACGCTCCGGACTTGGCCGTCGACCCCCTCGGCCATCCCCATGTAGTCTGGTACGACAATACACCTGGGAACAATGAGATTTATTATGTGAGGAGCCCGGACGGGGGCGCCAGCTGGACGACAACGAAGAGGCTGACCTGGACTCCGGGGCATTCTCTCAGTCCTTCCCTATTTATTGATTATTTAAACCATCTCCATCTGGTCTGGAGCGATAACACCCCCGGGAATTATGAGATTTATTACAAGATGAGCGTGGACTGGGGCAACAGCTGGTCAACGAATATCAGAAAGACCTGGGACTCGGGTGAATCAAACTCTCCCGTCATTGTCGTCGATTCCTTCGGGGATTTCCATGTGGCCTCGTACGATAACACGCCCGGAAACTATGAGATATATTGCCTTACCTGGGTAGTCCTGGTCCCCGTACTTTCTTCTTTTGGCGTCAGGTAGGTCCGATGAAAAAGGGGCTTGTTTTTGGGGAGATCCGTATCTCCTGATTAGCTTCTTCCGTTAAGGAGATGGCGATGACCCGTACAAAAATCGTGATTTTATCCATAGGAATACTGCTTTTGGCCGGGTTCGGCTGGGCCCCGCTTGTGCTCAACCCGAGGATCACCTGGACTTCGGGCGATTCGGAGTGTCCGAACATCGCCTGCGACTCCTCCGACAACCTCCATGTGGTCTGGTCTGATTTCACTCCGGGGAACTATGAAATTTACTACAAAAAGAGCACGGATGGAGGAACTACCTGGTCAGCCAACCGAAGGTTGACTTGGACTTCGGGCAGTTCGTGGACTCCGGCCATAGCCGTTAATGGCGACAAGAATGTCTATGTGGTCTGGTACGAGGATATGCCCGGGAATTCAGAGATCTATTTCAAAAAGAGCACGGACGGAGGAGCCAATTGGACGACGAACATGAGGCTCACCTATAATACCGGCTGGTCCTATGGCCCGGATATCGCCGTCGATTCCTTGGGCCGTCTCCATGTCGTCTGGTTTGATAGCACGACGGGGGACCACGAGATTTATTACAAGAAGAGCTCGAATGGAGGAACCAATTGGACTGCGAGCAGACAGCTCACCAATAATGCGGGCTTGTCCTACTGCCCGAGAATTGCCGCTTTTTCCACTAATTCTCTCCATCTGGTCTGGTCGGATTCAACGCCCGGAGTTACTGAGATTTATTACAAGAAGAGTTCAGATGGAGGAGCCAATTGGTCAACAAGCAAGCGGCTGACCTGGACTTCGGGCGATTCGGTGAATCCGGACATTGCCGTTGATTCCTCCGGGAATCCCCATGTCGCCTGGCGCGACAATACGCCAGGCAATGAAGAGATTTATTATAAAAGGAGCGCGGACAAAGGAACCAGCTGGTCGTCAGACAAGAGGCTCACCTGGAATTCGGGGACTTCCCGCAATCCCTCGATCGCCATCGGTTTGCCTGACGATATCCATGTGGTCTGGGACGACGACACTCCCGGAAACTATGAGATCTATTACAAGGGGAGCTTCGACGGGGGAGCCAACTGGTCAGCGAGCTTCAGGGAGACGGGGAATTCGGGCGCATCTACGTCACCCTCCATTGTCTTCAATTCCCAGGGCATCCTCCACGTGGTCTGGTACGACTACACTCCTGGAAACTATGAGATCTATCACGTCGCCTGGTTGATTGTTGTCTCCATGCTTTCTTCGTTTGGCGTCAAGTAGGCCCGATGGAAAGGAGCTTTTCCGGGGTCTCCCGGATCCTCAGCGGAGATAAGCCCGCAGAAACCGCGCCGTGATCGAGCGCTTGGACTTGGCCACTTCCTCGGGGGTCCCCTGAGCCACGATCTTTCCGCCCCCGTCCCCACCCTCCGGCCCCAGGTCGATGATATGGTCGGCGCACTTGACGACGTCCAAGTTGTGCTCGATGACGACCACCGTGTGGCCTTCATCGACGAGCCTTTGGAACGAGCGGAGAAGGACCGCCACATCCTCGGGATGAAGTCCGATCGTAGGCTCGTCAAATAAGTAGAGGATC
This sequence comes from uncultured Eubacteriales bacterium, assembly GCA_964353705.1. GTDB lineage: Bacteria > Acidobacteriota > Aminicenantia > Aminicenantales > UBA8522 > UBA8522. The sequence continues at coordinate 7,789 of CAYGXD010000020.1, read as the reverse complement.
CGCTTTTCCCGCTCGTGGACGAGATGGTAGGCGAGCTTGATGCGCTGGAGCTCGCCGCCGGAAAGGGTCGTCGTGGGCTGTCCCAGACGCAAGTAGCCGAGCCCGACCTCCTCGAGCGGTGAGAGCTTCTTCTGGATGTCGGCCCGGTCGGAGAAGAAATCGAGCGCCTCTTCTACGCTCATCCTCAACACATCGTCTATGTTTTTTCCCCTGTACCTGACTTCCAGGATATCGCTCCGGAAGCGCTTCCCCTTGCAAGCATCGCAGGTCAGGACGACATCGGACAGGAACTGCATCTCGACGATCTGCTGCCCGGCGCCCTTGCATTCCTCGCAGCGGCCCCCGGCCGTGTTGAAGGAGAAGAAGCCAGGCTTATACCCCATCGCCTTGGCTTCACGCGTCTCACTGAAGAGATCGCGGATACCGTCCATGGCCTTGGTATAAGTGGCCGGGATGGAGCGCGGCGATGTGCTGAGCGGCGACTGGTCCACCATGATCATCTTGTCGACGAGTTCATACCCGCTGATTTCTTTGAACCCGTCAGCGGCCTCGCCGCTCCAGGCGTGGTAGAGGACGTCGTTGAGGAGCGTGCTCTTGCCGGAGCCCGAAACTCCGGTGACGCAGGTGAAAGTCCCGAGCGGGATGCGGACGTCGATGTGCTTCAGGTTGTGCTTGGAAGCGTCCTCGATGGCGATGTAGCCGGCGCCGCGCCTCCGCTTGGCGGGGACGGCGATCTCCCGCTCTCCCCGCAGAAATTGGGAGGTCAGCGAGTCCTCTTTTTTCAGGAACACGTCCATCGGGCCGCAGAAAAGGACCTCGCCGCCGCGCTCTCCTGCTTTAGGGCCGAGGTCGATAATATATTCGGCGGAGCGGATGATCTCCGGATCGTGTTCGACCACGAGGACGGTGTTGCCGATTTCCTTCAGGCTTTTGAGGATCTCGATGAGCCGGTGGTTGTCGCGGGCGTGGAGGCCGATGGACGGCTCGTCCAGGACAAAAAGCGTGCCCACGAGCGAAGCGCTCAGGGCGGCGGCTAAGTTGATCCGCTGGGCCTCGCCCCCGCTCAAGGTGAAGGTCATCCGGTCGAGAGTGATGTAATCGAGACCGACCTCGAGGAGAAACTTCAGGCGGTTCCGGATTTCAACCACGAGCTTTTCGGCCACCTGGCGCTCAAACGGCGTGAGCTCGAGGCCCCGGAAGAAGGCGGCCGCCTCTTTGACTGTCATCCGGGTGACCTCGCCGACCGAGCGGCCCCCGACCCTGACGCTCAAGGCGCGGGGGTTGAGCCGCATCCCGCCGCAGGCTGAACAGGGGACATATTTGCGGTACCGGCTCAGGAAGACGCGGACCTGGACCTTGTAGTTCTTGGTCTTGAGCCAGTCAAAAAACGCCTTGACTCCACCGTAGTTTCCGCCGCCGTCCAGGACAAAGCGCTGCTGGTCGGGCTTGAGCCTCCGGTAGGGAATCTGGGTGGGAATTCCCCTTTTCCGGGCTTCGCGAAGCAGCTCTTTCATCCACAAGCGGGAGACCGGTTTGGTCCAGGGTTCGACGGCGCCGTCCTCGAGGCTCTTGTTCTTGTTGGGGATGACCTTGTCCTCGTCCAGAACGGCCAGGTCCCCGAAACCGTGGCAGTCCGGGCAGGCCCCCTGGGGGCTGTTGAAGGAAAAGAGGTTGGGGTAAGGGTCTTCGTAGACGATCCGGTCGGTCTTGCACTCGAGCTTGTCGGAAAAAACGAATTCCCGGCCGTCCTCGGAGCGGACCCTGACCCGGCCATCGCCCTTTTTGAAGCCTATCTCCAAGGAATCGACCAGGCGCTCCCTGTCCTCGGGATCCAGGGACAGGCTGTCGACAAAGATATCGAGGGCTCCCTTTTTGGGGAGTTTCGCTTTTTCGATCTCTACGACCCGGCCATCCTGGATCGTCCGGAAAAACCCTTCCTTCCTGAGGAGGGCGGTTCCCTTCTCCAGGGGCCAGGAAAAGGAGATCGTGACCTTGGTTCGGAGCGGAAGCTGGAAGAGGGTTTCGACGAGGGAGTCGATGGTGTCCCGGCGGACAGGTTGACCGCATTCGAGGCAGTGGACGGTGCCGAGCCGGGCGAAGAGGACGCGCAAGAAGTCATGGATCTCGGTGACTGTGGCCACGGTGGAGCGGGGATTCTTGGTGGCGGCCTTCTGCTGGATGGCGATGGCCGGGGTGATGCCCTCGATGAGGTCGGCGTCGGGCTTGTCCATTCTTTCCAGGAACTGGCGGGCATAAGCGGACAGCGATTCGAGGTAGCGGCGCTGGCCTTCGGCGTAGAGCGTGTCAAAGGCCAGGGACGACTTCCCGGATCCGCTGACTCCGGTGACGATGATGAACCTGTAGAGCGGGATGTCGAGGTCGATGTTTTTCAGGTTGTGAACCCGGACGCCGCGGAGGGTGATTCTCTCGTCCATGATCTCGCTCGACTAAACCCCCATTATACCGCAATTTTTCGGATTTAGGGACAGGGGTCCGGATTGAGAAGCCGGGCCGTTTTGCCTATAATGGGCGTCGCTCCGGGAAAGGAGGCGCTTATGTCGAAAGGGACGAAGATCGCTCTCGGTTTCGCTTCTATTCCTTTTCTGATGCTGATATTAGGCCTTCCCTTTGTCAACCGTGTCAAGCCGTATGTCTTCGGCCTGCCCTTCCTGCTGTTCTGGATCGTCTTTTGGGTTTTCCTGACGCCCTTTATCTTGATGGCGGCCTACTGGGCGGAGAAAAAGTTCAATAAAAACGGCGGGGAAGGCCCCTCATGAACCCGGCCCTGCTCATCATTCTGGCCACCATCGTCTTTTCCGCGGGCGTCGGCATCGTCGCCGGCCGCAAGGTCAAGATGAACCTGGAGAACTGGACCGTTGGCGGCCGCCGCTTCGGGATCGTCCTGATGTGGCTGCTCATGGCCGGCGAGATCTATACGACCTTCACTTTCCTGGGCGCGAGCGGCTGGGCCTACTCCCGTGGGGCGCCGACCTTTTACATCCTGATCTATGGGACACTCGCTTACACGGCCTCTTTCTTCATCCTGCCGGCGGTCTGGAAATTCGGGAAGCGCTTCGGCCTCCATACCCAGCCGGACTTCTTTATCACGAGATACGGGAGCCGCAGCCTCGGCGTCATCGTGGCAGTCATCGGGGTCGTGTCCATAATTCCCTATCTCCAGCTTCAGCTGACCGGGCTGGGGTTTATCGTCGAGGTTTCGAGCGACGGCGCGATCCGCTCCAACGTGGCCATCCTGCTGGCCTTTGTCCTGACCTGCGCCTTCGTCTTCACCAGCGGAATAAGGGGTGCGGCCTGGGTTTCCATCATCAAGGATGTGTTGATGATCGCGGCCGTGGGTGTTGTCGGCATCAGTGTGCCGCGTCTCCTTTTCGGGAGCCATGGCCGGATGTTCCGGGCGCTTGCCGAGGCGTACCCGGGCCACCTCGTCTTTCCCGGGGCGACGGCGAATCTCGACGTCGTTTGGGTCATGACGACGGCGCTCCTGACCGGGCTTGGATTCTACATGTGGCCGCATGTCTTCGGCTCGGCCTTTTCCGCCAAAAGCGCCGAGACGATAAAGAGAAACGCCGTCATCATGCCCTTTTACCAGATCCCGATCCTGCTTGTCTTCATGGCCGGGTTCACGGCGCTCCTGGCGATGCCGGGTCTTAAGAATGGCGACTTGGCCTTCCTGGAGCTTGTTCACAAGACGTATCCTTCCTGGTTCATGGGGTTTGTCGGAGCGGCGGGCGCGGTGACGGCCATGGTGCCGTCCTCCGTCCTCGTGCTCTTCGCATCGACGCTCCTGGCCAAGAACGTCTACCGGGCTGGATTCGCGCCGCAAGCGGGTGAGGAGACGGTCCTCCGGCTTTCCCGGATTCTGGTCCTCGTCATCATGGGCTTCGCCCTGCTTTTCGCTTTCTACCTGCCCAATGCCCTGGTCAACCTGCTTCTCATCGGCTATGACGGAGTGACCCAGTTCTTCCCCGGCGTCGTCTTGGGTCTTTTCTGGAAGGGAGTAAAGCGGCGGGGAGTCTTCTGGGGGCTGATAACAGGCTTTGTCCTGGTCGTTGTCCTGGTCTTTACGAAACATGACCCGTTTCTGGGGATGAATGCCGGGTTTGTGGCGCTCGTTGTCAACGCCACTGTAACCATGACCGTCAGCCTGATTTACAGGACAAGAGAGGAAAACAGTGGACAAGCGGTTTGAGCGAAGGAGGAAAAAATGAGGCAAGGATTGGAAAGTGAAATCGCGGCCCTGGCCGGTCAGATCATCGCCTGGCGGCGGGATTTCCATCGTCATCCGGAGATCGCTTTCGAGGAGACGCGGACCTCGTCGGTCATCCGGGAATTTCTGGAGGGCCTCGGGCTTCCCGTGCGCGGGGCGGCCGGCACGGGCCTTATCGCGGTTCTCGAGGGCGGGACACCGGGAAAGACAGTGGCCCTGCGGGCGGACATGGACGCCCTGCCGATCCAGGAAGAAGGCGAGAAGGAGTGCATCTCGCTGAACCCGGGGGCGACCCATGCCTGCGCGCACGACGGGCACATGGCGATGCTCATGGCCGCCGCCAAAATCCTGACGGCGAGAAAAAGCAAGCTCCCGGGCCGGGTTGTCTTTCTCTTCCAGCCCTCCGAGGAAAAGCCGCCGGGAGGAGCCAAGCGGATGATCGAGGAGGGTGCGCTCGACGGTGTCGACGCCGTTTTCGGGCTCCATCTCTGGCAGTCGTTTCCGACGGGGAAAATCGGCGTCGTCAAGGGCACGATGATGGCTCAGGCCGACAATTTCAGCCTCGTCGTCAACGGAAAAGGAGGGCACGGGGCTATGCCTCATACGGCGGTCGATCCGATTGTTGCGGCCGCGCTGATCGTCGCGAACTGCCAGACCATCGTCAGCCGGAACGTCGACCCGCTGAAGCCCTGTGTCGTTACCTTCGGCACGGTGAACGGCGGGACGGCCCACAACATCATCCCTGAGGAGGTCGCGCTGACCGGGACCGTGCGGACATTTGATGCCGCCGTGCAGGAGCTGATCGAGAGACGGCTCCGGGAGATCGCCGAAGAGACGGCCAAGGCGTTCGGAGCGTCCTCCCGGTTCGAGTACACCCTCGGATATCCGGCGGTTGTGAATGATGCCGGGATGGTCGATTTCGCGATGGGCGTGGCCCGGAGGGTTCTGGGGGAGGACTGCCTCCAGCCGTTCAACCCGATCATGGGCGGAGAGGATTTCTCCTATTATCTTCAGAAGGTCCCGGGGGCTTTCCTCTTTCTCGGAGCCGGCGACGGCAAGACATTTCCCCATCACCATCCGGCTTTCGATATCGACGAGAAAGCCCTTCCGGCGGGGGTTCTGTTCATCACGGCCCTGGCCTTGGAGTTCCTGGGGGGCGGCGGGGCATGAGCCTCCTGCTCGTTCTGGGAATTGCCTTGGGGCTGGCGATGGACGCCTTCGCCGTATCGCTCGGCCTGGGGATGAGCCTGAAACCGGCGACGGGTGGGCAGACTTTCCGGCTGGCATCGACTTTTGGGGTTTTTCAGTTTGTGATGGCCGTTCTGGGCTGGTCGGCCGGGGAGACCCTCATCCGCTATATCGAAAAATACGATCACTGGGTCGCCTTCGCCCTTCTTCTCGGAGTCGGCGGCAAAATGATCTATGAGTCCCTGGAGCCGGAAAAGGACTCCGCGACTGAACGGTCCGACCCGACCAGGGGGGGGTCGCTTCTCGTGCTCTCCGTCGCCACGAGCATCGACTCCCTGGCGGTCGGGCTAAGCCTCGCCGCGCTCCAGGTGGCGATCGTTTTTCCCGCCGTCATCATCGGGATCGTGGCCTTCACGATGACCGTAATAGGAATGAAGATCGGACCGGCCTTGGGCAAGGTCATCGGCCGGAGGGCGGAACTTCTTGGGGGCGCAATCCTCCTCGTGATCGGGGCTAAAATCCTCTATGACCATCTGGGAGCTTCCTGAGGGAACTCCTTCATGCAAATAATGATAGGAGGCGAATCCGGAAGGTGTTAAAATAGGATCCTATGAGACGACGATAAGAGTTTGGGGTCGTTCTCAAGGAGAAAACAGGCCTAGGTCCAGGTAGCAAAATGACAAGAAAACGGGGACAAAAGAGATGAGAATTGCAAGGGAGGGCTGGCGTTTTATCCTTCCCTGCGTAATTGCATCTCTGTTCTTTGCCTGGCTTGGCTGGTTGGTCCCGGCGGTTGCGTTTTTTCTGTTGGCGGGGGCGTTTGCGTTCTTCTTCCGCGACCCGAGGCGCAGCGCCGCGGGGGAGGATAAGGACATCCTCAGCCCGGCCGACGGGACGGTATTGAATATCGAGAGTCTTGATTCCTTCCCCTTGCTCGGATCACGGGTGAAACGAATCACTCTCTTCCTGTCTCTTCTGGATGTCCATGTCATCCGTTCCCCCGTTTCCGGCATTGTCGAAGACGTCGAATACCGGCCGGGCCGGTTTTTCCCGGCCTACAGTGACGAAGCCGGCCGGAAAAATGAGTCCCATTCACTCTTGATCAAGGGCGGCAGGATCGATGTCCATCTCAAGCAGATCGTCGGGGTCGCCGCCCGCCGGATCAAGTGTTATCCGGGCCGGGGAGAACGTCTGGAGCGGGGGCAGAAGATCGGTCTTATGTACTTCGGTTCCAGGGTTGAAATCTCTCTGCCCCGGACTGCAGTCCCAACCGTTGCCGCGCGCCAGAGGGTCAGAGCCGGGGAGACGATCATCGCGGAGGTTAAGGAATGAAAAAAAGACATGGAGACATCTATCTTCTTCCCAGCGTGATCTCCATAACCGGCGTCCTCTTCGGGTTTCTGAGTCTGCTTAGTTCTTTTCAGTCGAAGTTTGCCTGGGCGGCATTCTGGATCATCGCCGCCGCCGTGATGGACGGGCTGGACGGCCTCATCGCCCGCGCCGTCAAAGCGCAGTCGGATTTCGGGGTCCAGCTCGACTCGCTGGCGGATGTTTTCTCTTTCGGCGCGGCCCCGTCCATCCTCATTTATTTCTGGGGGCTCCAGGCCGCGAAAACGCCGGGAGCTCTTTTCAGTTTCATTTTTTTGGTTGGGGGAATCCTGCGCTTGGCGAGATACAACGTCCTTCAGAAAAGTCAGACGGATAGAAAACATTATGTTGGGCTGCCCGTACCGTCTGCGGCGATGTTTTTGTCCTCACTGGTGCTTATTCATCCGAAACCCTTGACGGCGAAGCTCGATGTCGCCGGTCTGTCGGCGATCATCCTTTTTGTCTCGTTCTGCATGGTCAGCCGGATGAAATACAGAAATATGCTCAATTTCAATTACCTTAAGAGGATCGATTTGAAGACGGGCCTGGCCCTGGCCGTCATCATCGGCGGTTTCATCTTTTATACCAGGCTGTTCATTTTGCTCTTCTTCGGCCTGATTGTCCTTTACGGCCCTCTGGCAGAGGTCCAAAAAAGCCTGAAGAAAGCCCGTCGCTCGCCCGCCCCGAACGAATCCTCTCCATAAAGGCTGGGCCGTCCTGCGGAAGCCGAAAGCGCCGCGACTGGCGGCGGGAAGAGAACCTAGTGTCCTGTCTCATTAATTTCTTTCATAATTCCTCTCCGGAGACGGGACACTTCCATGGGGGAGTCCAGCTCCCCCCTCGGACCTTTGGCGGAGACACTAACATTTTTCCGCCCTTAATTATAAGGGCGGTAGGCGGGTTTAATAAAGTAAGAACAGAGTCTTGAAGAGTGTCTCCGCAATGCATAATCGCTTTGCTTCGCTGACCCCCTGAGGGGAACGATGCCGTCCCCCTCAAACTCCC
>CAYGXD010000019.1:0-41216 GCA_964353705.1 uncultured Eubacteriales bacterium | reverse complement strand
GAGTCTTCGTGAGTCCCTTGGCAAAAATATGATCATAGCGGAACTTGAAAAAAGCATTGTGCAACGTCGGCCCGACGTCACTCGTGACCCAGGTGAAGCCCGCTTTTGTGAACTCCTCCCCAATTCCGTAGGAATTGAAATCGCCGGCAATGATCACCGGCTCAGTAGAGGCCCTGGCATCGACGATTACGGGTTGAACCTGCTCGCGCCGCGAAGCAGCGGATATGGCCAGGGCACCGGCGAGATGGACGGAGTAGACACGAAAGCGCTGATTCCCGCGGACGACGGTGGCCACAGTCGACGCCCGGCGCAAATTCGTCCCGAACGACTTGTGCGGCAGCACAATCTTGAGCGGCTTTTCAAGGGGCCACGGTGACATAATGGCGCAGCCGAAATCACGCTTTTTATTGGGATGGACGGCCGCCGGGAAATAGATGTAACGAAGGCCCAGTTCACGGGCGATCAGATCCACCCCCCGCAAATCCATCTCCTGCAGCGCGAGCGCGTCGAAATCACGGAGCGGCTCATTTTCCCGGAGGACCTCCAGGGCGCGGTCGACGTGGTTGCCATAGGCGATGTTGAAGGTGACTACACGGAAAGACCCTTCGGGCCGGATCCGGGAGTCAGCCCCCGGGTGCGGCGGGTAATCGCCGGTATACTTCGGTTCAGACGGATTGAGATAGTTCTTGGTGTTCAGGCAAGCGCCGGCCGCGAAAGCCAGCACCAAAACCGCGAAGCGCCCCTTTTCTAGCTTCAGCGGACTCTCTCCCGTTGCCGGGCCGGCTTTTCATAGCTTCCGATACAAAAACGGATGCTCATGCCCGGCTGGCCCCAGGCCAGGTCCAGACGGGTCAGGCCGACATAGGGGACGATCAGTCGAAACCCGAAACCCACTCCGCCGAGGAACTTGCCGGGTTGAAATTCAGTCGCGTCATTCCAGACATAGCCGAGGTCGGCGAAGGCGGCCAACTGCGCGCCCATGTAGAGTGAGATTCCCAATATACGGAGGGGCCGGGGTTCGAAGAAATTATAGCGGTATTCCAGCGTGTTCAGGAACTGGTTTTTTCCTGATCGTTCACCGAGTTCCCAGCCGCGGATGCTGTTGGCGCCGCCCACGCTGAACTGTTGCCACACGGCCACATCCTGGCCCAGCGTTCCCGTGGTCAAGGTAAGGAGGGAGAACATGGCCAAGGTATGGTGCGGGGCCACCGGCTGGAAGCGCCGGCCGTCCAGGTTGAATCTCCAAAAACGGCAGTCGCCGAAGAAAACACCGACCTTTTGGACTTCGAGTTCGCTCCACCAGCCCGAGTGCGGATTGGTCCAGGAATCGCGCGAGTCATAGCCAAGGAAGGCGGACAGGCCGGGCGAGAAATCCGTGTTATCATCTGAGACCGTTTTCCCGGGAACGTCGCTCCTCAGATACTGCCCGCTTACCCGGACTCCGTAATTGAGGTGGTCCTTGTATTGCCGGAGGAATGTTGTATAGGCCTCGTAAACCGTCTCGTCGAAATCGAAGATCTCGTTCCGGCGCTCGCGATAGTATAAGTCCAGGCTGTAAGCGATCTTGTCTCCTCTGATCCAGGGATTGACCAGCTTGAACTCGATATTGGTGGCTCCGCCGAACATCACCTTTCCGGATAAGAAAAGGGCTTCTCCCTTGAGGTTGAGGGCACTTATACCTCCCCCATAAAGGACCCCGTTCTCGTCGCTGAACGAGATAGAGACGGAGGGTATGATCGGGAACGTCTCCTTGACTTCGACGAGGAGAACGATGCCGTCTTCCTCCTCGATCGGTGTGATCTTGATGCCGCTGAAGATCCTCAGCCGGTCGAGCCGGCCGACGGCGAAATCGGCATAGTCTTTAACGAAAGACTCTCCGATGAGGAATGACAACTCACGCTGCAAGATGAGGTCATCCGTGCGTTTGTTGCCGACGATGCGGATGGATTTGACCTTCTTTGGGGGGGCGTCTTGGGCGGAGAGATAAAAATGGGGCAAAAGGATGAGGAGACCGGCGAAAACCAGACGCACCAGGATCCCTGACTTTTTCATTGATCCAAGACCAGAAGCATGCTAGCGGGTATATCCCGGCATTGTCAATTGGACTTTCAATAGACGGGACGCTCTATCAGATTCCGAAATCGCCTTCGAAGGGCCAGCGAGGATTGATGATAGGATTTTTCTTGATATTTTCTTATAATGCCTCCTATCTTGTATGAAAGCCGAATGCCGATGCCTGGCTGCCGGAAGAAGACCTCGATCTGCCTTGGGGTCGTCATCGCCGGGTTCTCGGCCGGCATCTTCTCCAGTTTTTTGCTCTTCCCCTCAGTCAGCAAGACCTACGAGGCCACCCTGGACCCGGACTGCTTCGGCCTGCTTGGCCGCAATATCTATGCAGGAAACGGGCTCTCTTTCAAGCCTCAGGAGGGGCCCACGGTCTTTCGCGGTCCGCTCTACCCGGCCTTCATAGCCCTCAGCCTGAGCCTGACCGGAGGCTGGTATCCGGGTGGAGTCTGGCTTACCCAAAGCCTTCTTCACGGCCTGACGTGTTGGCTGATATTCCTTTTGGCAACTAAACTCTGGAACCGTCGGGTCGCTCTGACCGCCGCCCTTCTCTATGTCTTCTATCCGGCTGTCCTGTGGCAGGTCCCGAGGATGTGGAATGAGATCCTGCTCGCATTTCTGGTGGCCGCGCTCGTTTATCTGGGGCTGGCCTATCTCGAGAAGCCGTCTCTTGTGAAGGCGGCGGGGATCGGCGCCGTTTTGGCTTCTTTATCACTGACAAAGGCAATTTTTTTGCCGTTCCTCTTTCTATTCCCAATAGTCTTGCTGCTCACAGGGCCATCCAGGAACATCAGGGACACTGTCCTCATCGCCATGGCCGCCCTTCTCCTTATTACACCATGGAGCGTCAGGAACTGGCGCCTCACCGGCCGGCTCATTCCCGTTCACGTCGGGATGGGCGGGAATTTGAAGAGAGGAAACCTGATGGCCCGGGAATTCTTTCAGCAGCCCTTGTCCTATAGAGTGCTCTTTCAAAGAACCGACCCGGAGATGGAAAGGCTCAGGAACTCCGTCCAGGGAGCTCAGTTCCAGCGGGATATCGGCGTCAATCGCCTGATGCAGGCCAGCGCTTTCCAGGACATCCGCCAGGACCCCTCGCTCCTGGTCACCAAAGCGGTTTCGGCGGGTGCGATGTTTTTGTTTATCGGCGATACATCGACAAAAACCATTATCTTGCTGATATTGAGGCTGCCCGTTCTCTTCCTTTTTGTCGGGGCCGCCTGCAGGGGCCTCCGGGCAGGCAGAAGTCAACTCTGGCCGCCCGTTTTGCTCGTGGTCTTTTTCTGGCTGCTTAATCTGCCTTTCGCCCCGAATGCCCGCCTCTCCGTCCCCCTCCTGCCCATCCTTGTCTTGTTTGCCTCAGCCGAGGTTACCCGGCTCCTTTCCTTTCGGAGACCTTCCGCATGTTGATCAGAACTCTGACCGCCTATGCGGCCCGGCTCGGGCCTAGTTTCGTCCTTCGCCGGCCGGCTCTTTTTCAAGGCTTTCTCTATCTCACGCATCGCTGCAACCTCCGTTGCCTTTACTGCAACTTCCCCTTTCAGGAGATCTCTGAGCTGAGCACGGGCCAGTGGCTCAGGGTGATCGACCAGCTGGCCGACCTGGGCGTCCGCAGAGTGACTTTCCTCGGCGGGGAACCTCTCCTCCGGCCGGATCTGCCGGATCTTCTGCGGCACGCCCGACGGCGCGGGCTGGCCTGCGTGTTATCCACAAACGGAATCCTCGTCCCCGAGGTGATCCGACTTCTGCAGCCCCTTCAGACCCTGGTTATCAGTCTTGACGCGGCCGGCCCGGCCAACGACGAAGTGCGGGGCAAGGGCGTTTTTGCGGCCGTCGAACAGGCTGTCATCTCCGCGCGCGAGGCTGAGATTCCGGTGAAAATCAACGCCGTCCTGTCCGCTAAGACAGCATCCGAGTTGGACGGCCTGCTCCGTTTTGTGACGGATCATGATCTGGCTCTGACCGTCAATGTCGTCCGCTCCGGCGATAATAACCTGTGGCGGGAGGCCCGCCGGATCAAGCCGGAGGATGAGGAGATCCGGAAATTGCTGCTTGAAATCGCCGAGCGGGCGGAGCGAACCCCGCGCCTTCTCATCTCTCCAGCCAGCTATCGGTATGCCTCTCTTTGGAGAGATTACAGCGACGACAGGTATGAAGCCGGGGGATTGGATCCGTCCGATCCCTTGCTGCGCAAGGCGCCGGCCTGTTGGGCGGGCCGCAGCTATCTGAGCATTGACGCTGACGGCAGGGTTTATCCGTGCGTGACCACTATGGGGAAGATTTTCGGCGGAAACGTGCTGGAGAAAGGGGTCGAGGGCTGTTGGCGGGCGCTTCTCGAACACCCGTGCGTAGCCTGCTTCTCGCCTTGCTTAGTGGAGCTCAATTTCCTTTTTTCGTTCAATCTGCGCGTCGTCGCCCGGTTCGCGAGAAAATACTTGAGACGGTATAGCTGAGAAATAGAAAATGGTCATGAAGATTCTGTTCATCGGCTTCGCCGCCGGCGCCGTTTTCCTCTGGGTGCTGATTTTCGGCTATGCCTTCGGGCTCGCGGCTGCGGCGGCCCTCAAAAAGAGGAAGATATCCGAACCAAAGTTCTGGCCGGAAATTGCGGTCGTCATCCCGACCTTGAACGAGGAAGATCTGATCCTGAATAAGCTCGACGACCTCCGGAAGACCGATTATCCGGAAAGCCTGGTCGAGTTCGTTGTTGTCGATGGAGGCTCCAGTGATCGGACCGTTGCGCGGATCCAGGACGAGATCGACAAGGGAAGGAGGGTGCGGCTTGTCCGTCTGAACGGCGTCCGGAAAAAAATCGAGCAGGTCAATCATGCCCTGGAGCACCTCCCCCAGGAGATCCTGGTCTTCACGGACGCCGATGCGCGGCTCGAGCCGGCCTGCATCCGGCGGCTTGTCGGGCTCCTGTCCGGCGATTCCCGGCTGGCGATCGCCGGTGCTTCGGTATCCCCCGCAAGTGACCTTATCGAGGAACGCATTCACTGGAGGCTGGTGAACTTTCTCTGGTGGCTAGAGGGGGAAGTTTTTGCCTCGGCCGGTTTTTCCGGGGTCTGTTATGCCCTCTGGAAAAAACGGGCGGGCTGGATCCATCCGGATGCGCTCACCGAGGATATCTATCTGGCTCTGGCCGCCCGCGCCAGCGGCTGGAGGGTCCGGACGTGTCCGGCCGCCCGGTCCACTGAACTGAGGACGCCCGAGACCGTCCAAGGAATTTTTCAATACAGACGCCGCCGCGGCTCGGGGTACCTGACCGAGCTTATCCGCTCGAAGCCGCAGCGCTCCTCCCCGACCCAGTGGCGGCTTGTCCGCAGGATCCGGATCGGGCAATTCTGCCTGGCGCCCTGGCTGGCCGTTTTTCTGTTGGCCTTGGGCACGATCCTCGTTTTTTCGGAATACCGGATGATCGTACTGTTAAGCTTAGGGATATTCGGCCTATCGGCTTCTTCCCTCATTTTCTTCTTGAACCGAGATACAGTGAAGTCGGCCAGCGTCGTGAAATTGGGAGCGGCGGCGCTGCGCTACGGGATCGTGATGCTGGCGTCGCTTCTGACCCTGAGTCGGCATTCCACTCTTCAAGTTCCGCGGGGAGGCAGAACATGAACCGGTTCCGACACCTGAAAATTGGTTGGCGGTATCTCCGCGGCCGCTTCCGCGCCTATCACCCCTACGAGGTCCAGGCTCAACTCCTGAACTCTTGCGACCGGAGATGCGTTTTTTGCCGGTGTCCCGATGTGGAAAGCGAGCTCATGACCGCTGCCCAATGGCGTCGTATCCTGCGTGACCTGGCCCGGCTTGGGACGATCCGGGTCAAGCTCCAAGGCGGGGAACCCACGCTCCGCGCCGATTTCCGGGAGATCAGCTCCGAGGCCAAAAAAGCGGGGATGATCACGGCGATCGTCACCAACGGGATCCAGATCGCCTCCCGGCCTGATCTCTTGGATTTCCTTGACGAAGTCGTCGTCAGCCTGGATGCCGTCGACCCGGAGCTCAATGACCGGTTCCGCGGCCCCGGTTCCTTTGACGGAGCCGTCGGCGCCATAGACGCCGCCCTGGCGGCCGGCCGGCGGACCTACGTCAATATGACCGTGCACAAGGAAAATTACGGGGCGGTCGAGGCGATGGTAGAATTCTGCGAGAAGAAAGGCATCCGCTTGAACGCGCAGCCGGTGAAGTTCGGACGGATGTATTACCGGGATGAAGCGAGGGACATCGCCCTCACGCATGCCCAGATCCGGTCCCTTCATGGGAGGATCGTTGCCTGGAAAAAGCAGGGACGCCGGTTCATGTTCTCCACCCGGGCTTATAAACGCGCGATGACCTGGGATGACCTGACTGTTCTGACGGTCAGGAGCCAGGAACCCTCCCGATGCGTTTGCGGAAGGGACTACATTCATATCGAGCCCAACGGGGATGTCATTCCCTGCATCCAGCACGGGGCAAGCCTGAAACCTAAAAATATCCTTCGGGATGGACTGAAGGAAGCCCTCCGGAACACCTGGCAGCACGACTGCGGCGATTGTTGGACTGCTTATCTCAACGAACGGAAGGCCCTCTTTGCCCTGAAACCGGGAGCCGTACGGGAGATGTTCCGACGCGGGTGAGTCTGTCCCGAGCTGAAGGAGTTTCCGGGCCTGGCTACATCATCGGGCGGCCGGGGCGGGCCGGAGCCTTCAGCTCGTACCCCGCCGGCGGCTCTGCACCCAACAAGTGACGGACGAAGTAGTCCCAGCGACGCCGGACCATATAAGGCTCGTTCCCGAAGCCATGACCGCGGTTCGGGAACAGGATCAGGTCGAAATCCTTGTTCGCCTTGATCAGCTCATTCACCACGAGGAGCGTATTGTAAGGCGGGACGTTGCCGTCCATGGTCCCGTGGGCCAGGAGCAGCTTCCCCTTGAGGTTCTTGGCAAAATTCTGGTTGGCCTGGCTGTCATAGTTCGAGGTGCCGTCCTCGTTCGCTACGAGCAGGCCCTGCCACTTCTCGCCCCAGTCGTCCTCGTAGCCCCGGTTGTCGTGGTTCCCGGCCTGGGAGACGCCGACCTTGAAGAAATCCGGGTAGCGGAACATCGCGTCGCAGGCGGCATAGCCGCCGCCGGAGTGCCCGTAGATTCCCGCCTTGTCGATATCGATCCATGGATAGCGCTGGGCCAGCTCCTTCATCCCGGCGACCTGGTCGGGCAGCGTGTTGTCGCCCATGTTTCCGTAGTAGGCGTCATGAAACGCCTTGGAGCGGCCGGGATTCCCCATCCCGTCAATCTGGACGACAATAAATCCGAGCTCGGCTAGCGCCTGGGCGTCGCCGTGGGCGGGCAGAAAGCTCCGGCTCATGACGCTCCCCGACTGCGGACCGGGGTAGATATTGTTGATGATCGGATATCTCTTTCCTGGGTCGAAGCTGGTCGGCCGGAACATCAGGCCATAAAGATCGGTGACGCCGTCGCGGGCCTTGACCGTAAAAGGCAGCGGAGGCTTCCAGCCCGTGGCCAGAAGGCGGGAGATATCGGTTTTTTCTAGACTGAGAAGGAGTTTTCCGTCCGCGCTCCGCAGCCCGGAAACCTGGGGAACGTCGGGTTTCGAGTAACTGTCGATGAAATAGAGACCGGACGGCGACAGGCTGATTTCGTGGTCGGCATCCTCCGGGGTGAGCAGACGGATGCCCCCGCCGTCGAACCCGATGCTGTACAGATGCCGGAAGTAGGGGTCGCGTCCCTTCTCCCGTCCGCCGGCCAGAAAGGTGATCCTCCGGCTCTTTTCATCGACTCGCAACAGCTGGAGCACCGGCCACTCGCCGGTCGTGATCTGGTTTTTCAGCCGGCCGGTCTCGAGATCATAGAGATAGAAATGAGCCCAGTTGTCGCGCTCGGAGTACCAGATGATCTCGTTCGAAGCTCCCAGGAAACGCCAGTTGGCGTGGTCGCTCCCGGACTCGAAGTAGGTGGCGGCTTTCTCCTCAAAAACGTCTCTGACCTCGCCCGTTTCCGGGTCGGCCAGGCGAACGACCTCGTGCTTGTGATCCCGGGAAGTCGAGACGAAGGCGAGCCGTTTCCCGTCCGGACTCCACTGCACGTCCTCCATGCCGCCGTCCCATGTCTTGATATCGTCCGTGAACGTGGAGCGGTGCTGGTCGGGAGCCATCTTCAGCCGGACCAGGCGCGGGCCATCGAGATGGATGACGACGCGCTCGATCATGGATACGACTTTGTCTCCCGGAAGCGGGTATTTCCAGGCCTGCAGGACGGGATGGCCGACTTTGGTCTCCACGAGATACATCTCTCCGACCTCGCGCTGATCCTGCCGGAATGTGGCGATCTTCTTGGAGTCGGGCGACCAGGACACGACCGGCCGGTCGCTCCGGATCCAGCCGGCGTTGTCGGTCGCGTAGCCGTAGTCCTTAATACCGTCCGTCGTGAGCTGCTTCTCCGTCTTGGTCGCGACCTCACGGACCCAGAGGTTGTGGTCGCGGATGAAGACGGCCCAAAGCTTGTCGGGCGAGACGACCTCAAGGAACTCATTACCGCCCGGGCGGCGGCCTTCGCCGCGCCGCTTGTCCGGGGGAGCGGCTTCGCCCCCGTCGATCTGCCGGCAATCCTTTCCCTTGAGATCGCATGACCATTTCTTTCCCTCGGCACTGAACGTGATGGCCTTTCCGTCCGCCGAGAATTCAAAGCCCATGAAGGGAAGATGGCCGGCGTCGAAGGTCTTGCCCGCGGCCTTGGAGAGAGCGGCGGCGATTTTAGCGTGATCGAACGCCGGACCTCGGGACTTTTTCTTCGGGTCGACCTGGATGAACTCGCTTCCCTCGTTCTCGAGGGCGTTCCTGTACCAGAAGCGGTCGCCCTTCAGCCAGTTCGGACGCACGCTCGCCCGGAGGACGAGCGGCGCCGTGTTGTAGGCCATGAACTTCTCGGCTTGGGCGTAGTCGGCAGCGGTCAGGGCACGGGGAGCCTCGCCGACTCTCTCGGAGGCGAAAGCCGCGACCAAAGAGACAAGGCTCACGAGCAAAATAACCAGGGTCAGACGACTGAGCTGGATATTGCGTTTTTTCATTTTAACCTCACTTTCTAAGATGAATTCTTATATATCACCACCGCAGCCGGCCGTCCATATTTTTTTGGACTGAGGCTTTGGAGTTCCCCCCTTTTTGCGACTTGCGATTTCATATGGATAGTCTTAAGATAAGACGGCGGTTTTACGGGGATATTCGATGGAATCACATCAGATCGGATCAGCGGATGCATAACAATGAAATCGAGAAATAAAGACGCAACGAAGCGCATAAGGTTGACAATGATTTTCTTCCTCGTGGTCTGCCTTGCGACGGCCATAAGCGTGATTGTAAGAAAATCAGGTTACTCGTTTGCGGGTTTGCAGAACTTGATGATGTTGCTGATGATTATAGTCTTGGGCTTATTCGGCTGGCTTTTAGCGGAAAGATGTCATTCCAACTTAGCCCAGACTATTTGGCTGGGCTTTATACTCTCTCTCGGATCACATTGGTCTTTGCCGTTTTTCCATAAAGGGATGGAAATCCTCCAATTGCTTATTGCCAATTCAGCCATCTTTGCTTTTACCACATTTTTGGGCGGGTGTCTCGCTGTCCTGTTTCATAAAGTCTATGAGTCCAATAAAACAAAATCCGGATAGAGGTTATGTGTTTGACTTGACGCGTTCGTTTGAGTCGAGGCGGATGGTCACCCGGCCCGTGCGGTTGTCCTCGAACGTGAATGGCCGGGTCCGGTTGCCCCAGCTGAGGTCAGGATAGTCCCAATTCGTGAGCACGATCAGCCGGTACCTGCCGCCGCCGACCCATTCGAGGCGCGCAGCCTGAAGGCCATCGGATTCGACGACCAAGCGTCCCGAGGCCTGCTTGATTCCCACGCGATACGAATAGACATTTTCTTTTAGGCTTCGGGCATCGTTGGAAAGAAACGCCTCGGCCGAAGGTGGCTTTCCCTGGAGGAAATAATCCCACATATCGGCCGCCCAGGCGCCGGGCGGTTCCTCCCGGTAACCCTTGGCGGCCTCGCTGCTGACTATGGCCCTGCCTTGGGGCCGCCCGATGTGATCATCCGGGTAGGTCGACCAGAGTCCTTTTCTCTGCCACTCAATCCAGGAGACGTCCGCTAAATCGTAGAAAATACCGATCTCGGCGGGAGTTCCCGGCGGGATGTCCAGAAACTCGTAACCGGATGTGATCGTCCCATCAGGAGTCACGGAATAGTCCAGGCGCACCCTGGAATCGCCCATCCGTCCGGCGAGTTGGACATCCAACCGCCGGTCGCTCGGCCGCGAGTCCATCTTTTCGAGCCTCCAGGCGGCGGGGTCGGTCTCCATGAGGCCCTCTTGATTAGAGTCCGGCGGCTTGCTCACCCACCGCAGGTGGGGATAGGGGCCGCTCATGTTATAGCTTTCATCTCCCGAGAGACCCTCTTTGATCAGCCCGGTTTGGGGGTCGATCAGCAAGGCAAATTTCTCTCCGCGAACCCGGATCCCTCCGCTTACTGCCTCTGTCCGCAATACTTCGCCGGCGGATCGGTCATCTTTTTTGCGGGGCCGGCCGGCCTTGATTCCACCCGGATGCAGGAGTTCCTCGTCGAGGCAGCGGTCACCCTGGAAAAACCGGATGTGCACCGTATCACCGGCTTGCCAGTCGCGCGCCGGAATGACAATCGTGCCTTTGCTATGAGGCGGAACGTCCGGACCGGGCATGGATCGGGAGATCCCCTTGGCCGTCCAACGGACCTCCAGTTCCCGCAGGTTGGTATGGTCATGGCGATTATGAACGGGGATGCGCCAAGGTTCCCCCGGCGAGGGTGCGTTCGCTTCGGCCGCGAGTACCCGCACCGGACTATAGGCTTTTTTAGCGTGCCAGAACTCGGGCTTCTTCCTCCGCCAGCCGTCGACGATCCCCCAGGGGCCATAGCCTGCGGGTCCGTCCGGCAGCAGGAACACCTCGTCGATCATTCCCCAGATAGCGCCGCCGCTGCCTTCGCTCTCGAACGTCCTGTCCCAGAATTCCTTGATGCTTTCGCCCCAGAAATTCCGGACATTGGGGTCCTCCCGGAGTGTCGACGTATTGTAGCAGGGAACGTGGGCCCACTCGTCGAAGATGACGGGGATGGGGCCGCAGCCGAACTTTTCCGCCACAATCCCATATTGGGTTAAGTTCCCCTCGGAAGTCGGATAGTGCATACTTAGGATATCAGTACAAGATGTTCCGGGCGGGACATGGCCGGGGTAGCTGAACATGACCGGACGCGTTGGATCCGCTTGCTTGATCCAGTCGAACTCCTTCTGAAAGTTGGCGCCGTAAAGGTTTTCGTTCCCAATCGACCAGATGATGACGCCCGGATGATTGCGGTCCCGGTCCACCATCTCCTTGAGTTGGCCCAGATAGCGGTCGGCGAAGGCGGGGTCATCCTGGCTGAAGCTCAGTTTGTTATAATCCGGCGAGCGGTGGGTACCTACAAAGCAGACGGCGGTTTCCTCCTCGACATAGAGGCCCAGCTCATCGCAGAATTCAAGGAACGAGCGCGAGGGCGGATAGTGGGAAGTGCGGATGAAATTGAGATTGGCCTCTTTGGCCAGGAGTGCGTCCTGAATGTCGAGTTCGCGGGTGGACCGCCTGCCGAGAAGAGGGTGGACATCGTGACGGCAGGCTCCCCGGAGCTTAACCGGGCGGCCGTTGACGAGAATCTTGTTGCCGGCGAGTTCGACTTCCCGGAAGCCGATTTTTTGGGCATTCCTCTGGACGATCTTCCCGGCGACGCTAAGTTCTGCGGTGAGGGCATAGAGACGGGGGTGCTCGGCGTCCCAGAGAAGGGGAGCCTTGAAGGGGATTTCCAGTATTCCGTCAGGATCGTCCCTGGTCAGTTCTAGGCGCGACGGCTTGAGCCGGACCCGCTTTCCGTTCCTGTCGCGCAAAGAAAGCGAGATCTCCGCCTTGTTGCCTTTATAAAGCGCGACTCCGGCAACGATCTTCAACCGGGCGTCCCGGTAATCAGCGTCCAGGTCCGTCTCGACATGGAGTTGCGAAAAGTGGTCCTGCGGGACGGCTAAGAGAGATACGTCCCGGAGGATCCCGCCGATGAGATGGTGGGCGTAGCCGCTTCCATAGGATATTTCGTCATCCCGGTCCGTGACCTCAACGGTCAGCCAGGCGCTTCGTCCTGGGGCGACAAGATCCGAGATGTCACAATCCCACGTGGTGAACCCCCCGTGATGGTCACGGACGAACCGCCCGTTGACCCAAACCCGGGCATAGCTGTAGACGCCGTCGAAACGCAACAGGATCCTGTGGCCGGCGAAGTCCTCCGGGATTTCGATCGACCGCTTGAACGGATAGCCGACGTTATGCTTTATCTTGAAGCCCTGCATCAGGCATTCCCCGGGGACTTCGATATCCGACCAAGAGGCCGGGTCGGCCCGTTCTGACCAAAAGTCCTTCGGCGGGGTCAAGGTAAACTTCCAGGTTCCGTTGAGTGAGACGACCTGAGTTCCCGGAGCGATGCCATCTTCTCCTGCGGTCCAAGATGAGTCGGCCCCGTCCCGCCGGCAGGCCCCCGCCGAGACGAAGAGGATAATCGAAAGAAAGGATCGGATTTTCACGCCCCCATTTTATGAACAACGGAGAATAAAATTCAAATCTACTGGAGAGGCGAAAGCGGTCTACCTGAGGGGGAGCGTCATCATTTCCAAATTGCCCACAACGCGACTGTGGGCGGAAGTTAAAGCTGGAAAGCTTTTATGGACATAGGCCATTGATTATGGTAGGAATTCCGGCATGTCCGCTTTCCGCAAATATCTTCTCCCGGGCTTCGTCTTCCAGGGCGTTCTCATCGCCGGTGGTTACGGAACCGGCCGCGAACTGGTCGAGTACTTCATGAAGTACGGGACCCGCGGCGGAATCCTGGGTATGTTCCTCATCACGACCGTCCTGTGGGCGGTGATCCTGGCGGTCACCTTCGAGTTCGCCCGGGTCTTCAAAACATATGACTACCGCTCGCTCCTCATCCGGATCCTCGGCCCCTTCTGGGTCGTTTTCGAGGCGTTCTATCTCGTCCTGATGGTCTTGGTGCTGGGGGTCGTCGGGTCGGCGGCCGGCGTTCTACTCCGGCAGAACTTCGGGATTCCCTACATCTTCGGAGTGGGCGTCATGCTGGCAGCCATAGGGTTCTTAACCTTTAAGGGATCAGGCCTGCTGGAGAAGTTTCTGTCCGGCTGGTCCATCTTCATTTACTTCGTCTACGGCCTCTTCCTGGCCGCGGCCATCTGGAAGTTCGGTCCGGAGATCAAAAATCAGCTATCCGCCGGTAGAATACTCCCCGGCTGGGATCTCGGGGCGTTCAAATACGCCCTCTACAACATGGGCGTGATCCCCTCGGTCCTTTTCTGCTTGACCCACATCGAAACCCGGAAGGAGGCGATTATCTCCGGGTTTTTGGCCAGCCTGATCGGGATCCTGCCTGGTTTTCTTTTTTTTATCGCTGTCCTGGGCGACTATCCGGCCGTCATCAGCCAGGAGGCGCCTGCCTTTTTTGTTCTCCAGAAGCTCCATCTTCCGGCGCTCCTGGTTGCCTACCTGGTCATGCTTTTCGGGACCCTCGTCCAGACTGGGACGGGCTTCATCCACGCCTTCAATCAGCGGCTGCAAACCGCCCTCCAGGCGCGAGGGAAAAAACTGCTTCCCTGGCACAGGCCGGCCGTGGCTTTGATTCTGCTCCTCATCAGCCTCGGTGTAGCCACCTTCGGCCTGATCAACCTGGTCGCCAAAGGCTATGGGAGCATAAGCTGGGGCATCTTCCTTTCTTATTTTGTCCCCTTGATGACTTTCGGGATTATTAGGATCGTCCGCAAAACCAGAAGACGCTTCCCCCTTTGAAAGACTTGCCAAATCAGCCGAATTTGGTTATGATCGTTTTAGTTCCCCGCGGACAACCAGTCTCTATCGACCGGAAAGGAGCGCATGATGCCCGCTATTCTTGATCTCAAGCAAATCCAGGAGGCGCTTAAGCACATCGATCCCGTCCAGGGGATCGTCAACAGCATCGAGGAGGGCTTTATCGCCTATTCCCAGGGGAAAGTCGTCGTCCCCCCTGTCGGGGAACTGGTTTTTGAGGAACCTCGCGGAGATACGCACATTAAATACGGGTACATCCGGCAGGACGATTATTATGTCATCAAGATCGCTTCCGGCTTCTATGACAACCCCAAACTGGGGCTTCCGACGAGCTCCGGACTGATGCTCCTTTTCAGCCAGAAAACGGGAGAGCTCATCGCGGTCCTGCTCGACGACGGGTTTCTCACCCAGGTGCGCACGGCCGCGGCGGGGGCCGTCGTCGGGAAATATTTCGCCCCTCCCAAGGTCCGCCGGGTCGGAGTCTTCGGTGCGGGCGTGCAGGGCCGGATGCAGGTCGAATACCTGCGCTATGTGAGGGATTTCAAAGACGTGACCGTCTGGGGGGTCAACCAGGAAGAACTGGACACGTACAGAGTGGATATGACATCCAAGGGTTTTGTTGTCAAGACGACCTTCGAAGCGGAGGAGATCGCGGCGTCCTGTAACGTCATCATCACGGCCACCCCCTCCTATAAACCGCTTCTCAGTGTCGGCCAGATTCGGCCGGGCACTCACATCACCGCCATGGGGTCGGACACCGCCGAGAAACAGGAACTGGATCCGGCGATCCTCAAAAAGACGGACAAGCTGGCCGTGGACAGCATCCCCCAATCTTTGTTCCGCGGCGAAGTCTTCAAAGCCCTCGAGGCCGGGATGATCAAGAAGGAGGACCTCGTCGAGCTCGGCACGGCCATTTCCGACCGAAAATATCAGCGCCAATCCGATGAGGAGATCACCGTTGTCGACCTGACCGGCGTCGCCGTTCAGGACATCCAGATCAGCAAGGCCGTCTGGCGTGTCGTCTCGGGGGGGAAATAGGGCGCGGCCGGGCAGACTCGGGAGAGGGGCCCATCCCCCGGTTTTTTCCGTTTGTCATTCCCGGGGCGCTGAATATAATACTAGGCGAATTCCCTGAAAGCTTCGTTCCTCGGCTTTTCGAAAGGAGTCCGCCATGAACATGCACTGGCTTGACCTGACCATATTTATCGCCTTCTTTGCCCTTGTCGTCGGCGTGAGCATGTACAAGAGCCGGCGCGAAAAGTCGGGCGAAGACTTTTTCCTGGCCGGCCGCTCCCTCGTCTGGCCGCTGATCGGATTCTCGCTCATCGCCGCCAACATCTCGACCGAGCACTTTGTGGGCATGTCCGGCCAGGGGGCCGGCGTCGCCGGTCTCGCGATAGCCAGCTACGAGTGGATGGCGGCCTTCACTCTGGTCGTCGTGGCCCTGTTCTTCCTTCCCAAGTTCCTGCGCAGCGGGATCTACACCATCCCCGAATACCTCGAGTACCGCTACCATCCGGCTGCCCGTGGTATCATGGCCTTCTACCTTGTCGTCATCTACATCGCTGTCAGCATCTCGGCGGTCGTCTATACAGGTGCGCTGGCGCTGCACACCATCTTCGACATCGACCTCGTCAAGTCCGTCTGGCTGATCGGGATTATCGCCGCTGTATACACGACGTGGGGAGGGCTCAAAGCAGTCGCTTGGGCGGACCTCTTCCAGGGATCGGGACTCATCCTGGGCGGCGTTGTCACCCTCGTTCTAGGCTTGAAGGCCGTCGGAGGAGTCGGCTCGTTTCTCAGCGCCAACGCCGACAAGCTCCACATGATCATGCCCTCCAACCATCCGGTCATCCCTTGGACAACGCTCGTCGTCGGGCTTTGGATCCCGAACTTCTATTACTGGGGTCTCAATCAATTTATCACTCAGAGAACACTGGCCGCCCAAAGTCTGAAGCAGGGGCAGCTGGGGATCATCTTCGCGGCCTTTCTCAAGTTGACCATCCCGTTCATCATCATCATGCCGGGCATCATTTCCTACCAGCTCTATAAGAGCCAGCTCACGGCCCCCGGCGCCACCACCGACCAGGCCTACCCGCTCCTCATCCGTAACCTCGTCGGGCCGGGGCTGCGCGGCTTCATCCTGGCGGCCATCGCCGGCGCGGTTATCAGCACGCTGAGCTCGCTCCTCAATTCGGTGGCCACGCTCCTGACCATGGACGTCTACAAGCGCCATCTCAAGAAGGACGCCAGCGGCGAGTCGCTGGTCAAGATCGGGCGGTGGGCGACGCTGGTATTTGTCCTGGCCGTCTGCCTGATCGCTCCGCAGTTGGGCAATCCCAAGTTCAAGGGCATATTCAACTACATTCAGGAATTCCAGGGCTTTATCTCCCCGGGCATCCTGGCGGCGTTCGTCTTCGGCCTGTTCATCAAGCGGACACCGCCTGCAGCCGGGCTCGCCTCGTTGATCCTGACGGTCCCGGTTTACGGCGCGCTGATGCTGTTTTTCCCCGACGTCGCCTTCCTCAACCGCATCGCCATCAACTTTGTCTTCCTGATCATCATCATGGCGGTTATCACCATCCTCCGGCCCCTCAAAGAGCCGAAGGTCTTGCCGGTCAAGGAAGGTTTCGATATGCGCCCTGCGCCCGGGCTGAAGTGGCTCTGCGGTCTGGTTATCCTGGCGACGATTTGCCTCTATATTATCTTCTGGTGATCTCAATAGATCGGTGCCGACAAAATGAACCGGTGCCAAAATGAACCGGTGCCAGGCACCGGATCAGCTTACCGAATGAGGAGAAAGGAGACGACAGAAATGATGAAAAAATCGGTCCACTTATTCGTTTTTCTGGTCTTCGGCTCGGTCCTTGCGCTATCGGCTCAGGCGGCCGAGGGCGACAGCTACATAATTAAGGCCAAAAAGATCTACACGGTCTCTCAAGGGATCGTCGAGAACGGGACGATCCTTGTTGAGAAAGGAAGGATCGTCCAGGTGGGAAAAAATATATCCGTGCCGAAAGGCCTTCCTGTCCTCGAGGCCGAAGTCGTCATCCCCGGGCTGATCGATGCCCACACCCACGTCGGAGTCTACAGCCTGCCCAACGTCGAGGAGAATTCCGACGGCAATGAAATGACGAACCCGATTACGCCCCAGGTCCGGGCCCTCGACTCCTTCAATTTCGATGACCCGGCCATCAAGGCGGGGCTGGCCGGCGGTGTCACCACGGTCATCTCCAGGCCGGGAAGCGGCAATGTGATCGGCGGCACCAGCGTCGCCGTCAAGCTGAAGGATGCCCCTCCCCAAGAGATGGTGCTGAAGGAGGTCTGCGACCTGAAAATGGCCATAGAGGGGAACCCGGTCGGTGTTTACGGCTCGAAGAACCAGATGCCCGGGACGCTGATGGCGGTTTACTTCCTGGCCCGAAAGGCATTTATCGAGGCCCAGGAGTATTCCAAGAGCTGGGAAACCTATGAGAAGGAAAAGAAGGAGGGGAAGGACGTCTCGGCTCCGAAGAGGGACCTGGGCAAAGAAACTCTTGTCCTCGCCCTGAAGAGGGAGATCCCCGTCCACATGCATTGCGCGACCGCCTCCGAGATAGTCACCTGCATCCGGCTGGCCGACGAGTTCAACCTCAAGCTCAGTCTCGGCCACTGCTACTGGGCTTACCTTATCGTCGACGAGCTGGCCAAGCGCAAGGATGTTCACTATAACGTCGGGCCCCCGATGTTTTTCAACTACTTCGAAGATCCCCTGACCTTCAAGAACAATCCGGCCATCCTGAGCGAGGCGGGGCTCAAGGTTTCGCTCCAGACCGACGCTCTAGGCGGAGCGCAGCAGAACCTCCGGCACCTGGCGCTTCTCTGCGTCCGCTACGGGATGAAAGAAGATGAAGCGCTCAAGTCCGTCACCCTGAACGCCGCTGAATCCGTTGGACTTGAAGCCCGCATCGGAAGCATCGCGCCGGGCAAAGACGCCGACCTGGTGTTCCTCGACGGCGAGCCTTTCGAGGTCCTGACCTCGGTGCGGCAGGTCCTGATCGACGGACGCGTCGAATACAAGGGAGAAAGGGGTCCAAACCTCTCCCTCGGGGAGAACGTGGCCCCGGCGAAAAAGCGGTTGACGCTGCCGGAGGGACTCGGGCCTGCTTCATCGTTGGTCATCAAGGCCGGCACGATATTCCCAATCTCCGGTCCCGCTTTCAGCGGCGGCATGATCCTGATCGAGAAGGGAAAGATCAAGAGCATTGGAAAAGATATCCCCGTCCCGGCCGGGGTGCCGGTTGTGGACGCCGGCGAATTCACCGTGATGCCGGGGCTCGTCTCGGCCCGCTCTCATGTGGGGATCACTTCCAACTGGCGGATGCAGAGTTCCATCAATGAGCCGTCCAAATCCGTGGTCCCGGAGCTCGAGGTCAAACACGCCGTCGAGCCTCAGGCGCCGCTCTTCACTTTCGCCCGTGAGCTGGGGATCACCTCGGTCATGGTGACGCCGGGCGACCGGAACGTCATGGGCGGTCAGGGCGCGGTCCTCAAGACCGAGGGCTCCGTCGTCGATAAGATGATCATAAAGGACAGGGCGGTCATGGTCTTCGGCGTCGGCGCTTCGGCCAAAAGGAAGGATCAAATGCCCTCCACCCGAATGGGCATTGCCGCCTTGTTGCGGGAAACCCTTGTCAAGGCCGCCGAATACAGGAGCACACTCGAGAAGTACGAAAAAGAGAAAAAAGGAAAGGAGCCGCAGCGCGACTTGTCCCTGGAGGCCTTGCTGCCCGTCCTTCGTGGTGAGATGCCCGTGCTTATCCACTGTGAGCGGAGAGACGATATTCTGACGGCGCTGCGCCTGGCCGACGAGTTCAAACTCAAGGTGGTGCTGGACGGTGCCACGGATGCTTATAAGGTCGTCGCTGAGCTCAAGAAGAGAGGAATAGCCGTCGTTCTCGAGGATATTTTCCGCGGCGCCGGGAATATAGAGGACAGAGGGTTCAATCCTCAGAACGCCGCCCTCCTGGCCAAGGCCGGGATCCTCGTTGCCTTCCGGCCGGCCGAAGGTTCCTGGTACGTCCCGGGCGCCGGGGAAGGGGGCGGGGACCTGCTGGAAATCGCGGCCTTCGCATTCAGGAACGGCCTCCCTGAGGTCGATGCGCTCCGGGCGGTGACCATCAACGCCGCCCGCATCGCCGGAATGGATACCCGCATCGGATCGCTCGAGCCCGGAAAGGACGCTGACCTCCTCATCCTCCGCGGCCATCCTTTCGCGACAGGTTCCGTGCCGGAGGCTGTTTTTATCGACGGCAAGCCCGTTTTTGTGAGGAAAGAAGGCGCCCACCTGGGGAAAGCCGCTGACGGCGCCGGGAGAGAGAGATGAGAACACGCAATCAAATCCCACGGGCTCTGGCGGGGGTGTTGGCTCTGGGGATCTCGATGCCGCTCCTGGCCGGGACTCCGGATTCTGTCCTGGCGGTCAAGGGGGGGCGTTTTTTTACGGGAACGGGGGAGACGATCGACGGCGGAGTCCTGCTTATCCGGGACGGAAAGATCGTTGCCGTCGGAAAGGGAGTCGCTATTCCTCCGGGCGCTCGAGTTATTGACGCTTCGTCCGGTTTCATTATGCCGGGGCTGATCGACGCTTTCACCAACCTGGGAACCGCAGAGCCGGGGACTCTGGGCAGCGACTCGGATGAGGGGACTTCTCCGGTGACTCCTCAGCTTCGGATCATCGACGGCTTCGACCCGGAGAATCAGTTCATCCCGATGGCGAGAAAGGCCGGCGTGACCGCCGCCCTGGTCGCTCCGGCCGTGGGCAACCTGATCGCCGGCCAATGCGGCCTGATGAGCCTTTGGGGGGAGGATGCGGCAGCGATGACGATCCGTTTCCCTGTGGCGGTACAGGCGGCGCTCGGGGAAGTTCCGAAGATGAGGTTCGGGCCTAAGGATCAAATGCCTCAAACTCGCATGGGAGAAGCGGCGCTCCTGCGCCAGACATTTATCGATGTTCAATACTATCTCCAACAGATCGACGAATACGGAAAAAAAGATCGGGAATTCAAGGCCAGAAAGGCCGAGGGCAAGGTTCCGGAGGGAGAGGAACCCAAACCCCCGGCTGCGGATCTCAAGTTGCAGGCCCTGATCCCAGTGCTCAAGGGTGAGATCCCTCTCCTCGTAACCGCCAACAGACTCGATGACATCCTGACGGTGCTCAGGATCGCCGACGAATTCGGCCTGAAGATCATCCTCAACGGAGGCGCAGATGCCCACAGGGTCAGGGACAGGCTGGCCGCCAAGAAGATCCCCGTCCTCCTCAAACCCGAGGAGGCGTCCGCCAGGCTCACTCTGGAAACCCAGCAGGCGGTCCCCAACAATGCCGCGCTTCTTTTCCAGGCCGGGGTAAAGATCGCCTTCGAGACGGGTTCTTTCAAGGATGTCAACGGATTGGTTCATCAGGCCCAGATCGCCTTCGCCAATGGCCTGCCGCACGACGAGGCTCTCCGCGCTCTGACCCTGAACCCCGCCGAAATCTTCAGGGTGTCCGGCGAGCACGGATCCCTGGAAAAGGGGAAAGTGGCCAGCCTGACGATCTTCGAGGGAGATCCTCTGCTTTCCCTGGCCAGAGTCAAGGCGGTCGTTATCCGGGGCGAAATCGCCGACTGATCGGTGCCAGGCAACTCGTTACCCAAATACGGATTTTTGAATTAAGGAAATGAGTTGCCTGGCACCGAAATAGGCACCGAAATAAAAAAAATACTTGACATCGGCTTCGTAGATATTATAAGTTTACTTAGTCGATTGACAAAGTCGACTATTAAATGGGATAGGACCCAGGCTGTCCAGCGAAGCGGCGGCCGCCCCGGGCGAAGCCGCAGCTCTCCTGGACGGCGAAAGGAGTGAGAGATGTGTGATCGAAGGACGGCACGTTTGCCGAAGCACCCGGTTCTTGGGATTGGCCTGATGATCTTGGCTGCACTTGTCCTGTCCGGCATTGCCTCCGGCCAGGACAAAAAGGAAGCGCCTCCCGTGACCTCGAGCCTATCTCTCAAGCTCAGCGGATACACCCAATTCCTGTACACCTATTGGGAGAAGGGCACGGACACATTCACGATCCCGCGGGCCCGGCTGACGCTGAGCGGGGAGTTGCTCAAGAATATCCGCTTCCTGATTACTGTCGATGCAGTCAGGAGTCCCGCTCTCATCGATGCCTATGTCGACTTCCTCTTTAACCCTGCTTATGGCCTGCGCGTCGGCCAATACTACGTCCCCGTGAGCCTTGAGAACAACACCTCCGACAGGGACATGGACACGATCCTGCGCTCCCAGGTTGTCATTGCGCTGGCCCCCAGCCGGGACATCGGTTCCCAGGGACGGGATATCGGCGCGATGTTTTCGGGTAAGTACTCCATCGCCGATTACTACCTCGGGGTATTCAACGGCGCCGGGATCAACAAGCTGGATACAAACAAGGCGAAGGACGTGGCCGGCAGGTTGATCCTGCATCCCGTGAAGTCCCTGGCCATCGGAGGCTCCTTTTACAAAGGGCGCCACAATCCCGTCCTAACCGGGCCTGACCTGACCCGGGACCGGATCGGGCTCGAAGCGGCCTGGCTGCCGGGCCAGTTTTCTGTCAAGAGCGAGTTCCTTTCGGCCAAAGACGACCTGACCACGAAATCCGGCTGGTACGTCCAGGGCGGCTATTTTGTCCTTCCCAAAAAGCTCCAGGCCATACTCAAATGGGATACTTATGATAAAAACACGGACGCCGCGGCTGACCGGGCCGACCTTTTGACCCTGGGAGCCAATTGGTTCCTCTGGGAAAAGACCAAGCTGATGGTCAATTACAGCCTCTACCGTGCGGAGGGGCAGGGGACGACCAACCAGGCGATATCCGTCCAGTTCCAGGCCGCCTTCTGAGTGCTGGCGGGCTGTTTGCCCTTAACCATTCTCAGGGCCTAAACGACACGTCCCGCTCTTTTTGGATTGAGCTTATCTTTTGACTGTGATAAAAAAAGGGGTCTGATTTCATTATCTCCATGCCCTCATAAGGAGTCATCGTATGGCCAAGTTCGAAGGCGTGAAGTGGGCCCCGCGGCAGATGAGGTACAGCCTCCCGGAGAAGCAGTTCGAGATCATGGAGCCCGATGCCCGGGTGTTCGGCGTCTCCCGGTCCATCCATTACGGGCTCTTCCTAGTCTTCGAAGGCATCCGCTTCTATTGTCATAAAAACCCGGGAGGCAGGCTCGAGATCGTCTTCCTCAACTGGCACCGGAACCTCGAGCGTTTCCAGAAAGGCATCGCCTTCAACCTGGGCAGCGAGCAGCAGGAATGGGTGCCGACGGCCGACGAGCTGGAGAATGTCTTCATCCACCTTTTCCTCAAAGATCCTTCGATGCAAGGCTTCCTGGAGGAGATGGCCGGGATTGGAGCCCAGGGTTACCTCCGGCCGTTCACCATCGACGAGGAGCAATCGATCGGCGTGACCTTTCCCGCCCAGCCCTCCATCCGGGCCATGGCCTGCCGGTATGACCGCTACCTCGGCGAGCCTTTCTGTGGTGTCGTCGTCCCGAACCTGGTGCGGGCCGTGGGTATCAATAAGACCGGCTGCCTCAAGCTGGGCGTCAATTACCTGATGAGCGTCAAAGCCGTCGATGAGGCGAAGAAACTCTGCCCGGAGGCGGCCTGTGCCCTTTTTCTCGACGACAACCCGCAAGGCAAGTTGGAGGATCGCCAGGTCACCGAGTGGGATTCATCGTGCTGCCTGTTTGCGCTGCGTGGCGGAACGGTTATCAAGATCCCCGAGAACCCTCTGATCCTGCCGTCAGTCACTATACAGGGGATCGTGGCAATCCTGAGAGAGATGGGAGTCGCCGTCGAGGAACGGCATCTCCCCTATGGAGAGCTAATCGAGAAGGCCAGAAGCGGCGAACTTGTCGTCGCCGCGAGCGTCGGCACGGCCGGAATCCTGAACCGCTGCGCCCGGCTCATCCTGGCGGATGATAAGGGCCAGGTCCTGGCCGCGCATTCACCGGACGTGAAGCACCCGCTATTCCAGAGGCTCGGTGAAGCCCGAGAACACTACTGGAAGGTCTATAAAGAGAGCGTCCCGATTCCCGCCGGGCTGAGACTTTTCAAGTATGTGTTGTGAAGAACCAAGTCAGAGAGCGGGCGAGGGAGAGAAAATCCTCTTCAAGTATTCGAGGTCCTGGCGGATACTTTTTTCAATCCCCAGGGGAAGCTTGACTTCCTCAAGAACCAGCCAGCCGCCGTAGCCGATCTCCTTCATGACGGCGCGCACGGCCTCGAAATCTATCGCCCCCTGGCCGAACAGGTCTTTGTAGTCCTTGGCATGAACCTGGGAGATGCGGCCGCCGAGAAGGCGGATCTCCCGGACGATGTCAAACCCGGCTTCCTGAGAATTTCCGACGTCATAATAGACAGACACGGCCGGCGAGCCGACGGCGGCGATGATCTTGAGGTTGTCTTCCGCGCTCAGCGTCGTTTCGAGGGCAAGGGACACACCGGCCTTCGCGGCCTTAGGGGCGAGCCGCTTGAGGGCCGCAATGACCGCCTCTGCCCCGGCGGGATCATCCTTGAGGTCGGCCCGGCCGAAGAAGGGCACGAGGATGATGCCGGTTTTCATGGCCGAGGCGACCTCGATCCCTTCCGCCACCCATCGTTCTGCCCGCGGATCGCTCTTGAGCGGGACGCCGTTCAATTCACCGATGCAGAACGAGGCGATCGAGGCGCCGGTCGTTTTGACGGCGGCCAAGTAGGTCTGCTGCTGTTCCTTGTCAAGAAGAGCCAGCGATTCTCCCTTTGGATTGAGGCTCACCTGCACGCCGTCAAGGCCGAGCCTGGCAGCTGTCTCCAGGGCGGCCGGATCGCCGGATTTTTCTATGGTCCAATCGCAGACTCCGAACCGGACTTCGCCATTTGCCGACGCCGATTGTTTTGGGGGCGTGGATGCCCCCTTCCGGGCTTCGAAGCTCAACACTTCAAAAGGCTCTTCGTCGGGCCGCCCGGCCGCTATATGGAGCTCCGGACGATCGCCCAACACCATTATGGTGCACCCGTATGTTCCTGCGCTATTGATTCCGGAGGCGCGGTCGGCAAACACCCGTTTGAGAACGGCCAGGTCGAGAACCGCCGCATTGTCCTTGAAGGTTTCCCCGAGGAACTTGAACCGGGGGCATCGGGCTCTATAGGCTTCCATTGTGATTTCCTTCTTTTTAAGCGCCTCGATGAATTTTGGGTTGAAGTCGTCGTTCACGATCGGGTGATTCGTGTGATAAGTGAATTCGGCGCCCTCAAACGGGACGAATTCCACCATCCGGTTGGCCGAGCGCTCGAAGTCGGCCGCCATGTTCGGGCCGCCGATGACATAGTTCTGCGGCGCGGCCGGCTGGATCTCTTTGAGGAATTGCACGGCTTCTTCATAGGTTTTCTGCCGCAGGATCCCCCGCAGGGTGAAGGCGACGGGCAGGCCTTTGGGTGAATAAGCGAGCTGGGTGACGGCGTTGACACAGACGGCGACCGAGCGGTCGTTCAGGCCGTTTATCGCCACAACGCCCGGGATGGTGAAGACGAGGGCCCCCGGGTCTCCGGCGCCGCCCTCGATGCGCAGGACCGTCTGGAATCCGTGGTAGAAGGGCGGGATATCCATGTTCTGAGAGACGATGGCGGGCGAATCCCCCCTCTTCGGGGCGGCCACGGAGGTGCACTTCGAAAAGCCCAGGTCATCTCCCATGACCCACGATTCATCGACGAGCTGGAAGGCGTACATGGTCTCGAAATCGACCCCGGCGCCAGCAGCGATGCCCCGGACCTCGTCCAGGAGCCCCGGCGTCCAGCGCTCGATTGCCGGTTTGAAGTCCGAGGCCTGGAGGAACTTCGCGATATAGGCCGTTGCCGGAACCGAATAGGTCTTTTCAAGGTCGGCTTTCCAGCGTTTGACGAGCTCCTGGATTTCGGGCTTAAGGCTCTGGCCGTGGGTAAGTCCCCTCTGATAAGGTGTTCCCTTGAGCTCAACAACTCTGAGCTTTCCTCCGGCTGCCGGAAGCAGTGATTTTCCCGCCTGCAGGGCGGGGGAAACGCTGAGGACGAGGAAGACAGATAGAAAATGGATGCTGAATTTTCGCATGGCTACTCCTTCAGGCCCGCGAGGTTGGGCTCGAGCCGTTCCTTGTCCTTCAGGAGCTCCTCCCAGGTCACCCGGCGCTTTTCGAAGGCGGCCTTTCTCCCCAAAATAGTAATCAGGTTGCTCTGGACGCTCGGCGCGACGGTCGGGTTCGCGAAGTCCCCGCCCATGATGCTCTTGTGGAAGGCGGCGATATTGTTAACGGCTCCGGCTTCATAGATCTCGGTTGTCCGGCCTCCATTGAAGAAATTCTCTCCCCGGATGACAACGGTCCCGCCGTATTCCGTCTCTAATATGCCCCTGCTTCCGAACATCCGGTTCTTTATTCCTTCGGCTGTGCCGTGGCCCTTGAACTGGCGGCCGCTGAACTGGATGGCCACATCCTTCGGATACTGATAATAGACGACAAGATGGTCCCAGCAGGAGCCGACCTTGGGCCGGGCCTTGAGACCGCCGGTCCCCACGGCCCAAAGCGGAGGTTCGCCCATGATCCAGTTGGCCACGTCAAGCGCATGGATCTCCTGCTCGGTGATGATGTCCCCGGATAGGGCGCGGTCCAGGCCCCAGGCGCGCAGCCGGACCTCGGGGTTGTCCGGATTCTCACGGAGCCTTTCGTAGTGTTCCTCCCACGGGCTTTCTGCATGGTAGGTCGCTTCCCCGAAAACGGGCTCGCCGATGGCTCCGTCATGCACGCGCCTCAGGGCCTCAATGAAGGCCGGATGGGCCCTCGTCTGGAAATCGACCAGAAACGCGAGTTCCTTGGCGGTTGCTTTCTTCCCGCATTCCGCGATGAGATGGCATCCGGGGACATCCACCGCCAGCGGCTTCGCCAAGTAGACATGGATGCCCTTGGCCAGGGCGGCCGCCGCCTGCTCAGGATGGAAGTAGGGGGGTGTCTCGATGGCCACGGCCTCGACCCCGCAATCGAGGAGGCGCTTGTAGCCGGAGAGTCCGGAAAAGAGCCGCTGCCGCGGCACGGTGAACTTGGTGGCGAGGGCTTCCACCCGGTCGGCAAAGTAATCCGATCCGGCGAAGATCTCGTAGCCTCCGTGGGCCGCGAAAAGGCCCGTGATCCAGACGCCCCGGCCGCCGCAGCCGACGACTCCCAGCTTGATCCGGGAGTTGGACTGGGTTCCCCGAACGAGCTCCGGCCGCAGGACGGTCAGCGACGCGGCGGCCGCCCCCGCAGTCTTAATGAACTGCCTCCGGCTGATCCAGGCGCCGTTCAGTTCCGAAATTTGCTTTATGTCGTCCATCCTAAGCTTCCTTTCTCTAATCGTGTCTCATCCTATGTCTTCTTGAAGTCGAACTCAAGTTGAGGATTTTTCTTCCTGAGAAGAGTACAGATTGCATCAATAAACCTTTTGGCGGTTTGGATAGCGTGCGTTGCTTCCTCTCTGGAGCAGGGAATATCCGGTTCATAGACAAGGCGGTGTCTTTTTCTGCGCGTGGAATCGTAATCATTGAGAAGTCTTTTAAATTCCGCGCCCAAAGCACCCCTTACAAATTTCACGACGGTCAGATGCTTCTCTCTGACTTCGGGCCTGAAACCCTCCGCCATCATAAGGGCAAGGCCAGAACGGAGCATGGAATTATAGGCATAGGAATAGGCACAGTCTTCGTCTTCGGACAAGTTTCTCTGGGCCGTCCTGATATCCTTGTGGGCTCTCTTTATGAGATTCAAGACGGCTTTCTCGTCAACCGGGCATCTCTTGATGAGCCCCTCTTTAAGCAGGTCTTCAGTAGTCTCTTTATAGACCATCTTCGCTTCCGATCAGCATTATTTTTGGGTTTCTCAGAACCTCCATAATAAAACCACCTTCAGTCTTCTTTCTAGCCTGATATTCGCTTGGGGTATAAACCGATATGTTGATCTCTCGTTTTAGCTTTTGCTCAAGGTTTAGGACTTTCTCATTCAAGAGCGACATGTTGGGTTTCCCAATAATCAAGACGTCTATGTCACTGGTCTCTTTCTCATTCTGAGAAGCAAAAGAGCCAAAAATAAAGGCGAGCTTAATGTTCTTCAGGGAAGACAGAGAAGCTTTGAGATTCGCCTCAAGGCCGATTGTCTTAAAAACGATGCCTTTGAGTTCCTTAAAGAGAGAGTGATTTTGATTGAGCAAATAAAAGAGAAGATTCCCGACTCTCTGGGTTTTGAATAAATTGTCTCTTTGGAGTCGCAAGAGCTCTCGGCGAATGTTCCCGGCAGAATATCCCAACAATCGCTCCATCTCTCTGAGATAGTATTTTCGGCCGGTATTGGAAAAATAAAGCCTGAGTATATCTTGCCGGATTTTTGATTTCCCGATGTAAAGGGATTCAATCATGCCGGGCTCCTTAGCGAGTACAAATGTACTCAATTTAGAGTACACTAGCAAGGTCCATTTTTATGCCGACGGGAGAAAAGATGGAAATAATATCCTATGCTTTTTTGGTCTTTTGGACGACATGGCCCGTCTTCCAGTCCTGAAGCATCTGCTTGATCGTTCCGTCGGGCATCCGCTCCTCTTTGATCAGGGAGAATCTACCCCGGGCGGCCTTCCTCGCGGCCGTTGGCTTCGTTTTCTTGGCCCCCTGATACCAGCGCTCGAGCTTCACCGGCTCCCAGCGTCGCGTCCCGGCCGACCGGTAGCAGGCGTCCATGATGGCGTTGACGATGTAGCCGTCGAGGAACGTCTCCCTCGGCTCGCGGCCGGCGTCGAGGGCATCGAACATATCGCTGAACATGTGGGTGTAGCCTAGCTCGTGGACCTCATCGCCCACCGGGAAGAGCCAGCCTTTTTCGCTTTCGGCCTTCTCGGCCACATACCCTTTCCCTCCGGCCGCCGTGAACATCTCATAGCCGGTCCGCAAAAAGTGGTTGAGCCAGATGGTGCCCTCGGTCCCGGCCACCTCGTCGCGAAGATCCATTCCGCCCCGGAAGGCCCAGCTCACCTCGAACTGGCCCACTGCCTGGTTCTCGAAGCGGATGAGGGCGATGGCCGAATCCTCGGCGGCGATCGGATGGACCATAGTATCGGCCAGACACATCACCTCAACCGGGCGGACTTCCTTGCCGATGAAGCTGCGGATGATCTCGAGGCAGTGGCAGGCCAGGTCGACGATCGCCCCGCCGCCGGCCAGCTTCTTGTCCCAGAACCAGGCGCTGTGCGGCCCGGAATGGGTTTCGCGGGAGCGGACCCAGAGGATTCGGCCGAGGGCGCCGCGCTTGACGGCGGCAATGGACTTCAGGGTCTTGGGCGTATAGACCAAGTCCTCGAGATAGCCGGCGAAAACACCGGCTTTATCCACCGCCTTCATGATTTCCAGGGCCTCGCGGGCGTTCCGCGCCAGGGGCTTGGTGCAAAGGACCGCTTTGCCGGCTTTAGCGGCGATGGTGACGGCCTTTTTATGAAGATAATTGGGCACGCCGACGATGACGATATCGGTCTCCGGGTCCTCGACGGCCTTTTTCATGTTCGCCGTCCATTTCGGAATTCCCCATTTCCTGGCGAACGCCTCGGCCTCTCCGTCAGTCAGGGCACAGATCGTCCGGATGCGGTCGCGGCTGCGCTGACCATGGATGGTCATCGCGTAAAATGTACCGATCAGCCCGCCTCCGAGAAGCGTAATGCTATGCGCTTTTTTCATGCGGCTTCCCCTCGAACGCAATTTTCATCTGACGATTCGCCGGCATTCTAACACAGAAGTTCCCTCTATTGACATCATCGTTCGAGCGGAGATAAGCTGGGGCCGCCATGGCCGAAGTGAAATGCCCGGGGCAGGATACGAGATACTGGAAGAAAGGGGATATCTTCGACGTCGGCTGCCCGAAATGCGGCCGGGACGTCGAGTTTTTCAAGGATGACGTCAGGCGCCGCTGCGCCTGCGGACGGGTCATCGTCAACCCGAAGCTCGACCTGGCCTGCGCCGAATGGTGCCGGCACGCCGAGAAGTGCGTGGATGGGCTCCCCGAAGAGCCCAAATCAAGGAAGGTTAAAGGAAGGGCGGGCGGGATAAGGGCCGGGAAGTGAGCCCTCCCGGCATCCGGACTTTTTAACAATGGAGGAGAAGAAGAACATGACCCATGCGCCGAAGCCGACACGCCGTCCGTTATTTTTTTCTGCAGGAGCGGCGCTCGTCCTCATCGGGTCCGGTTTTTTCGGCTGCGCCAAGGAGAGCGAGGAAAAGCGCCTCCAGCCCGCGCTGGCGAGCATCGCCGCCGAAGATCTCTCACAAGACACGAAAATCCTGGCCTCCGATGAGTTCGAAGGAAGGGGGCTGGCATCAGAGGGCGAGACCAAGACGGTCAATTTTTTGCGTGACGAGTTCCAGAAGGTCGCTCTCCGGCCCGGAAACGGCCAGAGCTATTTCCAGGAAATCCCGATGGTCGTGAGCACGGTGGACCCAGCAGCCCGGCTCGAAATAAAGGGAGCGAAGAAGGATTTATCCTTCGCTTATAAAGAAGAGTTCGTCGCCAGGACGCTTCGGGTCATGGAGGCGAGCGCGCTGGCGGATTCAGAGATGGTTTTTGCCGGCTACGGCATCGTGGCGCCCGAATACAACTGGAATGATTACCAGGGGCTGGACGTCCGCGGAAAGACCGTCGTGGTCCTGGTCAATGACCCCGGGTATGCGACCCAGGATCCCGCGCTTTTTACGGGGCGATCGATGACTTATTACGGCCGCTGGACATACAAGTATGAAGAGGCCGCTCGGCAGGGCGCCGCCGGCATCTTCATCGTCCACGAGACCGAGCCGGCCGCCTATCCCTGGGCCGTCGTCCAGAACGGTTGGACTGGACCGCAATTCAACCTGGTCAGCGAGGACAACAACATGTCCCGCTGCGCCGCGGACGGATGGCTGCGGGTTGAGGCCGCGCGCCAGATCTTTGAGAGCGCCGGGCTCGACTATGATGCGCTCCAGGTCCAGGCTGCCCAGAGGGGATTCAAGGCCGTCCCGCTCGGTCTCAAAGCCTCGCTCACTCTGAAAAACAGCCTCAGGAAGGTGACGTCCAATAACGTCATCGCCCTCCTGCCCGGTTCCAAGCGGCCGGATGAATATGTGATCTATATGGCGCACTGGGATCATTTCGGCAGGAATCCGGCCCTCCAAGGGGACCAGATCTTCAACGGGGCCGTGGACAATGCGACTGGGACAGCCGCCCTGATCGAGCTGGCCGAGGCCTTCAAGACACTCAAGCGACCTCCCGATCGGTCGATCGTCTTCCTGGCCGTCACGGGAGAGGAACAGGGGCTGCTTGGCTCCGGTTACTATGCCACGCATGCCATTTTTCCCCCGGCCAAGACTGCCGCCGCGATCAACATGGATGCGCTCAATGTATCCGGACGGATGAACGACATCACGGTCGTCGGCTACGGCCTGTCCGAGCTCGATCAATATATTGAGGCTGAGGCCAAAGAGGCGGGCCGGACGGTCAATCCCGACCCTACACCCGAGAAGGGTTCTTATTTCCGGTCCGACCACTTCCCCTTTGCCAAGCAGGGAATCCCGGCGGTTTATCCGAGTGGCGGAGTCGACAGTATCGAACATGGAAAAGAGTGGACTTTGGCCCGGAGTGAAAAATACATCGCCGAAAAATACCACAAGCCTTCTGATGAATTCGACCCCCATTGGGACCTCTCGGGCGCGATCGATGACCTGCGCCTGCTCTTTAAGGTCGGCTACCGGCTGGCCATGGAGGAGACCTTTCCCAATTGGAGGGAAGGGACGCCATACAAGGTCAAAAGGGACGCGGATATCGCCGCCGCCCAGAAGTGAGGCCGACTAACGAGCGGCCTTAGAACGCTAAATATGACGAAGGAAGAAATTTATGGTTTGGGATTTTCCGTTGATCAGCGAGAATAGGAACTAGAATTCAAAGTTTTCCCACTCGCGCTTGACTCGCTCCATGAGTTTCTGGAAACGCTCTTCGTCTCGGATCTTCGCCAGAAAAGGGTCTATCCGGGAGAACAGGGGGTAGTTGATCCATCCCCGGGCGACCGCCCGTTCCAGCCAGGAAAGAGCCTCGGCTTTTTCACCGAGCAGGGCGAAGCCGCCCGCCATGAGCCAGGGCCCCTCCGGGTCGTTCCAAAAAATATCCCGCAGTGGCTTGGTGAGGGCTTGAAGCGCCTTGTCCTTATCCCTCTGAAGGGCGTGCTTCAAGAACACGCTTACGAAGGCCACCCGGTCATGAGCGTTCTCATCGACGATCCGGTTGAGGCGATCGATGGATTCTTCGGTCTGGTCACTCCAGGCCAGGTAAAATGATTCCCAAAACCTGAAATTCCTGTCTTCGGGATCCATCTGGACCGCTCTCCGAATCATCGACAGGGCCCGGTCCACCCGGCCTTTCGCCAGATAATAGACCGAGGCCACGTAATAGTTCCAGGCGACCAGGGGATCGATCTCGATGAGCCGCTTGATGTGCGGTTTGCCCAGGTCGGGTCTCCCCATGTACAACGAGAGCAGGTTCCCTATCCAGCCCAGGGTGTCGGGATCATTCGAGTCGATGTCAGCGGCCTTTCTCAGGGACCGGACGGCCTTTTGCAGATTCCCCCGGGATCTTTCGATCGTCCCTGTGAGATGGTAGCGGTGGGAGGATTCAGGCTCCAGGGCGATGATCATGTCCAGGTACTTCTCGGCTTTCTTCAGGGTTTCTTCCGTCGTCCTAAAGCCCGTGTTGTAGAGCTGCAGGTGGACCAGCCCCATGGCGGAATAGAGGAGCGCGCTCCCGCCGTAGATTTCCACGGCAGCGGTCAGGGACTTGAGGGCCCGCTCCATGGATTCCTCAGAACATTGATACATGTCCCTTCTGGCCATGAGGTAGCATTCGTAAGCCTTCAGATTCTGGATGGGCCGGTCGGAGATCGTTCTCTCTTCGTCCGGAGCGAGCTTCTGCTTGAGCGCTATGACGATGGCCCGCGAAACTTTCTCTTGGATGTCAAAGACGTCGGCCATGCTTCCGACGAATTTCTCCGCCCAGAGATGGGTGTCGCCGCCGGCCTCGATGAGCTGGGCCGTGATCTTGAGGTTGGTGCCGGCTTTTCTGACGCTTCCCTCAAGGACATAGCGGACGTTGAGGTCCTTGGCGATCTCGGGGATGGTCTTCGGCGATCCCTTGTAGGTCATCGCCGAGCTTCGCGAGATGACGCGGAGCAGGCGTACGCGCGAGAGGTCGGCGATGATCTCGTCGGTAATCCCGTCGCTGAGGTACTCCTGGCCCTCCTCGGGGCTGATGTTTTTAAACGGAAGGACGACGATCGATTTTTCGGGTCCCGGCTCCGGGATGAGCAGGTCCCGGATTTCCTCTGCGGGCACGGTCTGAGACCGGGCCGCCCACTGGAGGGACTTGAAAACGATCCAGGCGATGCCGAGGCCGAGGGTAACGAGGCTGACGGCCGCGGTTTTCCCATAGACGCCGCTGATCTTTAGGGCGATGTCGACATCAATAGCGACGGTCACGAGGATGATCAGAGGAACAAAGAGGACTTCGATCTTGACGCCCCGAAGCCTTGCCGGGGCGCCCCGGTGCCAGAGCCAGATGACGATGCTGAGGAAGGCCCCCAGTAATGTGATCAAGGTGATATCGACTAATCTTTTGGGAAGCTCGTAATTCTGCACCAGGACAAAGTGGACAAACTCGACGATGATCATGCCGAAGCCCACAAAAGCAGCTACGGTCTGGACGATCTTGCGGTCCTTCAGCTGGCTCCAAAAGGAATTCCCTCCCGGTCCGTTCTCACGGGACTGATGACCGGGGACTTTGGATTGGCTGCCGATGGGCTTATTCAGCATGAGTGATCAGGCGACTCTCTTTGCCCATGAGGATAGCCCCGGTTGGGCGGAGAAGTCAAGGATCAAAATAGAGGAGATAGCCACTCCAGTGGCTGCGGGCGTCGTCCGGCTGGCGTCGGGCCAGCACTCCCTCAATCATCCCTCATCTCACCGGGACAGACATTCCTGCCATCGAGGATTTAGAGCTTCCAGCCGAGCAGGTTCCAGAAATTCAGCAGCCAGAGGAAGGCCAGGGCGGCGAGAAACACCAGGGTGTAATGGACCCGGGAACATCCGGTCCAGTATTTTTTCCGCCAGGCCAGAATGGTGAAGATCAGCGCTCCTACGGTCAACAGGGCGGCGGCGACCGGGAAGGCCAGGCTGACCTTGAAGATGGATGGGACCCCATAGAAAAACTGATTCAGATCGCTCGCAGCCACCGCCAAACCAATGAGGAACAGCAGGAAGAAGCCGCTCATCCCTCCCGCCAGCCAGCGTGCCGCCCGGGGCGCCGGGTTGCCGAAATGCGGCCTCTTGCAGACAGCCCGGCGCAGCGCGCCGGCCGGCCACCCCAATGCGGCCGTGATGAAGAGGACGACGGAAACACCGGCTACAAGATAATGAAACGACGGCGTTTGAGGTCCTTTGAGCTTGACGAAGGCCATTTCCGGAAAGGCACTATAGAAGGCATATCGGACCTGTCCACCTTTGTCCTTCCTAAAGATGATCTTTTCCTGCCCGCCGACCTCGCGGAAGACATCCGGTTCCATTTCTACGAAGGCCTTGGTTCCCAGTCCGGCGGGCATGACCAACAGGAGGTTCCCCTCGGGAGTGGCCCTGAACTTCACCGGCGTCAGCAGCGCGGCGAACTTGGCGTATTT
Source organism: uncultured Eubacteriales bacterium (assembly GCA_964353705.1). Lineage (GTDB taxonomy): Bacteria > Acidobacteriota > Aminicenantia > Aminicenantales > UBA8522 > UBA8522. Next base: position 7,477 of record CAYGXD010000019.1, on the reverse strand, counting down.
GGTGTAGGAGCGCCTGTTCATATCGTATGTACCCACATACCGGCCGGCCCGTTTCGCGGACTCCGGCAGCGGCGCGGGCGAGGCGACGGCCGGCCCGGGATAATAGCGGTTGAGAAAGGCTTGGAAAAGCTCGTACCGGCTCATCCCGGCGCTCCCGGTGCTGTTGTAGGAAACAAAAAAACCGACGTTCTTTTCGGGGGTCAACATGAACAGAGAGTGGAAGCACATGATGTCGCCGCCGTGCTCGAGGATCGAGAGACCATTCAGGTTTCTCTCCCAGAAGCCGTGGGCGTTCCCGCCGATGCGCGGGTCATGGGAGAACAGATGCGTATGCATGAGTTTGGCCGTATCCTCCCCGAGGATCCGGTTGCCTTCGTACGCGCCGTTCTGGAGGTGGGCGATCATGAACCGGGCGATATCCGTCGCCGTCGTGCTCATCGACCCGGCCGGGTAATCGCCGTTCAGGAGCTCAAAGTCCTCGCTCTTGAAGACGCCGTTTTCATAGCGATACCCGGTGGAGACGTCTCCGGCCAGCCCGGGCGGAATGGGCTGCCGGAACGAGCTGAGTTCCATCCCCAGGGGCTTGTAGATGTTCTGCTCGACGTAGTCCTCGAAAGGCATCCCCGAAACGATCTCGACGATGTAGCCGGCCATGGCTGTGCCGTAGTTCGAGTAAGCCGTGAACTGCCCCGGCGGCCAGACCCGGGTCGGCATCCTCGTTTTTATAAACTGTCCGAGGGGGATGAGCTCTTCCGGCTTTCGGACGGCATAGGTCATGATGTCCTCGAACCCGGGCGTGTGGGTGAAAAGGTGGGTCAGCGTGATCGTCTGGGGAAAGGTCGTGGGTACCCGGAAGTCCTTGAGATAGGTGTTGATGTCGGTGTTGAGATCGAGCTTTCCCTGTTCGACGAGCTGCATTACCGCGGTCCAGGTGAAGAGCTTGGAGATGGAAGCGATCCGGAAAAGCGTCCGGTCGGCCAGGACCGGTTTCCTTTCTTTGATGTCGGCGAAGCCGTAGCCTTTGGCGAAAAAGATCCTCCCGTCCTTGACAACGGAGATGGTCGCCCCGGCGACGTGATTCGCCTCCATGTGGGCGGCCATGATTCCATCGAGGAAGGCCTCAAGATCGGCGGGGTTTTGTAGGTCCGGCAGGGCTCCGGCCGGGGCCGGTTCGCGGGCCGGCTGAGAAACGGTTTCCTGGGCCGGAAGCGCGAGCGCCGCCAGGAGGAAGGTCGTGGCAAGAGCCGTCATCTGCCGGATTATGGCTTTCATCTCCTTCTCCTTTCCTGAAGAAATCAGGGCTCTGAAGAGCCGTCGGATTTCATCTCATCATACGAAAACAGGCAGTTTTAGGTTCCCGCTGCCAGGATACTCTCTCGGATTCGGTTATGCCTTCCCGCCCGTGTCGATGGCGTCGGGGAGTTCATTCACGTCCGCTGCGGGCTCATAAGGGAAGTGGACGGACAGCCCCTCGACCGCCGCCTGGATCCCGGCGACAAGGCCTTCAGTGAACTCTCCCTTCTGGAAATGCCCCGCCATCTTCGCGGCAACCTCATCCCAGAACTCCTGGCCGACCCTGGCATGGATGCCTTCATCGCCCAGGACGACAAAGCGTTTCCTCGCCGGCACGATGAAAAAAAGGACCCCGTTCCGAAGGCGCGTGTCCGTCATCCCCAGCCGCTTGAAGGCGCGTTCGGCTACGGGCCGCACCCGGCCCCAAAAGAAGGGGGCAACTGAAACGCGGATCTCCCCGGAGGTCCGTTTTTCGGCCGCATCTATGGCCTCGCGGACCCGGTCTCGGTCAAGGAGTTTGAACAGCTTGCGGCGATGTCTGATACGCATCAGGAACTCTCCCTACCACCGGCCCGAGGCTCCGCCTCCGCCGGAGCGGCCGCCCCCTCCGCTGAAGCCGCCTCCGCCGCTCCTGAACCCTCCTCCGCCACTGCCGCGGCTCCATCCGCCGGAACTTCCGCTTCTGGGGAATCGCGGACCGCTGTTCCCGCCGCTCCCGCTTCCCCGGCCCCCTCCTCCGAGCATGTTGATGAGAAGCCAAATGGCCAAGGAGGGGTTAGTGAGGAAGATGATCGCGAAGATAATGATCGCGAAAATAATGAAGATGGCCTGGCCGGAACTTTTGCCGCGTCTCTCCGCTTCCTGAGCGGGCTCCGCCTCGCCCGATATGGCCCCGAGAATGGCCGAAACAGCGTCGTTCACCGCGCCGTCAGGATCGTCCGCCCTTATCTTGGGAATCAAGACATCATTGATGATCCGGCCGGCTGTGATATCGGGGAGGACGCTCTCCAGGCCGTACCCGACCTCGATGCGGACGGCGCGGTCATCGGCCATGATGAAGAGGACCGCTCCGTCGTCCAGGCCCCGGCGGCCGACCTTCCAGGCCTGGAAAGCCTTGGCCGCAAATTCTTCGATCGGGTATCCCTCCGTGCTCCCGCCGATATAGACAATGACCTGATGCCCCGTTTGCCCGGAGTAGGCTTCGAGCCTTTGGTCAAGCGCTTCGAGGGCGGAGGAGGAAAGGAAGCCGGCCGTGTCCGTTGCCCAGCGATACGGTGACGGCGGGATTTTAATGTCCTCCGCTCCCGAAAGGGAAGGACCGAAGCCTAGGAACAGACAGAGGACGATGGTCCCGGCGCGGAAAGATCGCACGGTCAGAACTTGACTTTGGGAGCGGTCTCGGCGCCCGCCTGGGCCTTAAAATAGGCTTTCTCGGCGAAACGCGAACCGAAGAATCCCGCAAAGAGGACCGTAGGAAAGCTCATCCGTTTGGTATTGAACGCTTGGGCTGTTTCATTAAAGCGTTGGCGCTCGACCGTGATCCGGTTTTCGGTGCCTTCGAGCTGGACCTGCAGGTCGCGGAAATTTTGCGTCGCCTTGAGATCAGGGTAGTTTTCGACAGCCACGAGGAGACGTGAGATGGCCGAGCCCAGCTCATCCTGGGCGGCCTGGAACTTGGCGAAGGCTTCGGGGTTGCCGAGCAGGCTTTCGTCGAGCCTGATCTGGCCGACTTTGGCGCGGGCCTCGGCGACCGCGGTGTAGGTCTGCTGCTCGAACCCGGCCGCCCCCTTGACGGTCTCGACCAGGTTGGGCACCAGGTCCGCCCGGCGCTGGTAGACATTCTCGACTTGAGCCCACTGCGACCTGACCTTCTGGTCGAGGGAAACGAGGGAGTTATATTGGCCGACTCCCCAGGTGACGAGAATAAGAAGGCCGATGACGACAACGGCCAGGCAGCCCAATCCGATCCCGAGTTTCCTTCCGGGCCGAGCCGTTGAAGCGGGAGTTCCTTCTGTGGCCATGCTTCACCTTCCTTTCAATTGAGGGAAATCTATTGTGTCTAAGCAAAATCTTAGCGGGAAGTGCGCGGGAAAGCAAGACCGGCGTCGGCGGGCGCCGCGTTTTACTAGAGCTTGCGGATGCAGATATTTTTGAAATAGAGCGGCGTGCTGTGGGACTGGAGCTCGATCTGGCCCTCCGGATAGATCGGTTTGTCGCGATCCCAGTAGTTCTCCATGACGACATCATCGACGACAAGGGTGCCGTTGAGATGGACGCTCACGCGATCGCCGGTCATCCGGATGAAGAACGTGTTCCATTCCCCGACCGGATTGTCGGCGGTCAGGAGCGGCTTCGAGGGCTCATTTTTATTGTTGTAAAGGCCGCCCGAGCCTTCCGGCCATTGAGCGGGGTCCCAGATCTGGACCTGCGGCGAGCCGCGGAGGTAGATCCCACTGTCACCCTGAGGCTCGATCTTCCAGTCCACGAAGAGCTCGAAATTGCCGTAGTCCTCGGCTGTGCAGAGGCTGTTCCCCCGACCGTCGAACACGAGAGTGGCTTCGATGACCCGCCAGTGCCGGTGCATGTCTTCATCGGCGGCTCTCTGTTCTTTCCGGAGCTCGTCCGGGTTCATCTTTGACCGTGACGGCGGGTCCGCGACCAAACCTTTCCAGCCGCTGAGGTCTTTTCCGTTGAAGAGAGGGACAAATCCTTCTTTATAAAGAAGCGTTTGGGCGTACTGTTCCACCTGCTCCCGGTCATATTCGCTCTTAATGAACTGGGCCGCCTTCTTCAGGGTGCGGGCTGTCTCGAAGCCCGTGAGACCTCCAAATCCCGGGGAGGGGAGGGCGCATTCGACGGCCGATCGAGCGGCCTTGTCGCGGAAGACGGGGTCTTCGAGGAAGCGGGCGATCATTCCCAGAGATTCAGAGGACCTGATCCTGCCCAGGCCGTCCAGGGCCAGGTTTATCTCCGCCGGCTCCCGGGCGATGGTCATGGCTTCTCTGATTGAAGCCAGTTTTCCCTCGGCCGCCTCTCCGGATTCCGTGACCAGCCGGATATAGCCCTGAAGGGAGAGATAAAGGAACTTGCGGCCGGCCAAGGAACTCTCGGCTGTGGCGACTTTGAGGAGCTCTTCAGCCGCTCTATATTCCGGCCAGTTGGCGAGAGTATAAATGGCCACGGACCGGACCTGCGGGTCGGCGCTTCGGATTTCCGCGAGGACAGCCCTGAGGGCTCGTTCTCCACCGATCCGGTTCAGAGTCCGGAGCAGGTTGATGCGCTTCTGGCCCTTGGTTTTAAGCATGACCTCGATGATATAGCCGGCTCCACTATCCGGATCGGCGGCCTGCCGGGCTGAGGCGACGAGGGCGTTTTGAAGAGGTCCGATCTCGGATGGCTCTCCGGCTGCCTGCACGAGACGGATCACCTGGGACAGGTTTTTCCCGGAGACGACCGCCTCAAGAGCGGCCAGCGCCCTTTTCCGGAGGCTCTCATCGCCGCTCTCCGCAGCGGCGAGTACGATCTCAGCCTGCCCTTTCGCCCGGCGCTCACCGAGGATCTCGATGATGGCGGCTTTTGCCGGAGGCGAGGCGGCGGTATAGGCCCCGGCGGCATCAGGGACGGATTTTTCCGCGGGAAGGCTCAGGTAAGCCTTCTTGAGGGCTTCGGCTTCTTCCTCTCCCGCCGTCTGCCAGAGAGGAGAGAGGACAGCCATGATATCCTCCCCTCCGAGCCGGGCGGCGGCTTCGATCGCGGCGGCCCGGATCGACTTGTCACCACTCCCCAGGCATTCTCTTAGGAAAACCAGTGCCGTCCGGTCGGCCCTCCGGCCCAGCATCCTGATGATCTGTTCACGGGCTTCGGGAAAAACTTGGGGCGCCTTGGCGATCCACTGCGCGGTGGCCTCTTCTCCGGGTATCTCGAGCGCCAGGTCCAGGGCATGCGCCCGAAAAGCCGGATCGGGGGAATCCATTGCTTCGACGAGGTCGGGGAGCGCCTCCTTTCCGCTGCTCAAAGTCAGGAGTGTCAGGGCCGCGCTCCGGACCTGGGATTCCTCCGGACCGGTCCATTTGGAAAGAAGGCTGCGGCCTATCCGGAGGGAAGCCTCTTTCCGGCCGTTCTCATAGAGTCTTTGGGCATAGAGGAGATAGCGCGAGGCGGCGGCCGCTCTTTCCCGCGGCGACGAGGCGATGTCGATGCGGCTCAGCAGGAACTCCGTCCGGGGATCTCCGATGCCGGCCAGGGCGACCAGGGCGGCTTCGCGGATATCCGCGTCCTGGCTCGAGGCGAAGGGGACGATCCGGCCGACGGCTTCCTGACTCCTCAGTTCGCCGAGCGCCCTGAGAAGTACGGCCGGGTTCGAGGTCTCGGAGCGCCCGAGCGCCTTGAGGAGGACCTTGTCTGTGCCTAGAGCGCGGATGGCCAGAAGGGACCTGACAGCCGGCTCGGCCAGCCCTCGGTCGGAGAGGAGCCGGCTTAACGGCTCAAGGCATTCCGGGCCGCCGGCCTGCTGCAGACGGCCGATAAGGAACGTTTTTACCTCCGGGTCGGCCGGGCCTTTGAGAGCTTCGATGACAGCCTGAACGTACGTGTTTCTGTCTCTTTCTCCACCCGGCCTCATCGCATATGTCCCGGCCGCCTCGAGAGCGTACCTGGCCAGGCTGTCGTCGGCTGTCCCGGGCGCGGCCAGCCTCCGGCAGATCTCTACTATCCCCGTTTCCCCTAAATTGAATATCTCGGCGGCCAGGGAGACCTTTTCTGCCGGGCCGGACGCTGGGAACTTAGCTAGAAGGAGTGAGATCCGGGCCGGCGTCGAGGCCGACTCGGGAACTCCGGACGCGGCGCCGGCGGCCAGAGCAATGGAAATTACGAAGACGAGGAGCGAGGCCGGCTTTTGCATTTTCACTTTTCTAAAGGCTCCACGGGGCCCGCATCGGCTCGTTAGCGAGACGATCGGCTTCCTGATCGCCGATAAATCGCTGGGCCGCAGGATCGAACCGGAGCGCTCTTCCCAGGCGGACGGCGATCTTGGCCAGGTTGACGAGGGTGCAGGAACGGTGGCCGTTGGCCTCGTTCAGAGCAAATCGCCGGCGCTTGCGGACCGCCTCGGCGAAGTCTTCCGGTTCCGGCTCCGGATCAGGGAGCGAGGCCACCTTCTCCCTTAGGCCGGGGATATCGGAGTTGAGATCTTTGAAAATCTTCCCTTCCGGTCCCTCGATGTACGCCGCTCCCAGATCCCGGTTTTCTCCGTCCAGGACGATCTCGCAGCCGTCCTCGTAGCGCATCCTCACCCGGCGCCAGGAGCCGCAGGCGTCGGGGTGTTGCTGGGGCCCGTCGGCTTCGATTTCGACCGGGCTCGTACCGTCCTTGTCCAGGATGTACTGCACGGGGTCAAGGTAATGCATGCCCATGTCTCCGAGTCCGCCGCCGTCATAATCCCAGTAGCCGCGAAAGCTCTCGTGGACGCGGTGAGGATGGTAGGGCTTGAAGGGCGCCGGGCCGAGCCAGAAATCATAATCAAGCTCGGGTGGGACCGGCTGAGGAGGAAGGTACGTCTTTCCGCTCCAGAAGAACTTCCAGTCGAAACCGGTTATACCGCTGACCGTGACCTTGAGCGGCCGGCCCAAAAGTCCGTGTAAGACAGCTTTTTTTATCGGCTTCACCGGCGTGCCCAGGTCGTAGAAAATATCCCGGAACCGGAACCAGGTGTTGACGCGAAAGATACGGCCGCTCCTCTGGACGGCCTCGACCACCTTGATGCCTTCGCCGATTGTCCGGGTCATCGGCTTCTCGCACCAGATGTCTTTCCCGGCTTCTGCCGCCGCGACCGAGATCAGGGCGTGCCAGTGAGGGGGAGTGGCAATATGGACGATGTCGATGTCCGGCCGCTCCAGTACCTCGCGGAAATCCTTATATCCCTTGACCCCGGCGCCCGAGATATCGAGGGCGGTCTGGAGATGTCCGGAGTCCACGTCACAGACGGCGAGAAGACGCGAACCGGGATACTGGAGATGGGCCCTGCCCATTCCCCCGACGCCGACGACCGCCTTGGTCAGTTCGTCGCTCGGCGGGAGATATCCCGGTCCGCCGAGGACGCGGCGTGGCACGATCATCAGGGAACCGGCGGCCAGAGCGGTACTCCTGATGAAATCGCGCCTGGAAATGGGACTATGCTTCATGGGCA
>CAYGXD010000018.1:0-42768 GCA_964353705.1 uncultured Eubacteriales bacterium | reverse complement strand
CGCGGAGCATTTCGAGACAATTTTCCCACTAAGTTATGCCGGGAGTTTGTTCTTCCTGGCAGCCTTGAGTTCGGGCAGGACGGGGTCGGAGTCTTTCCAGAGGTCCTCTATGGCTTTGTCTATTATCATTCCAAATTCATTTTCTTTAACAAGGCGTTGAATCTTGGATCCGAGGAAAATGGGAAACATTCCCTAAGGTATCACTCTATTGGGTGGCAAGTCAGGGAACGTTCCTTCAAATTTAAATCCGGGATATAGATTTAACTATTCAAAAAAGGACTTGAGTTTTCGACCGTGTGAAGAATGCTTTAGTTTTCTTATCGCTTTTTCTTCGATTTGCCTTATTCTTTCACGGGTAACCTTGTACTGCTGCCCGACTTCTTCAAGGGTATGCTCGTTGCCGCTTCCCAACCCAAATCTCATTTTTAAAATACCTACTTCTCTCTCGGTGTGAGCTTTCAACGCTTCCTCAATTTTCTCTCTCAAATCAATAGAGATGACTTCATCGACGGGCGAAAGAGTGTCCTTGTCCTCGATAAAATCACTCAGCTTACTCTCTTCTCCTTCTCGCATGGGGGTTTCGAGTGAAACGGGCATTTGGGCAATTTTCATTATCTTATGAACTTTATAGACAGGCAAATCCATCTTTTTCGCAATCTCTTCACCTGTTGGTTCTCTACCTTTTTCCTGGACAAGGTTTCTTGACACTCTATTTAATTTGTTTATGACTTCTATCATATGCACAGGAATCCTTATCGTCCTTGCCTGGTCAGCAATGGCACGTGTTATTCCCTGTCTTATCCACCAATGGGCGTAAGTTGATAATTTATACCCTCTTTGGTATTCAAATCTATCCACTGCTGTCATCAAGCCGATGTTTCCTTCCTGGATCAAATCAAGAAACTGGAGTCCGTAATTGCTGTACTTCTTGGCTATGGAAACCACGAGTCTCAGGTTCGAGCTGACAAGCTTTTTCTTCGCTCGATCGCTGATCTGCCTTCCCTCAGCGATGGTTTGAAGTGTCTTTCTTAATTTCTGTGAATCAAGACCGCTCTCTTTCTTGTGTAACCTCAGAAGCATGCCTATTTTATTGATTCTCAGTTTTAGTTCCTCTCCTTCTTTCTTGCCCTCAACTCCGGCTAGAACAGCATCTAATTCTTGCCGACCTGTTTCTAATTTAGCGACGGCCTTTAGCTTTTCACTGAGACTCTCGATAATTTGTTCTCTATAACCAGAGCGGATATTTAATTCCCTGATGAGATGACTCATATTAACGATGAGACGCCCACGCGCGACCGCATATTTCTTTGATGTGGGGATTATTTTTAATCGGGTGTTTAACTTTTTTATTTCACTGAGCATGGCAAGAATCTTCTGCTTCTTCTCCTCGAGTATTCCTGTTGCGAATTCCTCTTCAGTGGAATCGAACAAAGCAAGGGTGACTTCATCATTTTTGTCTAGTTTCTCTTCCAGTGAAAGAATTTCATTTTGGACAAAATGTGTTTTGGAAAGGGCTTTAATGACTATCTGATCTCCCCGTTCGATTTCCTCGGCTAGGCCTATTTCTTCTTTTCTTGTCAGCAGCGGGATATTGCCCATTTCTCTCATGTAAATCCCGACAGCATCCGATGTTCGCCCCGGTTCCTCGAACGAAATGTTGAACCCAACCTTTTTCATTGCGATTAGGATATCTCTGCCTATCAGGGATGGCCAGCATCAATCTGCTTGATGATAGCAGGAAATAACCTTTTTTTTTATTATACTACCTTTAGCGTTATAGTCCTAAGCAAAAAAGTCTTTTGGGCCAGCGGTCTGTATCCGACGAACCATGAAGTCAGAATCAGACGGCATATCCTCCACGCAATGAAAAACAGGGCCGCCTATCTCTACAGGAGAGGACTTCATCGCCTCCTGCTAAGTTGTCTCTAGCAACAGCTTTAGCCTCCAGCCAACCGAGCCTGTAGGGTCTCCTACAGGCTCGGTTGAGATCGTTGTTCTCCATTGTTCCTAGGAATTTTCTTAACAGGTGGAGACGATGGGGCGGATATTCTACTGGTGAGATGTGATTAAAAAGAAGCTCTTAGAACTTATTCTTTCAGCCCCTGGAGGCCATACTTAAGAAACAAGAGCATATCAGGCTCATATCCGCTATTATTTCGGTCGAACTGACCAGCCTGCATTTCTAAATGGCAATCCGTGCCGGGTGGCAAAAAACAGGATCAACTTGGGATACCACCTCCATTTCCTGGTCACAGAGGGCGGAGTGGCCAAGTCGGGTGCCTTCCATCAGATACCCCGGATTGACGACTCGCGACTGGCGGAGCTATTCGCCCGCGAGGTCCTTGGATTTTTAGTCCACAAGGAACTCCTGAGCCCGGGATGGGCAGAACGCTTTCTCTCCTGGCGGCACACGGGTTTCTCAGTCCACAGCCGGGTCCGGGCTAAGACTAAGAAAGAGGCCGAGCGGGTGGGCAAATACATGATCCGCCTCATATCGCCTATCAGGAAGTCCTGATGGCCGCCGAGACCGCGACGGCGATAATGGCATCAGAGCCACTTACGAATCCTTCCTCGTTTTGATTATTGTACTCATTTCCCGAAGTGAATCGCGCAAACCTATTATCAAGTATCTTTTTCTAGGCCTCTTTCTTCTGTCTTTTATTTTTAACTACTACCTATCGAGTCTTTATCCTTTCTTCAGGAAAGGTCTTTTTTTATATCGGCACATCAAAAAACAGGGCTTTCGAGCCCAAGCGGCTTGACAGTCTCTCTGGGCCTGATTTAGCATGGTTATCAATAACAGGACGGAAACCCTATGAGCCCCAAAATCAAAGAGTTAGCCAAGATAGGATTTCGTGGTCTGGGCCTTAGAATGCGAAAGAAGTTAATAGCTCCGCAAGATCGTTTTCCCACTATCCCACTGGAAGACCAAGAGACCATGGTGAAGAAGCAGCGGGAGGCATTCAAGGCGATAACAGGACGGGACTACGATGTCGAGGCAGAAGTGAGATATCCGGTTGATAACGAGTATGAAAAGAAAAAGCCGTTCAGTGATCCCCAGGGTCAGAGTGGAGATCTCTTGATTGCTATGGGAACGATGATCAAGCTGCTGCATCTTCCGATCGGGGCGGCAGTGCTTGACCTGGGATGTGGCTGTGGGTGGACCTCGATCCTCCTGGCTCGGTGTGGATTCCAGGTGACAGGGGTGGATGTCAACGGAGCCTCGCTCGCCATCGGCAAACGCAATGCTGAAGCGGCAGGCGTCAGTGTGAATTTTACGGCCGCCGACATTCAGCAGTTCACTGTAGATCAGCGGTTTGATGCGGTTGTCATCTTCGATGCATTGCATCATTGCTTGAGAGAGCGTTCCGTTATGGCCAGAGCGGAGTGGATGCTGCGGCCCGGGGGGAAGATTCTGTTGAGCGAGCAAGACTATCCTGACGAAGATTCAGCCGGTGTCCTGACACACGATGCGGCTGCGAAAACCATGCAGCGATTCGGCACGCTGGAAAAGGGGCTAGGAACCATGTATTTGGCGCGTGCCTTGTTGGACTGCGGTTTTGAGAAAATTACCGTGTTCAGCTCGAATTGTCATTATCACAAGTGGCATTTAGGGCGCAAGCCCCATCCGGGGGAAAGGATTGATTGTCGCTTAATCCTGACCTCAGATTTTGCCGAGGTTTTGCGCACGTATGGATGAATGTCCGACCGCTGTCAGATCTCTCACGGCGAGGTCCACGTCGCCACCCAGGTCGTCGGTTTCAAGAAGATCAAGCTCTTCACCCAGGAGAACGTCGGGGTCCTCTTTCGGGCGTGCTATTTCTTCTAGGCCCGAAACCATTCTCTACTCTCTGTCGTAATAACATTGACAGGAGCATTCCGCCCTCTCTTGAGTGGGGCGGTTTTTTTATGGCACGTAAGTTGCCGGATCCGGCAGATGAACCCGAGCCGCAGCGGGGGCGGCCGGGCCCGGGAAGGAGCTGGTGCATGCGAAAGACCCTGAACGTTCTCGTCGCCCTGGTCTTGGGCCTGGCGTCCTTCGCCCCGGCCCAGACCCCCCCGACCCCTCCGGACCAGGCCAGCGTCGACGAGCTGAAGAAGACGGCCGTCAAGGTCTTCCTCGACTGCGACTTCTGCGACACGGAGTACATCAAGACGGAGATCACCTTCGTCAACTACGTCCGGGACCGCCTCGAAGCCCAGGTGCACATCCTGATCACCACCCAGACGACCGGCGGCGGGGGGGTCGAATACACGATCACCTTCATCGGCCAGGGCGACTACAAGGACGCCAAGGACCTCCAGAAGTATTATTCGTCCCAGACCGACACCGACGACGACGTCCGCCGCGGCCTGGTCAAGGCCCTGAAGCTGGGCCTGATGAGCTTCGTCGCCAGGACCCCTATCGCCGGCCGCATCGCCGTCGATTATGCGCCCCCGGAAAAGCCCGCCGCAGGCCGGGACCGCTGGAACTACTGGCTCTTCAGCCTCGGGGCAGAGGGCCGGACCTCGGGCGAGGAGAGCTACTTGGACCGGATGGGCGAGGTTTCGTTCTCGGCCAATCGGGTCACGCCGGCTTCGAAGGTCCGCCTCGGCCTGATGGCCGACCGCTCGTACCAGAAATTCGAGGTCGACGGGAACACGATCACCGGGACGACCGAACGCTGGAGCGCCACCGGTCTCTACGTTCTGAGCCTCGGCGAGCACTGGTCCGTCGGGGCAAACGCCCAGGCCGAATCCTCGCTCTACAGCAATATCGACCTGGGCCTGAGCATCGCCCCGGCCGTCGAGTACAATTTCTTTCCGTATTCCCAGTCCACCCGCCGGCAGCTCCGGGCCCTCTACACGCTGTCGCTGGAACCCGTCAGGTACCGGGAGGAGACGATCTACGGCAAGACCCAGGAAACCCTCTTCCAGGAGGAGCTGTCGCTGACGCTCGACCTCCGCGAGAAGTTCGGCACGGTCAGCGTGAGCGTCGAGGGCGCGAACTATCTCCACGACTTCAGCAAGTACCACATCGACCTCTTCAGCATCCTCAATCTCCGGCTCTACAAAGGATTCAGTGTCTACTGCCTCGGGGGCTATTCCTGGGTCCACGACCAGCTCTCGCTCATCGCCCGCGAGCCGACCTACGAGGAGATGCTCCTGCGCCTCTACGAGCTGCCCATGACCGACAACTATTTCTTCGCCGTGGGCTTCCAGTTCCAGTTCGGCTCCATCTTCACCAACGTCATCAATCCCCGCTTCGGGACGTCCGGCAGCGGCGGCATGCGCATCGAGATCCACTAGAGGGACAGGAGACGACCGTGAGACATCCCCGCAAAACCCTCGCCGCCCTCCTCCTGACGCTGGCCGGCCTGGCCGCCGCCCAGGTGCCCCCGCCCGGGCCGGGCGCTCCTCCGCCTCCCCGGCCGCGGGTCTTCGTCGACTGGCCCGGCGCGGATATCGGCGCCATCCGGACGGAAATTCCGTTCGTCGAGTTCGTGTCCGAGCTCGCGGCCGCCCAGGTCCACGTCGTCGTCTCGCCCCAGGGGCCTCCCGGGGGCGGGACGTTCGGCCTCGTCTTCACCGGCCTCGGGGAGTTCCAAGGCGACGACAACGCCCTGACCTTCACGCCGGAGCCGGGCGCCGGGCCCGAGGACGTCCGGCGCGGCCTGACCGGGACGATCAAGCTCGGCCTCCTGCGCTACGCCGCCAAGACCCCGGTCGCCCGGGACCTTTCGGTCCGGTTCCTCGACCAGGCCGCGCCGACCGCGGTCAACGACCCGTGGAACTCCTGGGTCTTCAGCCTGAGCGGCAACGCCTTCCTTATGGGCGAGACGCAGTACCGGAGCAGCCAGTATTTCGCCTCCTTCTCGGCCAACCGGGTCCGGCCCGAGCTCAAGATCCAGACCTCGGTCTATTACAATCAGCATGGCACATGGTTCGACTTCGGCGACGGCTCGTTTTACGAGAATTCGATGCACGGCTTCGGGGCCTCGGCCCTCGTCGTCAAGAGCCTGGGGAAGCACTGGTCGGCCGGCGGGTACCTCGAGGCCGAATCCTCGACGTATTCCAATCTCGATCTGGGATTCACCGTCGCCCCGGCCGTCGAGTTCAACGTCTTCCCCTACTCCGAACACACGAAAAAGCAGTTCCGGTTCCTCTACCGGCTCGGCTTCACGCACGCCCGCTACATCGAGGAGACCATCTATTTCAAGACCTCCGAGAACCTTCTCCAGGAAGCCTTGACCTGCGCCTTCGAGGTCGTCCGGCCGTGGGGCAACGCCACGATCCGGCTCGAGGGCTCCCATTACTTCCACGACTTCAGCAAGAACCGGCTCGAGCTCGAGACGGAGCTCGAAATCCGCATCTGGCGGGGCCTGAGCTTCGAGGTCGACGCGAGCTACGCCCAGATCCGCGACCAGCTCGCGCTGCCGGCCGGAGGGGCTTCGTACGAGGAGATCCTCCTCCGCCAGCAGCAGCTGGCCACGGGCTACGATTACTCGCTGTCGGTCGGCTTCAATTTCTCCTTCGGCTCCACCCGGAGCCAGGTGGTCAACCCCCGGTTCGGCAACGGCGGCCGGAGGATCTCGATCGGCATGTAGCCAGCCTTGCCGGTCCGGGGACCTTCCGGGACGTCGGCGCCGGAGACCTGAGTCTCCCCCTCCTCACCTGGCCTATCTGGAAGTCCTGATGGCCGCCGAGACCCCGGCCGAATATCTTTCGTGATTCTCTCCTCTGCCGCGAGGAGAAGCCTATCGAATTTTAGGCTCATCTGGGCTCAGGTCGTCCCTTGCGACACATCCCTTCTCTCCCAATCCGTCCTTGACATTTTTGACGTCTCAGGCTATGTTTCCTTACGGTGGTTGGAGAGGGCAAAAGAGACGAAAATCCGGCCGCTGCTTTCGCGGCCAAAAACCAAATTCCTATAATTATGTTGCTCATCGTTTGTTGGCCTGTCTTTTCCCTACAGGGCTGTATGACGATCGTCGGCAAGAGCTACCAAACCGTCCACGTCACCGCCAGGCCCGCAGGCGCCCGTGTCCTCGTGGACGGCACCTATCAGGGCGAGGCTCCCCTGAGCCTGAAGCTGGCGAAGGATCCGCCAGATGTCATCCGGATCGAGAAGGACGGGTATCGACCCGTCAAAATCCGCGTGAAGAATCGAAAGCTCTGGCCTCCCATCATTCTGGGCAACCTGATCTGGATCCCCCCGATAGCCATGTTGGGCTTCAATGTCGACCCCCAAGGCTCAAAACAAGGATTCGCGGCGGATTTCTTTCCGTTCCTCGCCCTGTGCGTGTACATTGGGGCCATAGCGATCGACGGCCAGTCGTCGAAAAGCACCGAGATCGAACCAAGACACGTGTCGATCATGCTCGAAAAGGTCGCCGGTGGAGGAGAGCCAAAGGTCATCGAATGGGGTGTCGGCGACTTCCGGGCCCTTCATTGGATCAGCGTTTCGGTAGCCGATCGCACGGCCATCAGATAATCCTGCAGCCAATCTCGAGGCCGACCTCTCCGGGGAATCGGCCTATGTTTGCCTGTCGGACCCTATGGTTTGACATGCCAATATCGAACAGGACCTTTCCTTTGTGCCGGGATTCTGGATGATAAGCCGCGCTTTTCCGGAGTTTGCGCGCGGAGAGGTGACCGATCATCGTATAATAATTAGAGAGTACTTTTTGAAATCCGGAGCTGAAGAACAATTGAGGCTTTTTGAAGATCGGCCTACCCATATCGCGTTTTCAGGCTCTTCACCCAGGAGAACGTCAGCGCCGGAGACCTTGGCTGAATATTTTTCATGATCTTCTCTCTGTCGAGGACGAGAGGCCGGACTGATTTTCGGCGTCTTTTCAGGCCCGGACAGCCTCATGCCGACATTCACACACGCTTAAGCCGTACTTGACAGTTTTCGAGTCTCGTCTTAGGATTCCTATCGATGATTGATGGGAAAATCGACCCGGGGTGGCCCAGTCGGCCCACTCAGCCCAAACCTATTTCTTATTCTCTGGCGATTGAGCGAACAAGATGAAAACAGACCCTCCATGGGTCTAAAAAGGAGAAATAAGCATGAAAAAATTAACCCTAACCTTGGCTCTCTTCGCATTTTTGGGCCTGGCCGGCTTGACGGCCTTCGCCCAGGGGCCGCAGCCTGTCCGCAAATTGATCTATTCTCTGGAAGCAGGCGAGGAGCTCCTGCGGCCGGAAAGCGCCATCTTCATTTCCGCTACCAAGGAGAGCGTAATCCTGGTCCTCTCCAAGGGGAAAGGGGGCAACAACCCGCCGTTCTTCATCGTCAAGAACGGGAACAAGAAGGGCCCGTTTAACAAACTCGTTGAGGTCATGCAGGCGGGCTACGACGACGAGGACGTATCGACCGGCATTTACCGGGATTGCGCCGATTACACTCCCGACCAGACGCAATTGCCGGAGGATGCAGTCCCCTCGACTGAAGTAGACGACAACGGCAATCAGAGGGTCGAGTTTAAGGGGAAAACCTTCGGACCTTATCTTTCCGTGCTCAGTCTCCTGGCAACGCCCGACGGATCGCGGGTATATTTCACGGCCAATGAAAAGGACAAGCTCTGGATCATTTGTTCCGACGGGCGGCGGGTCCCCATCGCCGGCTCTCCCCGCGACATCAAGCTCAGCCCGGACGGCAAAAACGCGGCTGTCGCCTGCGCAGGCACCCTCTCACCCAGCCAAGAGGAAAAGCTGGCGGCCGAAGATCCCGAAAAGTTTAGCGCGGAAATGAACAAGACGTATGTCTACGCGATCGACGGCAAAAAATTCGGCCCTTACGGCATGGACTTCAAGGATTTCTGGTTCTCTGTCGGCAACAACAGCCTATTTTATCTTGACGGCAACCAGCTCTACATGAGCGGGAGCCCGACTCTCACTCTCAAGATAGAACAGTTCAGTACCTGCGACTTCTATCCCAGCGCCGACGGCAGGAAGTACGCGTACTTTGCCGTCGACAGCCTGGTCTTCAGTGACGGAAAGAAATACCCTTTTCCCCTGAACATCATCACCTTTGAGGAGGGCGGGCAGACCAAGATCAAGTGGATCACCCTGGAGAACAAAAAGGATATTGTCGTCTATCAGCGGGCGATCTAACGTCCGGCGCACCTGCTCCAAAGAATCCGGGCCCGAGCGATCCGGTTGACCGGCCGAGTGCGCCGCTCCATGCGGCCGCCGCCAAGGGTATTTTTTGATTTTCCGAGAATCATTGCCAGCTCGACAACTTCCCGGGCGGCATCGGGCTGAGCCCCGCCCCGTTCGACCTGGAGAAAGACCTCCTTAAACACAGCTTGAAGACTATCAACGTCTGTCCGTGCCAGGAAGGCTGCCCGTCCTGTGTAGGCCCATCTCGGGAAACGGGAAACCAGGCCAAGCAGGTAGCGCAGGAGATACTGCGGGGGCTTCTCGAGGAATAGGGGATCGCCTGCCGTTTCCACCCGCTTTGAGCTCGAATTGACATCCGACAATCCCTCGATTTATCATTCCCGGCGATGGGGTGAGGTGAAATTGGTGCTTGGTCACTCATTTAGCCCACCCGCCAGAAAAACGGAATTCTTATTCTCTAATCCCGCGTGGAGGCGAAGTCCCGCCAAAACGTTACTGTTTAAGGTCCCATCCCTAGAGGAGGTATGCCTACAGATGCCGTCGCCTATGACGATTCGATGATGCCTTACAGGGAGGCATGCCTTTTAAGAGGAAGATGGGCGGCGATCGTTACGAAGTGCCTGTCCGATTCGATGAGGACGAGAGCGCGGTCGATGCAATCGGCGGCAATGATCACGTCGCTCAACGGAACGGATATGCCTTTCCTCTTTAGAAGGAACCCATTGCGGCCGGCGGACTGGAAGGCAGCACGATCGCCCGGGATGAATTTCAGGCCGGCCAAGGCCGATGCCAGTCCGTCGAACTCGGCCGAACCCTTCGCCCCCGTCAGCAGCTCGGCCAGGACGACGCCGTTGATGTGAACGCGGTTTTCGTCGATGAGCGCGTCGATCAAGTCCCCGTATTCCGATCCGGTTTCCCGAAAATAGGAGATCCAGACGCTTGTATCGACAAAGTATTCGGACTTCATATGAGATCCCGCTTTCGCAGGGTTTCAAGGTCGATATCCAGCTGGAGCTTTCCCCGCAGGCTTTTCAGGCTTTCGCGCCGCAGCCGTTGGAGCATCTCCTCCAAGGCACGGCGGACGAGGAGGGTTTTGTTATTTTCGTCCGCCGCCTCCATCAGGTCCTTCATCAGGTCGTCGGGAATTATCAGGGTTGTTCTCATACATATCTCTTATACATATAATAATAACATATCAGAGATATGTCAATCCTGCCAAACAGCCGACATTGGTTAAGACGCCAAAAGCAGTGTTTATTCTCAATGGAGGCCGAAAACCCGATTGTAAGTTGAGGGGGGCTTCTCGAGGAATAAGGGGGCAGCCTCAGGAAGACGTCATTTTTCCCAGCATTTTCTCATCCCCCATGACAATGAGAACATCGCTGTCTTTGATGACGAAGTCCGCCGGCGGCACATAGAGCGTCCGCTCCGGGATCAGCTCTCTGACTGCCAGAACCTGGACACCATACTTATTCCTCAAGTCCAGGTCTCGAAGGGATCTTCCAATAAACCGTTCGGGCGGCGCGATTTCCTGAATACTCACCCCCGAAATGAGGGGCAGGTTCTCGAGGATGTGGGGGCTGGTCAGCTTGAGGGCAGTCCGGACAGCCATGTCTTTTTCGGGGTTGATGACCTCGGTCGCGCCCACGGCGTCCAGGATCTTGCCGTGATCCTCGGTCGAGGCCTTGGCCACGATGCGCTTAAGGCCCAGCTCGTGGAGATGGAGCACGGTCAGGATGGAAGCCTCCATGGCCGACCCGAGGCTGACCACGACCACGTCCATTTCCGTGATCCCCAGGGCCTCCAGGTTCTCCTTCGCCGAAGCGTCCGTGAGCACGGCGTGGGAGGAAAAGGACTTGGCCTCTTCGATCCTATCCTTGTCCTTATCTATGGCCACGACCTCATGCCCTTTCTCATACAGAGTCCGGGCCACGTTTAGGCCGAAACTCCCCAGGCCGATGACCGCGAATTTCATCATAGTCTTTCTGCCCTCCATTCTAGCCGATCAAAACGCTTTCCTCAACATACTCGAATTTCCCGATGGCCCGGCGCCGGCTGAAGGCCAGTAGCAGGGTCAGGGGGCCGATCCGGCCGGCGTACATCACCAGGACGATCATCGCCTTGCTGAGGACGTTCAGCTGGGGAGTGATGCCCAAAGAGAGTCCGACCGTGCCGAACCCGGAGAAGACCTCATAGAAAACTTCTTTCATCAGCATCCCCGGCTGACTGACCAGGACGACGAAGCCCGCCAGGAAGACCAGGCTTATGGACAACGAGATCACGGTAAATGCCCGGACCACGTTGTTTTGAGGGATCGTTCGGTAAAACAGGTGGACCGAGTCCCGGGCCGCGAACTTGGAACGGATAAAAGCGAGGACGACGCCGAAAGTGCTGGTCTTAACACCGCCTCCGGTGGACCCTGGAGAAGCCCCGATGAACATCAAAAACATATGGAGGAGGACGGCGGCCGTGCCCAAGGTAGTCAGGTCAATGGTGTTGAACCCGGCCGTCCGGGGAGTGACGACCTGAAAGAAGGAAGCCAGGATCTTTTCCTTCCAGGATAAGTCACCCAGCGCTCCGCCGTTTTCGAGGGCTAGAAAAATGAAAAATGAGCCGACTATCAGAGCGGTCGTAGTCGTCAAAACCAGTTTGCTGTGAAGAGAAAGCCGGATCTTCATCCCCTTGAGAAGTCCGGCCGCCGCCTTGCCGGCTTCTCCGATTACCAGGAAGCCCAACCCCCCGAAGATGATCAAGTTCGCGACCGTCAGGTTGACCAGGATGTCTCCTCTAAAACCCATGAGATTATCGCTGTAGACGGAAAACCCGGCGTTGCAGAAGGCCGAAATCGAATGGAAGAGGCCGGAGAAAAGAGCCTTCTCCAAGGGTTCGTCCCGGAGGAAACGGAGGGATAGGAGAATAAACCCGGCCCCTTCGATAGCGGCCGTCAACAGGAAAATGTTCCTTATTAAAGCCTTGAAATTGTGCGGCGATCCAGGGTGATAGCCCTCCTGCACCAGGATGCGGTCGCTGATCGTGATCGGGCGTCCCGCGGCCAAAAGCACCATCGTTGAAAAGGTCATGATCCCCAGCCCGCCGAGCTGGATCAGGAGAAGAATGACCCACTTGCCGGCGGTTGTGAAATAAGCAGCCGTGTCCACAACGATCAACCCGGTGACACAGATGGCCGATGTTGAGGTGAAGAGGGCATCAATGAAGGAGATCCTGCCTGAAACTGTGCAGATGGGAACCATCAGGAGAAAAGCGCCCAGAAAAATGGCGGCCGCGAAGCTGATGGCCAGCACCTGAGCCGGCTGGAACAGCTTTTCTTTATGGAGGCTGATGCGGTTTCTCCTCTTCCCTCTCAAGAGGAATCTAGTATTTCACCCTGTTTTTGTCAACCGGCCGGGGCCGTTTGACTTCTCCTCCCTCCTGTGCTAATTTTGGAACACATCATCATGAATATCATCAATCTGATGCTCGAGGCCAGCCAGGTCGTCCAGCTGGTCCTTCTCATCCTCATCTTTTTCTCCGTTTTCTCCTGGGCCATCATCTTTTACAAGAGGAAAACAATCCGGGCCGCGTTCTCTCAGTCGGAACGGTTCCTGCGGGCTTTCCGGAAGAGCAAGAACCTGTCCGAGGTGAACGATGCGGCCAAGAAATATCAGGGCAGCCCCCTGGTCTCGCTTTTCCTCGCGGGCTTCAAGGAACTCACCCATCTGTCCAAGTCCAATCCTCAAAACCCGCCGAACTCCGGCCGCCTGGAGAGCCTGAGCCGTGTCCTCACCAAGGCATCGAATGCCGAGGTTTCGCGGTTGGAAAAGAGGATGGGCTTTCTGGCTACGACGGGAAGCGTGACGCCGTTCATCGGCCTGTTCGGGACAGTCTGGGGCATCATGGATGCCTTCCTCAAGATCGGCATCGTCCGGTCGGCGAGCCTGATGACAGTGGCGCCCGGCATCGCCGAGGCTTTGATCGCCACGGCCATGGGGCTTTTCGCCGCCATCCCCGCCGTCATAGCCTATAATCATTTTCTCCACCGGATCAAAGACCTGATCACCGAGATGGAGGATTTTACCCTGGAATTCCTGAATATCGCCGACCGACTCTATGGCTCTTAAACCGCAATCTCTATCCCCCTCCAAAAGAGGAAAGATCGGGACATCGCTCTCGGAAATCAACGTCACTCCCTTCATCGACGTTATGCTGGTCCTGCTGGTCATCTTCATGGTCACGGCGCCGATGATGCAGTCGGGTATCGGCGTAAACCTGCCCCAGGCGGAAACTCAGTCGGCTCCCGCCGAGGAAGGGCTGACCATCACCATCTCCAAGGATCGCCTTATCCACGTCGAAGGATCGGTTATCAACATCAACCTCCTGGAAAACAGGCTCCAGGCCTATTTCTCCGGCAAGCCAAAAAAGATCGTTTTCATCCAGGCCGACGAAGGAATCGACTACGGCTTTTTCATTGATACGCTGGACATAATCAAGAAGGCGGGGGTCGAAGCCGTCGGGCTTGTCACTGAGCCGATTGAGCTCAAGTCGCCCTCAAGGAAAAGATGACTGCCGGCGCTGAACGCTTCCATTTCAAGAGGGCGGTCTATTTCTCCCTCAGCGTCCATATTGCCTTTTTCGTTTTCATCATCCTCTCTCCGCATCTGCCCAAGCCCTCCAGGAAGGGCTTGGTCCACTATATCCCATTGAATATGGTCGTGCCTGGAGGAGGCGGGGGGGGAAGAGGGGGCGGCGCGGGAAAGCCCGCGGCCGGAAAACCGGCCCCGCCGGCCAAAAAAGAGACTCTCCGCGATTTGACGACTCCCCAGAAGGCCCAACCGGAAGCCAAGCCGGCCATGCGCTTTCCGGTGGAAAAGCCGGCCAGAGAACCGAAGTCCAAGGTCGAAAAAAAGGCCGCCATTACCAAGCCTGAACCCTCTCCCGAAGACCGCACCTCCCAAAGCGGGACAGCCGAGGGAACCGAGGGTGGAACCGGCATGGGTACCGGGCTGCGCATCGGCGGAGGGGAAGGGCCGGGCGGCGGCTTTGGGCCCGGAGGCCCGGGCTACGGTCCCGGCGGGCTGTCCAATTTTCCCTATGTGTGGTATCTCAACACGATCACCGAGCGGGTCTCGTCCAACTGGTTCTCTTCCCTTGTCGACCCGGGGATCTCCGGAAGCTTCCAGACCATCGTCTATTTCCGGATCCAGAAAAACGGGCAGGTATCAGACATCCAGATCGAGCAATCGAGCGGCGTGACGCCGCTCGACCTCTCGGCCGTCCGCGCCGTCAAGGCGTCGGCGCCCTTTCCCCCGCTGCCCCGGGAGTACGAAGAGCCCTACCTGGGCATCCATCTCATCTTCGAGCATTCCAAATGACAAAACCAGCCATCTTAATCCTGCTGAGCCTGCTTCTCGTCTCGCCCCTGTTCCCGCAACAGGAAGTCTACATCACCCTAAAAGAGGGAGTTCCAGCCATCAGCCTGGCGCTTCCGAATTTCCTCACGCGAAGCTCATCGGCCGGAGCGCGGGAGGCGGCCGCCGAGCTCCATCAGATCATCTCCGACGACCTGAACTATAGCCGGATCTTCTCGCTTTTGCCAAAAAAATATTATGATTACATCCGGCCTCTCGACCCCAACAACATTTTCTTCAAGGATTGGGAGTCCATCCAGGCCAATATCCTGTTTGTCGGAGAGGTCACGAGCGGCGAGGGCGAGGAAATCATCTTCGAGGGCAAGCTTTTTGATGTCAAAGGGGCGCGCTACATCTCCGGAAAACGCTACCAGGCATCGCGGAAGCTCCTCCGCCTCGCCGCCCACCGCATGGCCGACGAAATCGTCAAGGTCCTCTCGGGAGAGAAGGCAATCTTTACCACGAAGATCGTCTTCGTCTCCGGCCGCGACGGCAACGACGAACTCTATATGATGGACTATGACGGCCAGAACCAGACCCGGCTGACTTTCAATACGATTCGCGACTACATGCCGGCGTGGGCACCCGACGGGAAGAAGATCGCCTATACATCCTACAAGAACCTCAATGCGGGCCTTTACATCCTGGATCTCGAGGCGGGAAAGGTTTCCCCGGTCTCGACCCGAGGGACTAATTTTTCCCCTTCTTTTTCCCCCGACGGAAAGAAACTGGCCTTCTGCTCGACCATGGACGGGAACACGGAAATCTATGTCTGCGGCGCCGACGGCAAGAATACAAAAAGGCTGACTTTCAACGAATCCATCGACTCTTCCCCTTCCTGGTCGCCGACAAACCGCGAGATCACTTTTATATCGGACCGAAGCGGCCAGGGCCAGCCCCAAGTCTACATCATGGACGCCGAGGGCTCCAACGTCAGAAGGGTGAGCTTCGGCGGATCCTATCACGACGCCCCCGCCTGGTCGCCCACGGGTGACCGCATTGTCTATGTTTCCCGCGTCGAGAACATCTTCGACCTCTATGTTCTCAACCTCCGCAACAACCAGATCGTCAAGCTGACCGAGAGCAACGCCCGCAACGAGTCGCCGAGCTGGTCGTCCGACGGCCGGCACATCGTCTTCACCTCGAATTTAAGCGGCTCCATCCAACTCTACGCCATCGACTATGACGGGGCCAACCTGCGCCGGCTGACTTCTCTGGATAACAACAAGCTGCCTGACTGGTCCAATTGAAGAGTCGAAGCCCCGGCCGAATTTTTCCGTTGACAGGGAAAACCGACTTTGGATAGAATGAGACGCGAAATTGGAATATCCGTCGTGTATTCCTAGATTTTTCCCGAAGGAGAAAGAGGAATGATCAAGAAAATCGTCGTCCTCGCATTTGTCTGTTGCCTGGTTATCATGTTTACCGCGAACTGCAAGCCGAAGGCCAAGACCGCCCCTCCGCCTCCTCCGGCCAAAGAGCAGCCGAGAATAGAGAAGGTGGACGCAGCCCCGGCCGTGAAAAAGCCGGAAATGACCGAAGAAGAGATTTTCATGTCCAAGTCGCTCGAGGAAATCAACCTCGCCGCCCCTCTGAAGATGATCCTTTTCGACTACGACCGCTACCTCATCCGCGATGATGCGAAGCCTGTGCTCGAGTCCAATTCTGCCTGGCTGAGGAAGTTTGCGGGCGCCAAAATCCTGATCGAGGGTCACTGCGACGAGCGGGGAACAGAAGAGTACAACCTGGCCCTGGGTGAGAAGAGGGCCGTGAGCACATATGACTACCTGGTGTCGCTCGGCATCTCCCCGCAGAGAATAAAGGTCATCTCTTACGGAAAGAGCCAGCCGCTCGACAGCGGGCACACCGAAATGGCTTGGCAGAGAAACAGAAGAGCCCAATTTCTGGTCATAGAGAAATAAGCGCCTTGTGATGTCCAAGAGCCTGGCGGGGATCCTCGCGTTTGTCCTGTGTTGCCCGCTTTCCTTCGGCCAGGACAGGAGCAAAAAAGCCTACGAACTCATCTACGAGGACATCCAAGTCCTCAAGAAGCAGCTGCTCGTACTGGAGGAAAAGCTCGACCGGAATGCGGCCGACATCGAACTCCTGAAAACTCAGGTCCGTGATCTCCAATCTCTAGTGAAACTCCTGCAGGCCGACCAGGCCAATGTCCAGGACGGCATTAAGAATATCCCGTCCCAGTACCAGTTTCTGCTCGATAAAATCGAACAGGTGAACCGGGTTCTGGCCAAAATATCGGAAGACCTGCTGACAATGAAGGGGGGGCCGGCGCCGGCTCCTCGCGCGGATCAGGAAGCCAAGGAGAAGACCGCCGCTCCCGCCGAGAAAAAGCCGGCGGAGCAAAAGACAGAGCCTCCGCCGCCAGAACCAAAGGCACCGGCCGTCCCCTCGACATCGCTGTCTCCCCAGGAAGTCTATAATACGGCCTATGCCGATTACCTCAAGGGCAATTTCGATCTGGCCACCGACGGGTTCAAAATCTACCGGGACAATTTCCCCGACAGCCCGTTGGCCGATAATGCCGTCTACTGGATCGGGGAATGCCTTTTCAGCCAGCGGAAATTCAATGAGGCTGTCGACGAGTTCAACAACCTGATACTCGATTATCCTCAGGGAGACAAGATCTCGGCCGCCTATCTGAAAAAAGGCCTCTCCCTGGTCGAGCTGCGGAGGAAGGACGAAGCTCTGGTCGTCTTCAAGCTCCTGATCGGCAAGTATCCGCTGGAGGAAGAGGCCAGGATCGCCCAAGAAAAGATCAAGGAGCTGGCCGCTAAATGAGAGATATCAACAGCCTGAATAAAGTCCTTCTCATCGGACGCCTGGGCGGGAAGCCCGACCTCCGGTACCTGCCGCAAAACCAGCGGGCCATCGCCCGCTTCTCGATCGCCACTAACGAGAGAGTGTTCAACCCAACCACCAATGAGAGCAAAATCCGGACAGAGTGGCATCGAGTTATCGCCTGGGGCAAGTTGGGCGAGTTTTGCGAAAAATACCTGACTCAGGGGAAACAGATTTACATCGAAGGCAAGCTGCGGACCCGGAGCTGGCAGGACCGCGATGGGAATAAAAGATCGACCACGGAGATCGAGGCTCAGAACATCGTCCTGCTCGGCAAACGGGAGGAGGCCGCCGAGGTCGAACCCTTCCCGGCCGAGAGCCCCTCTTCCGATATCTCCGTGGACGAGGAACCGGGCTTCCAAGAGGGAGGAGGAGGAGGAGGAGACGACGAGGTCCCCTTCTAAGCGATCGGGTCTGAAGACGGGGGCGGCGAAGCTGACCGGCCTCAAGTTCAGGAGTAAGATCGAGGAGGAGGTCCGGCCCTGGGGAAAATTCAGGTCTTACCCCCATCGCGCTGCCGGAAGCCTCAAGATCATAACCGTCAGCCCCGGCCGGGCGTTCTCGCTGCAATATCACCAGCGCCGGAGTGAGTTCTGGGTCGTCCTTGACACCGGCCTGGAGATGACTCTTGGCAGACGGGTCTGGCGGCCCAAGAGAGGCGAAGAGATCTTTATCCCCTGCCGGACGCCGCACCGTCTTCGCTGCGTAGGCCGCCGACCGGGACGCGTGATGGAACTCTGGATCGGCCGCTCGAATGAGGCCGACATCGTCCGGCTTCAGGACGACTTCGGACGCCTTACATAACCTGGCCCAGAAGAAAGGCCTTGGGGTGTTTGACCAGGATCCTCTCGATGATGGTCTCCTCGACATCCTGAGCCGTCTTTAGGTTCATCGCTTCTTCGATAACTTTTTCCACCGTTTTCAGCTCAACCGAACGCAAGGTTTTCTTGATCCGGGGGATGAAGATAGGATTCATACTGAACGTGCGAAGTCCGAATCCCAGCAAAACCAAAGCGCACAGAGGGTCGGCGGCCATCTCCCCGCAGACGGTGACGTCCTTCCCCTCTCTCAAGGCCGTTTGGATGATGAACCGGATCAGCCTCAGGACGGAGGGGTGAAGAGGCTTGTAGAGGTAGGAGACGTACTCGTTGGACCGGTCCACAGCCAGATAGTACTGGATGAGGTCGTTCGTCCCGATGCTCAGATAATCCACTTCCTTGACCAGGACGTCGGTGATTGCGGCCGCCGCCGGGACTTCGATCATCACCCCGAGCGGGATCTGCCGGTCAAACTTGACCCGCTCTTTCTCCAGTTCCTGCTTGACCTCCTCGAAAAGAAATTTGACCTCGCCGATCTCCTCGACTTCTGTGATCATGGGGATCAAAATGCGGACGTTTCCCAGCGAGCTGGCCCGGAGGATGGCCCGGAGCTGAACCTTGAAGAGATCCCGATGCCTCAAGGAGAAGCGAATGGCCCGCAACCCCAGGGCGGGATTCGGCTCTTTCTCGATCTTCAGCTGGGGGAGGCTTTTCTCTCCTCCGATATCCATCGTCCGGATATAGACGGCCGCGGGGTAAGCGGCTTTGGCGATCCGGGAGTAGACCGCCAGGTGGTCCTCTTCCTTGGGCAGGCTGGATCTCTGGAGATAGATGAATTCGGAGCGGAAAAGACCGATCCCCTCGGCTCCGAACGAGAAGGCCATCTCGACCTCCTCCGGAAGCTCGATGTTGGCCAGAGGGAGGAATTTCACATCATCCAGGGTGACGGATTTGAGCTTCGCTGTTTTTTTGAGTTCCCGGAAATAGTGATCATACTTTTCCTTCTTGCTCAGGAAATCCTTCTTCACCGCCGGAGGCGGGTTGATGATGACCTCGCCGTCGGTGCCGTCGACGATGATGAAGTCGCCGTTCTTGACCTGCTGGGTGATATTGTGGAGGCCGACGACAGCCGGGATGTTCAGCGAGCGGGCCAGGATAGCGGTGTGAGAAGTCGGCCCGCCCATATCCATGGCCACGGCCAGGACGTTCCCCCGGATGAACCGGAGGGCCGCCTCGGAGGGCAGCATTTCATGGGCCACCAGGACTTCCTTCTTTCCCAGCTCCTTATCCGCCCGGCGCCTTCTCTTCAGTTCCAGGTTGGCGGAGACCCGGGCCAGGACATCGGAGACGTCCGACTTCCGCTGCCGGAAGTAATCGTCGGCGATGGCGTCGAAAAGCTCCTGATATTTCTGATTGACTTCGCTGAGCGCCCATTCCGCCCGGACTTTTTCTTTCCGGATGGTGTTCTTGATGCTTTCAAAAAGCGATTTGTCCTCCAGGATAAGCCGATGGGCGTCAAAGATGAAAGCGTGCTCCTCTCCCATATTGCCCTTGACTTCCTGCTTGAGCTGGAGCAGTTCGACCTTGGTCCGCTCGACCGCTTTTTTCAGCCGCCGCATCTCACTGTCAACCGACGAGGGCGGGACGGATTCCTTCCTGGCCGTGAAGAGAGCCGGCTCGGTCAGAGAGAGCTCCCCCATACCGATCCCTGGAGAGACGCCGCTTCCCCGCAGCCTGATGAAGGTCATGCTGATTACTCTTTCTCCCCGAATTTGTCCTTGATGAGCGCCGTCAAGGCTTTCATCGCCTCATCCTGGTCCTTGCCCGAAACCCGCAGCACGACCGAGCTTCCCTGGACCGCAGCCAGCGTCAGGATCCCCAGGATACTCTTGCCGTCAATTTCCGTGTCGTCCCTGATGACTTTGACCGAGGCGCTGTACCGGTTGGCCAGGTTGACGAACTTGACCGCCGCCCGGGCGTGGAGACCCAGTTTATTCCGGATGAGGATTTCTCTCTCAATCATGGGGACGTGCCTCTACTGCTTCGAGCTCAACAGGGCGCTGGCCAGGTGAATGTTCTTTTTCCCTTGTTCGACGACTTTTTTGGCCACATCCTTCAGGTTGTTGCTCCGCTGCAGGGAGACGAATTTGATGAGCATGGGCAGGTTTATTCCGGTGATGATCTCCACCTGGTTGTCCCGGAGGAAACTGAAGCTCAAGTTGGAAGGCGTGCCGCCGAACATGTCGGTGAAGATGACGACGCCGTTCTTCTGGTCCACCCGTTTCAGGCATTGGCTGATTCTTTTCTTGGAATCCTCAACGTCATCGTACCAGCCGATGGAGATGGCTTCAATATTGGGCGCTTCCCCCAAGATAATGGTCAAGGCGTTGAGCAACTCTTCGGCCAAGCGCCCGTGGGAAACGATAATTCCGCCGATCATTGTCCACGCTTACTTGAAGACATCGCGATGATAAACCTTTATATCATATCTTCTTTTTTGAAGATAGGTCTTCAATTCCTCGGCGATGACGACAGACCGGTGTTTTCCACCGGTGCAGCCGATGGCGATGGTCAGGTAGCTTTTGCCCTCGGCGATGAATTGAGGGAGGAGGTAGTCGATGAACGGGAACAGCCGGTTCCTGAATTCGCGGCTTGCGGCGGAATGGAGAACATAGGCCCGGACCGCCCGGCTCTTCCCCGTCTTGTCGCGCAGGTTGTCAACATAGAAGGGGTTGGGGAGGAAACGTGTGTCGAAGATCAGGTCGGCGTCGAGAGGAACCCCATACTTGTACCCGAAGCTCACGACGACGATCTGCATGGTCAGGGTGCGCCCCTTTACCAACTGCCGCGTAAGAAGCTCTTTGAGCTGGGAGATATTGGTGGAGGACGTGTCGAATACATCATCCGCCATTTTCTTGATCGGCGCCAGGCGCCTTCTCTCCATCCGGATTCCCTCGATCACCGACTTCTTCTTGGTCAGAGGGTGGGGGCGGCGCGTTTCGCTGAACCTTTTCAGGAGGGTCTCGTCCGAGGCATCCAGGAAGATGATCTTGGGCGACATCCTCTTTTTGATCTCTTCCACGGCCGCGGGAAAATCGGACAGGAAACCCGGCTCCCTGATGTCGACAATGAGGGCCACTTTCCGGATCTCGACCTCCTCCCGCAGCCACAGATCGACCAGACTGGGGATGAGCTTGGCCGGCAGGTTATCCACGCAGTAATAGCCCAGATCTTCGAGGAAATGGCTGACAGCGGTCTTCCCCGACCCGGACATCCCGGTCAGGATTAGGAAGTGGTCATCTTTCATTCGTTCCCCCGGTTCTAGGACAGCGCTCTGTCGAGCTTCTTGACGATCTCACGGGAGGCATGATACCCCTTTTTTCGCAACAGATGGACCTTGCAGGCCACTTCGATCAGGAGGGCGATCGTTCTTCCCGGAGCGACGGGGACGATGAGCTGGGGGATTTTCACTCCCAGGATCTCGAAATCAGCGGGGAACTCCAGGCCCAGGCGGTCGTACTCGTCCCCTTTCTGCCACTTTTTCAGCCAGATGACCAGGTCCACCTTGGATTGACGGCAGATAGACCGCGGGCCGAAAATCGCTCGGATATTGATGATCCCCAGGCCCCGGATCTCCATGAAATTGCGGCTGAGCGCGGGAGACCGGCCGACGAGAGCACCGCCCTTTTTCCTGGTTATTTCCACCGCATCGTCGGAGATGAAGCGGTGCCCGCGGGAGATGAGCTCCAGGGCGCTTTCGCTTTTGCCGATGCCGCTGTGGCCGGTGATGATAACCCCCAAGCCGAAGATCTGCAGGAGACCCCCCGAGAGGACGAGGCGTGAAGAAGCCTTAACCCGCTCTCTAGCCTTCCAGCTTTTCTTCTTCTTCGCGGATGATCTCAAGGATTTTCCTCGGATTCTTGGCCGCCATGATCCTTTTCGGCAGCGAGCCCGCCTTGCGGACGAGGTGGGCGATGGAGGCCAGAATCTGAAGACTTTGGCCCGGGTCGTCCGGGGACGACACGACCAGGAAAAGGATATGGGTCGGTTTTCCGTCAAGGGCTTCGAACTGGACTCCTCTTTTGGAGACCGCGAGGACCAGGAGGGGGCTCTCCGCCTCTTTCGACTTGCAGTGGGGGATGGCGATCCCGTCTCCGATCGCCGTGCTGCCCAATTTTTCCCGCTGGATCAATTTCTCAAAAAGATCCTTCCCGTTCCGGATCTTCTTCTTGCTCTCAAGGAACTCGACCATTTCCTCGAGGGCGGAGTCCCTTTCCCGGGAGGAAATCTCGGGGATGATCATGTCTTCGCTCAGCAGCGTTTGGATCTTCACAGCCGGTGATCTCCTCGGTGGGCCGCTTCAGTCGGGATCGATCAACCCGTAATGGCCGTCCTTGCGCCGGAAGATCACGGCCCACTTTTCCGCAGAGCCGGATTTCCGAAAAAGGAACACATCTCTCTTCTCCGCATCGAACTGGATGAGCGCCTCCTCCAGGAGCATGGGCTTGAGGGAATAATCACCGGAGCGCATAATCCGGGGAATCTCCATCTCTTGCAGCGGAGGGATGGCCAATTGCTTCCGTTCCCGGCCTTTGCGGCGTTTCTTTTCCCTCCATTTCTCCCGCTCTTTCTTAACCTTCTTCTCCAAGTTCTCAAAAGCCAGGGTCAGAGAGTTCATTAGATCATGGGTTTCTTCCACAACCATCAGCCCCGATCCCCTCGTCTTGACATGAATCTCAGCCTTATAACGGTATTTCTCCACAGACAGGATGAGGTCGACCTCGATGACAGACGCCATCAGTTTCTCGAGCGCCTTGAGTCTCTTCTCGCAGTAGGCTTTGACCTCCGGCGCAAGGTCCATCTGCCGAGCCGTAAAATGCACGATCATGAACTTCCCTCCATGGCGAACTTCCTTTTCCGGATATGAGACGGCGCAATCCTCAACTGCTTTCGGTACTTGGCCACCGTCCGGCGGGCGATTTTGAGGTTGTTCTTGGCCAGGATGTCCTCGATCTCGATATCGCTCAGGGGCCGGCTCTTGTCCTCACCCTCCACCAATTTCTTGATTTTCTCCTTGATCTTCAGCGAAGAGATCTCCTCGCCAAAATCGCCCACCAGGGATTTATGAAAGAAGTATTTGAGGGGGAAAACACCCCACGGGGTGGTCATGAACTTGTTGGCCACCACCCGGCCGACGGTCGATTCGTGGACCCCGATCTCCCGAGCGATCTCCATAAGGGTCAACGGTTTAATGTAATCTATCCCTTTTTCGAAGAACTCGCGCTGACGCTCCACTATGTATTTGGCGACCTTGAAGACTGTCTGGTCGCGCTGGTCAAGGCTCCGCAAGAACCACAGCGCTTTCTTCAGCTTGTCCTTGAGGAAATGATAGGCCTCGCCGTTTTCCAGAGCCGCTTTGGCCAACAGCTTTCTATAATACGCATTAATCCTCAGCCGGGGCAATCCTTCGTTATTCAGGCTGACAGCCAGCTGATCGTCTTCCTTGGTGACAATGATGTCGGGCAACGCGTAAGAGGTTTTCTCTTGGCTGTACTTCCGCCCCGGAGTGGGCTCCAATCTCTTGATGACTTCGATATGATTCTTGACATCCTGGAGGCCGACGTTCAGCACTTTGGCCAGCTGAACGAAATCGGATTTTTCAAGGAGGGACAGATGGCTGTTCACGATCTGACGGGTGATCTCATCATCGAGCTTGAGATAGTCCATCTGGGCCAGCAGGGCCTCCCTGACGTCGCTGCTGCCGGAGCCCACCGGATCAAACATCCTGATCTTATCCCGGACCTGCCGGACCTTTTCCGGGTCCACCCCGGCCATTTTAGCCAGATCTTCCTCGGAAGAGGAGAGGTAGCCGTCTTCATTGATATTGCCGATCACCACTTGGGCGGTCTCCCGATCGGTCGGATCGAAAAAGGTCAGGTTCGCTTGCCAGTTCAGGTGATCCCAGAGAGACGGGCTCTTGGATACGATGTTCTCCAGCGCCGGGATCTCCTTTTTTTCCCAGAAGTTGGGGCGAAAACCATCGTCGAAATACTCCTGGAAATGGGATTCAAATTCCAGGTCGACCGCGGTATCTGGAGCTCCCTGGCCATCCGCGGGCTCCGTCTCCTCCCGGGCTTCCGTCCTCTCCCCGTCCTCCCCCTCTTCTCGTCCATCGGCCTTCTCGCTTTTCTCCCGAACAGCCTTCTCCTGGGTTTCTTCCTCGAGCATCGGATTCTGAGACAGCTCGCTGTCGATGACCTCGATGAGATCCAAGTTAGTGAGGGGCAGCAGCTTAATAGCCTGCTGCAAGGCGGGGGCCAGGATCAGTTTCTGGACCTGCCTCTGGTCGAGCCGCTGTTTTAAGATCATGGCCGGTTCGATCTCTCCTTGCCTCCGCTCAGAGGCTGAACCCTTCCCCCAGATAGCTTTTCCTGACTTCCTCGGAGAGCACCAACTCAGCGGGAGACCCTTCTTTGAGAATCCTCCCCTTATCGATGATATAGGCCCGGTCGGTGATCTTCAGCGTTTCCCGGACGCTGTGGTCGGTGATAAGGAGGCCTATTCCCTTTTCCCTCAGGGAGAGTATGATCTTTTGCAAATCCTGAATGGCCAAAGGATCGATGCCGGTGAAAGGCTCGTCCAGCAAAATGTGCTCGGGCCGGGTTATCATCGCCCGGGCGATCTCCAGCCTGCGCCGCTCTCCCCCGGAAAGGGTGCACGCCTTGGCCCTGGCCAGTCTTTCCAGGCCGAATTCCCTGAGGACCTTCCCGACATCCCCGTCTCCCTGCGCGGCAGCCTCAGGCCTGACCTCCAGGATGGAAACGAGATTATCTTCAACACTGAGCTTGCGGAAGGCGGAGGGTTCCTGGGGAAGCAGGCTGATTCCCTTCTGCGCCCTTAAGTACATGGGCAATTCGCTGATGTCCTCCTCTCCCAGATAGATATGGCCTTCGTCCTGGGGGATGAGGCCGAGAATCATGGAAAAAGTGGTGGTCTTGCCCGCCCCATTCGGACCCAACAGCCCGACGACCTCGCCTTTCTCGACGCTTACCGAGACACCGTCGACAACCCGCTTGCGATGATAGTTTTTGGTCAGACCGACGGCCTTCAGCTGGGGACTCATGGATTAAGATTTGATGACGGTTGTGGACCGTTCTCGATCTTTGTTCTCCACCTGGATTCTACCTTCGCCCAGGCGAAAAGTCAATTTTTCCCCCTCGATGACGCCCTTCTCTTTGTCGATGACAGTGGGGTTGCCGGTCAGGACGATAGTCTCCTCTCCGAGGTCATAAACGGCCTTCTCTCCTTTGCCCTCCCTAAGCTTCTCCACAAAGGACACTTTCCCCCTGGCCTCTATCTGCTGGAGTTCCGCCGTCTTCTCCCGGAGAACGACCACGATCCAGTCGGAATGCAGCTCCACGTCCTTGGACTTAAGCGAGCAATCGTTCTCAAAATTGAGCAAATTCTCCTGGGGACTGAAGCTCATCTTCTCGCCCCCGATCTCGATTTTCTCTTCGGACGCGCCCTCGTTCTTGGGGAGCCTCGTGAAAGTGGTCCTGACCTTCCCTTCGGCCGTCATCTCGCCCGTCTTCTTCAGGACGGTCAATTTGTCGGAGGAAAGCACCTGTTTGCCCTGCCACATGCGAACGCCCTCTTCTAGCTCTAAACGCTCGGACGTCTTCTCAAATCTCATTTTTTCCGACGAACCCAAGACGGGCTCGTCCCCCGAAAAAAAACCCACGCTTTCGCCTTCCTCCCGCCGGAGTTTGACGATAACCTTGACATCGCCCTCCGCCCCCAGAGCCTCGCGCCGAGGGGATATGGTCACGGATTTGGCCGTGACATCGCTGTCGGGGGAATCGACCCGCGCCTCCCCCCCTTCCGGGGCCTTGATATTCCAGGTTTTTCCCTTTCCTCCCAGGATGATCTCTTCACCCGTGATCGTCCGCTCAACTTCGGACGTCGGCTTCCGTTCGACCAGCCGGGCCGCGCTCATAGCCGAAAATTCCTTTAACATCCCCCGGCGGTCGAAGACCATCTTCATCCGGCCCGAGCTGACCTCGGTCGTCTGTCCTTCCGGGGCGGAGGTCTTCAGAACACACCGGCCCCGGGCCTCCACTTTTTGGAGCCTCCGCTTGTCTTTGTGGGCCCGGACGTCGATCTCGTCAGCCGAGATCTCCCTTTCCTGTCCCCCCGGCTTTGTTTCTCCCGGCAAAGGCTCCTTTTCCTCGACGAGGATAGCCTGGACGTTCCCTTTTAAGAAGAAACCCCGGACGCCCTGCTCATCAGGAGTCAGGATGAAGAGAAGAGATTCGGCCCGGCCACGGCTCCGGCCGAAGGAAAAGAAGGCGTTCCCTTCGACCTGGCCCCTTTTTTGCTTTCTCTGGAAGGTGATAACATCACCACGCACTATAAACGGCGCGTCGGCTTCAGCCTGGTCGCGGAGATCAAGGATAACTTCGCCCTCGAGCCGGATAGAGTTCTTCCTGAAAGAATATTCCATTTTCTGGGCTTTTCCCGAAATCTTCCGGGACGAAAAGACAACCCCTCGGTCCGTGGACAATATCTCCTGGTTTTTCAGGTAGGAGAAGAACGGGGACTCAACAGTCAGCCCTTGATAAAGGAGCTTGGCGTCTCCTTCTAAAAAGGCCTCTTCCCAGTCCTTGTCATAGGAGACCTTCTGCCCAAAGAGGGCGATTTCCTCGCTTTTTTTTCTTCCGAGGTCGCGGATTTCGACGTCTCCATCCAGATAGTAGCGACCGTCTTCGCCGGCATAGTGCTTCTTCGCTTTAGCCCGGATTACCCGGTCTCCCTTGAAGTCGAAATGCTCTATGCCCTCCTGCTTTTCGACCTTCTGGGCCGGCATTTCCTCTGTCTTGGGCGGGGTCGTAGGCCGGGGCCGGCGGTGAGAGAAAAAATAAGAGAATATGACCGCCGTTACGACAAGAAGCACCAGGACAATGACAAACCGAAGCACTTTTGTCAAAGACGGTCTGGTCATTTTTCTGAGGCTTGGACAGCCTCGAGAGAAAGGCTGTATTGTTCTTCGCCGAGAAAAGTGGAGGCTCGAAGAGAATAGACGATATCGAGGCGGGCGCCGTTCCGTACCTCTTCCTGCCAATCTTTCCGGTCCCAGGCCAGGGCCTCGATCATCCGGTTATCCTGACGGGCCAGGAATTTAAGGTGTTTCCCCTGGAGGACCTGAGGAGTGCCCACCACCTCGATGCCTTCACTGAGAAAAGTCGGTTTCGGGTTGCCGACACCGAACGGAGCCAAGCGCACGTAGCTCTCCAGGAATGAAGGTTCAATCTCAGCCAGGCTCAGCCGGACATCGATCCTCACTTTTTTCTGCAGTTCATCGCCTTTCAGTCTCGCCTCGACCTCCCGGTTGATCCGCTCCTTGAGCAAACCCATCCTCTCCCTCGGCAGGACGCAGCCGACAGCCAGAGTATGTCCGCCGTAATCAAGGAAGACATCCCTGCAGGAGTCCAGGCATTCGATCAGGGAAAGCTCGCTTATGCTCCTCCCCGACCCGTGCGCCTTGCCGTCCTCGTAAGTGAACAGAAGCACCGGGCGGTAGAAGAAATCTTTGAGCTTGGAAGCGACGATGCCGATGATCCCGCGGTGCCAGGTCTCACACCCCAGGATCAACATCTTGTAGCGGCGGTCGAGGGAGCCCTCTCTGACCCGCCGCATAGCCGCAGAGTAGATCTTGTCCTCGGTATTCTGTCGCTGCGAGTTCAACTCGCTCAACCGACGGGCCAGGCGAGAAGATTCGCTCTCGTCATCCGAAAAGAAGAGCCGGACGGCGTCCCCGGCGGTCCCCATACGGCCGGCGGCATTGATCCGGGGAGCGATCCGAAATCCGACATCGCCCTCGCTGACCTTCCGGTCGAGCACCCCGCACTGGTCGAGGAGGCTGCGCAGGCCGCGGTTAGAGACCTTCTCCAGCCCTTTAAGGCCGGACCTGACAAGAAGCCGGTTTTCTCCCCGCAGATCGGCCACATCGGCGATGGTGCCGATGGCCACCAGCTTGGCATAGTGTTGGAGCTGAGCCGACTTGCCCCTCTTCTGGAGCAGGGCCTGAAGGAGCTTGAAAACGACGCCGACGCCGGCCAGGCCGGGAAAAGGATAGCCGGATTCTTTTAACACTGGGTTGAGCAGAGCGACCGGTTCGGGCAGAGAATCGCCCGGCCGGTGGTGGTCGGTGATGATAACGTCCACCCCCGCAGCCCTGGCTTTGGCGGTAAATTCGACCGCTTTAATCCCGCAATCGACGCTAATGACCAGCCGAGCCATCCTTTCCTTGGCGATCTCGAGATGGGCCTCTTTGATCCCGTAGCCTTCCTTGATCCGTTCCGGTATATAATAGTCCGCCTCCGCCCCCAGCCCGGCGAGCGCCCTGAGGAGAATGACCACCGACAGAACACCATCCACGTCATAATCGCCGATGACTAGGATCTTCTCCTTATTCCGGATGGCCTCCTCGACCCGGGCGACGGCCCGGTCCATCCCTTTCATCAGATAAGGATCGTGCAACTCATCAAGGGTCCCGTTGAGGAATGCCTCGGCCGCCTCTGCCGAAAGGACGTTGCGGTTGGTCAAAACGCGGGCGATAGGCAGGGGGATATTCAGCTCGGAAGCCAAGACATCGGCCTCGGGACGGAGCGGAGCGATCACCCATCGGTTTTGTTTCATCTTCACTCGCTATATTTATCATAATCCCCAAGATTGCTCAACCTCACCCGCCTATCGTCCGTTTCCCCCAGGGCCATTGATTGACGGGATAGGAACCCATAACTATAATGGGTCTGCCGTGCTCGGTAACCTCAGGGAAAAGATCGCTAGAACGCGCCAGGCCTTCCAGGAGAAGTTGGGGGACCTCTTCCAGAGCGGCCTGCCGAGGGATAGAATCCTGGAAGAGCTTGCCGAAGCCCTGATCCTGGCCGACACGGGGACCGCCGCAACGGATCGAGTCATTCAGGCGATCAAGGACAAAACCCGAAAGGACGATTCGCTTCCGGCGATCCAGCAGGTCCTGCGCAGTGAACTCATCGAGATACTCGGACGCTACCCCTCGGGACCGGACGCCGACCACTCACCGGCGGTAATCATGATGGTGGGAGTAAACGGCGGCGGGAAAACGACCTCCCTGGCCAAACTGGCTCTCTATTATCGGGACCGGGGAAAAAAGGTCCTGCTGGTCGCCGCCGACACTTTCAGGGCCGCCGCCCAGGAACAGCTTGGGATCTGGGGGAAAAGGCTGGACATCCCGGTAATTCGAGGACAGTACGGGGCTGACCCGGCGGCCGTCGTCTACGACGCCATCCAGTCCTTTAAGGCACGTGGCCACGACCTCCTTCTTGTCGATACCGCAGGCCGGGTTCACACCAATGCCAACCTCATGAACGAGCTGGAAAAGGTCAAACGGATCATCGGCCGGGAGATTCCGGGCGGGCCTCATGAGATTCTCCTGGTGCTGGATTCGAGCATCGGGCAAAACGCTCTTGTCCAGGCCAGAGAATTCCTCAAATTCGCCGGTATTACCGGCCTATTCTTGACCAAACTCGACGGGACCGCCAAAGGGGGAAGCGTCGTCGGCATCGTCGAAGAGCTCGGTCTCCCAGTCAAGTATATCGGGATCGGAGAAACTGCCCAGGACCTCCTGCCCTTCTCTCCCCAGGAGTTCGTCGACGCCTTGATCTCATGATCGATAAGCAGGATTCATCATATATCGAGATGGCCTACGGCCTGGCCGAGAAGGCCAGAGGCTGGGCCAGCCCAAATCCCTATGTCGGGGCTGTTGTCGTCCGCGGCGGCATTATCATCGGGCATGGATTCCATGAGATGCCCGGCCGCCCCCATGCCGAGGCCATCGCCCTCGACCGGGCCGGCCGGCGGGCCAAAGGGAGCTCGCTGTATGTGACGCTTGAACCCTGCGTCCACTGGGGGAGGACCCCGCCCTGCGTCGAGGCCATCATCCGGGCGGCACCCAAACGTGTCGTCGTTTCCTCCCTCGATCCTAACCCCATCGTCTATCAGAAAGGGGTCCGGAGGCTGCGGGCCGCCGGGATCGATGTCTCGGTCGGCCTGCTGGGAGAGAAGAATTCCGTCCTCAACGAGAGCTATGTCAAGCACATCACCAGCGGCCTCCCCTTTGTCACGCTGAAAGCCGCCCTCAGCCTGGACGGCCGCCTGGCCACCCGGACCGGAGACTCCCGCTGGATATCCTCCCCCGAAACCAGGGACTACGTCCACCTCCTCCGCGGAGAGCATGATGCCATCATGGTTGGTATCGGGACAATTCTGAAGGACAATCCTCGACTTACGGTCCGTCATCCCCAATGGCCCGGCAAGACGGTCGTCCGGATCATCCTCGATTCTGCGTTGCGCTTGCCCTTGCGGGCCAGGATCCTGAACACGCTCGCCGAAGGGAAGGTCGTCGTCTTCACGACGGCCGCCGCCTCCTCGAAAAAAAAAGCCGAGGTCGAAAAAAGAGGAGCCGAGGTCCTTACGATTCCAGGGCCTTTTCGTCGACTTGATATAGCGGAGGTCTTGGCCCGCCTCGGCCGCCGGGGAATCGCCCATATCCTCGTCGAAGGTGGAGCCGGTTTGCTGACGACCATGATCGAGAGAAGCCTCGCGGATAAGCTCTTCCTGACCGTGTCTCCCCGTCTGATCGGCGGCAGGGAGGCGCCTTCCTTCCTGGAGGGAGAGGGTGCCAGGCTGGTTAAAAAAGCTTGGAGGCTGGGCCGACTCTCCGCCTTCCCGATCGGGGAGGACATCATCATCCAAGGATATTTCTGATGTTTAACGGGATCATTCACCATCAAGGTTCGTTCAAGAGCTATCGTCCGGCCAAAGGCGAGCTGGCCGTGGAAGTTTCGTCGTCCTTCCCTGCCCTCGAAATCGGGGAGAGTGTGGCGGTCGACGGAGTCTGCTTGAGCCTCCTCCGCCGGGAAATGGACACGCTCTACTTCAACCTCTCTCGCGAGACCCTGGTCAAGACCAGCCTCGGGTCACTCCACGGAAAAGACAGGCTGAACCTGGAGACCCCCTTGACTCTCCAAACCCCGCTCTCCGGCCATCTGGTCACCGGCCATGTCGACGGACTGGGTCGGGTGCTCAGGGTCGTGGAGAGGCCTTCGGGCCGCCGCGTTACCGTCTCCTTCCCCCGCCAGCTCCGGCCATTCTTCGTCCCCAAGGGCTCCGTCGCCGTCAACGGTGTCAGCCTTACGGTTGCCGAAGTCCGGTCGACCTCATTCGACGTCGAGCTCATTCCGCTCACCGTAGCCAAGTCAAATCTCCGGGACCTCAAGCCCGGCCGGGCCGTCAATCTGGAATGTGACATTATCGGTAAATATGTGTATAATTGGGTTTTTAGAGGAAAAAACAGGGCTTAAGGACTCACTATTTCTTCCGCAACCCGAGAAAAGCAACCAATGGACGATCCGATGAGCGCTAAATCTTCCGTCATCACGGTCGAAAAGGCCCTGGAAAATGTTTCCTCCGGCCGGCTCATCATCCTCGTCGACGATGAGGACCGGGAGAACGAAGGCGACCTCATGATCGCGGCCGAAAAAACCACTCCCGAGATCATCAATTTCATGAGCCGGTTCGGACGCGGCCTGATATGTCTTCCCTTAACCAAGAGCCGCCTCGAGGAACTCCGCCTTCCCCTGATGGTCAGGGACAACACCTCACGTTTTGAGACAGCTTTCACCATATCCATCGACGCCAAGAAAGACATCAGCACAGGTATCTCGGCCTTTGACCGGGCCCGGACCGTACTGGCGGCAATCGACCCAGGGGCCCAACCGTCCGACTTGGTCCGGCCGGGACACATTTTTCCGCTCGAGGCCAAGGAGGGCGGGGTCCTGGCCAGAGCCGGGCAAACCGAGGCCTCCGTCGATCTGGCCAGGCTGGCCGGGCTGTCCCCGGCCGGCGTCATCTGCGAAATCATGAACGATGACGGAACCATGGCCCGGATGCCTGAGCTTGAGAGGTTCAGCCGGGAACACGGCATTCCGATTTTGACGATCGCGGACTTGATCAAGTACCGGATGAAGACGGAGAGACTGGTCCAGGAGATCGATGCCGCTGACCTGCCCACCCGGCACGGGCACTTCCGGATTATGATCTTCGAGGACGAGATCCATCATGAAAACCATGTCGCCCTGGTCAAAGGCAAGATCGAACGGGATGAGCCCATATTGGTCCGGGCGCACTCCCAATGTCTGACGGGCGATACCTTCGGCTCCTCCCGTTGCGACTGCGGGGAGCAGCTCCACCAGGCTATGGAGATCATTGAAAAGGAGGGCCGTGGAGTCATCCTCTACATCCTCAACCAGGAAGGCCGGGGGATCGGCTTGACCAACAAGATCAAAGCGTACGCGATCCAGGACCAGGGCGCCGATACGGTGGAAGCCAATCGCCGCCTGGGCTTCAAGCCCGACCAGCGGGATTACGGGATAGGAGCCCAGATCCTGGTCGCGCTGGGGGTGAAGAAAATCAGGCTGATGACCAACAACCCCCGCAAGTTCATCGGGCTGGCCGGCTATGGCCTCGAGATCGTCGACCGGGTGCCGGTCGAAGTGCCGCCGAATCTGGCCAACATCAAGTACTTGAAGACAAAAAAAGAAAAGATGGGCCATATCCTGGATATGGTCTGAGTGGCCAGCGGCGCCGTCAGGGCGGATATGACAATAGAGGAGTTTTCGGAACAGTTCTCGCCCCTGCCTCCGCAGGAGAAGATCAAATTCCTATACACCCGTATCGATACGCTGGCCAGGGAGGAGAGGATCGCATTCCTCCTCTCCATCCTCAAGCAGGAAGAGGCGTCTCCCCTCGTCAAGGCGACGGCGCTCAAGTTCCTGAGGGAAGCCTCCTACCAGGAGTCCGAGGTCTACAAAAGCTTCGTAGAGGACGACTTTCGGGCGATCGCCAACGCCGCCAAGCGCGCCGTTAAAGAACTCGAAGAGAAGGACAAGAAGGACGACTATTACTCCGATTCGGTCCTCCGGAAACTGGGCTCGATCCCCGACAAAGACAGGCGCCTCAAGATTCTGAAGGCCATATCCCGGCTCCAAGCCCCATGGGTCCTCAGGGTCCTCTTGGAAACCCTCTCGGACCCGTGTGAATCCAACCGTGATTTCCTGATCAACGAGCTTGGCCAGCGAGAAATCTGGAACCTCTCCCCTTTTTATGGAAAGCTTGCCTTGCCCCCCTGGTACAGCAAAAGCGCGGTGCTTCGAATCCTCGGCCGGCGAAAAGACGGCGCCGCGATCCCCGCTATCCAAAAAGCCCTGGCCGACCCGAATGTCGACGTCCGGAAAAGCGCCGCAGAGGCCCTGGGCGAGATCGGGGGCAAAGAGGCGCTGGGCCTTCTTGTCAAGCTGACCAAAGACCAAAGCGCTTACGTCAGACAGGCGGCAAGCAATGCCCTTCGCAAGGTCAGCAGCGTCCGCTTCAGCGGCTGACGGGGCCGGTTTTCTCGCGGTCTTCTCGGGATCCAAGGATGAAAGTCACGGGCCCCTCGTTGGTGAGGTGGACATCCATCATGGTCTGAAAAATCCCCGTCTCCACCCGGAACCCTTTCTTCCTGATCAGCTCCACCAAATGTTCAAAGAGCTCAGCCGCCGGACCCGGCTCCTCGGCTCCGTCAAAGCTGGGCCGCCTTCCCTTTCTGGTCGATCCCGCCAGGGTAAACTGGGAGACGGCCAGAACCTCTCCGCTCACCTCTGACAGGGAAAGGTTCATCCGGCCTTCCTGGTCCGGGAAGATGCGCAATTCCGTCGTCTTTCTGGCCAGGAATTCGGCGTCTTCACGGGTGTCTCCCCTTTCAATCCCGACGAGAAGGCAGATCCCCCGCCCGATCGCTCCGGTCGTCCGTCCCTCCACTTCGACCCGGGCCTGTTTAACCCGCTGCAAAACGATGATCATGGGCGCTTGACCACTAGCTCCGGTTGACTTTAACGGTCATATATTTTATCATATGCGTTCAAAACGAGGAGTAAGATATGGCTCAGCATAATTCGGCGGTCCGCCAGCGGCGCCGCAGCATCCGGAGGAACGAAGTCAATCGGAAGAACAAGTCCGCTCTGCGCACCCAGGTCAAAAAGCTCCGGGAGGCCATCCAAAAGGGCGACAAAGAAACCGCCCAGAAGCTGGTTCCCCAGACCGTGTCCTTGATCGATAAATCCGTTAAAAAGGGCGCCATTCACATGAACAAGGGCGCCCGCTTCAAGTCCCGCCTTACCCGCCAGGTGGGAC
Organism: uncultured Eubacteriales bacterium; assembly: GCA_964353705.1. Classification (GTDB taxonomy): domain Bacteria; phylum Acidobacteriota; class Aminicenantia; order Aminicenantales; family UBA8522; genus UBA8522. Next base: position 8,303 of record CAYGXD010000018.1, on the reverse strand, counting down.
TGATCAGCCCTTCGCCTTCCAAATAGGGCCCTTTCGTTCCCTGGGCTTCGCCTGCCGGTGGAAGTATTCGACCACGAACCTTTCGATCAACGGCTCGACCGAGACATCCACGCTTTTCATCGAAAGGTCGATCTTTCCCAATTCCCGGACCGCCCAAAGGACTTCTTCGAGAGAAAGCTTCTCGAGCAGCGAGAAAAGGGCCTTGAACTCTATCGCATAAAGGCCCCAGAACTCCTTGATCTGGGGCTTGAGAAAAGCAAAAATCTCTTTCCGGTCATGGCCCTCCCTGAGCCAGAGCTTGGCCAACAGAAGATCCCGGAAGAAGTTAGCCAGGACGTGGATGATGCGTTCGGGTTTTTCTCCCTCCTGAAAAGCCCGGTTCAGGGTCAGAAGAGACCGTCTCCGGTCCCCCCTCTTCAGCGCTTCTGCCAAGTCCCATTCGATAAAGCTCTTTGTCCAGTCACAGACTTGAAGGATGTCCTCAAGATTGATCGTCTTCCGGTCGGCGGCAAAAGCCGCGATCTTCTCGATCTCATGATCGAGCCGGCGGAGGTCGCTGCCAGTTACCTCCTCCAGACGGGCGAGAGCGTCTGGGGTGGCCGATTTTCCCAACGACGCCAGACGCTGCGCCATCCAGGCCGAGAGATCTCCCTGCTTCAGGCGCTTCACCTCTATTAGAACCACCGCCGCCTGCCGAAGGGAATCGAAGAACTTGACCAGGGGGTAGGTCTTTTTCACCCGCCCAACGATCACAACGACGAGCACCGTTCTCGAAGCCGGAGACCGGAAATACTCGCGGAGGATCTTCTCGTCGAGCGAGGACAGTTTCTTGGAATTCTCCTTGCTTACCCCGGCTTCTTTTACCTCCCCTTTATCTTCGACTGTCCGAGCGACGACGATGCGCCAGGGGGAGAAGAAAAAGGGGGCTGTCCGGGCGGTATCGATTATTTCCGGCCAATGGACCTGGCCCAGGTCGAACCTCTCAAGGCCAAAGATCTGGGCATCCGGCGAGATCAGGGCCTTTCTCAGCTTCCGGATGAACTCCTCCGCCAGGTAATCCTCTTCTCCATAGAAGACATAACCGGCGGCCAGACGATCTTCCCTGATCTCCCCGGCCAGGGCGTCAATGGCCGTCATATCAGAACCCCTCGAGGAGCGTGTTTACAAGACTGCTGGCAAACTTCTCCGCCACCTTGTCAATGGCCTGACTTTCCCACATCTCATAGCTCGTTCCGGGCGGCACCTCATACTGCTCCTGGTAGACATAGGACGGGTTGGAGAAGAGAATTTTCTGGCTGGTGAGGTCGCGGAGAACGATCTTGGCGACCACCGCGATGGTGTAGCGGTCGGCCGTAGCCTGGTCGGAAAAGGCAATCGGATTGACGTTGAAGGCATTGATCTCTCCGGTCAAAAGAGCATCGGCGCCGGTCGAATCAGTTAGCACGTCCACCTTCCCGCGGGCGACCAATTCGTTGATAACGCTCTGCGTCAGCTTGACATCCAGGTCGAAGCGCGTGGTGAGATTCTTGAACATGGGGACGCCGACCTTCTTGATGTTCGGCGGCAGTGAACTCCCCGTGCCGCGCAGGTAGTAGCCGCAGTGGACGAGAAACAGGCAGGCCAGGACCGGAGCGAAAATTTTCTTCATTTCCATGGCGTTCAGACGACGATGTTGACCAGTTTGTTCTCTATGCAGATGACCTTCCGGACGGGCTGTCCGGCAATCATAGCGCGAATCCGGTCAAGGGACAGGGCGCGCTCTCTCATTTCGGCTTCCCCGATAGCCGCGTCAGCCTCAAACTTATCGCGCAATTTGCCGTTAATCTGGACCACGATGGTAACGGTCTCCTCCTTGGCGAGCTCGGGGTCGAAGGACGGCCAGGGGAAGCGGGCCAGGAGATCCCGGTGTTCCGTCCGTTCCCAAAGCTCCTCAGAAATGTGCGGCGTGAAGGGCGCAAGAAGGACGATCATGCTCTCCAGGGCCCGGCCCAAAACGGACCTTCCTGCCTCGCTCACTCGCAGGGCGTCTTTCTCTTTCCGGATCATGTTGTAGAGCTCCATGATCGAGCTGATGGCCGTATTCAGATGGAACCGCTTGCCGATATCCTCGCCCACCTTGCGAATGGTCTGGTGCGTCTTTTTGAGCAGAGCCAATCCCTCGGCCGCCTGCCTGCTCGCCGGCCGGGAATGACCCGCCGCGAAAAGGTCGCTGTTTTCCTCGACGATGGTCCAGACCCGGTTGAGAAAACGGAAACAGCCTTCGATCCCGTCTTCCGCCCAGGCGAATTCCTTCTCCGGCGGCGAGGCAAAGAGGATGAAAAGGCGCAAGGCGTCCGCGCCGTACTCGCCGATCATCTCGTCGGGGTCGACCACGTTACCCCTCGATTTCGACATGGCGGCGCCGTCTTTGGTGACCATGCCCTGAGCCAGATAGTGAGGGAAGGGCTCGGCGATCGAGGTGGAACCCAGGTCTCTCAGCACTTTGGTGAAGAAGCGGGCGTAGATGAGATGGAGGATGGCGTGCTCTACGCCGCCGATATAAAGATCAACGGGAAGCCAGTAAGAGGCGACAGCAGGATCAAAGGGAGCATCCTTATCGTGCGGCGATGTGTACCGGAAAAAATACCAGGAGGAATCGAAAAACGTGTCCATGGTGTCGGTCTCTCGACGGGCGGGGCCGCCGCACTTAGGGCAGGCCGTTTTCATGAACCCGGGCGCTCTTTCCAGAGGAGACCCTTCCTCACCTGTAAATTGGACATCATGGGGAAGCTCTACCGGCAGGTCTTCGTAAGGAACGCCGACCGCCCCGCATTTCCCGCAATAGATGATGGGGATGGGGGTCCCCCAATAGCGCTGCCGGGAGATGCCCCAATCGCGGAGCCGATAGGTAAGACTCTTGCGGCCGAACCCGCGGGCCTGGGCCAAAGCGGACATTCTCTCCATGGCCTCTTCAGAGCCCAGCCCGGAGAATTCACCGGAGTTGTCCAAAACGCCGTAATCCTCGGTCGCCTGCTCTTGGCAATCCGCGGGGAGGGGATTGTCGGCCGGCGCGATCACCGGCCGGATGGTCAAGCCGTACTTCCGGGCAAACTCAAAGTCACGCTGGTCATGGGCGGGGACGGCCATGACGGCTCCCGTGCCATAGTCCATCAGGACGTAATTGGCGATCCAAACCGGGATCTCTTCCTTCGAGAACGGGTTGACCGCCTTCTTTCCGGTGTCGATCCCTTCCTTTTCGGCCTCTTCTTGTTCCCTTTTCATCCGGGCGTCCCGGACCGCCAGGACCATTTCTTCGCGCCGCCTCTCTTTTTCAGGAGAATCGGACACGAGCTCACGACTGGACGGATGCTCCGGCGAGAGGAGCATGAAGGTGGCGCCGAATATGGTATCGATGCGGGTCGTAAACACCTCGATCGCCTTGGAGGAGTCCTTCAAGGGAAAAGAAATGTGGGCGCCAGTGCTCTCGCCGATCCAGTTCTTCTGCATCAGCAGGACATGCTCGGGCCATTTTTCGAGAAGCCTGTGCCCGTCGAGAAGCTCCTTGGCGTAGGCGGTTATCTTCAAGAACCAGTGATCCATCTCCTTCTGCTCGACGCCCGAATCGCAGCGCCAGCACACGCCGCCCGCCGCCTGCTCATTGGCCAGGACCGTCCGGCACTGCGGGCACCAGTTGACCCAGCTTTTTTTACGGAAGGCGAGGCCGCGCTCAAACATCTTCAGGAAAATCCACTGGTTCCACTTGTAGTACTCGGGGAGGCAGGTGTTGACTTCACGCGACCAGTCGTAACAGAAACCCAGGCTCTGCAGCTGCCGTTTCATGTGGGCGATATTGTCGAGGGTCCAGGTCTGGGGGTGGATGCCGTGTTTGATCGCCGCGTTCTCGGCCGGCATGCCCAGGGCATCCCAGCCGATGGGATGGATGACGTTTCGTCCCTTCATCAAATAGAAACGGGAGATGACATCTCCGATCGAGTAGTTCCGGACATGCCCCATATGGATCCGGCCGGAGGGATAGGGGTACATCTCCAGGCAGTAGAATTTCGTCAGCCGGGGATCGTCGACGGCCTCAAAGGCCTTCCTTTCCGCCCAGATCTTCTGCCACTTCTCCTCGACCTCCCGGAAGGGATACACGCTTCTCATCTTGTCCGTCCCGCTCGATTAAGTCCTTGATTATCCTGGGATTTTCGATGTACCGGTAAATATTAGATTCAACCCCACTTAAAAGTCAAGGAACGGCTCGGGTTCACCCCCGTCCGGGCCGGCCGCCGGAGCGCTTTACCCGGCCAACGCCGCTACTATGTCGAGAGTATGTCCGCCGGAGCTTCAAGTCAAAGGCTTCGCCCTCAACCGGCTGGCCAATAATCTCGGCGTCACGATCGGCCCGGCCGTGGGAGGGATCCTGGCCCTCCGTGATTACCGGCTTCTCTTCTGGGCCGACGGCCTGACCTGTATCGCCGCCGCCTTCATCGTCGGCCCGGCGGCCGGGGCCGCGGTCTACGGGCATCTCGGCGGCGACGCGCTCTGGTTCGGCTGCGCGGGAGTTACAGCCTTACTGGCCGTCGCTTTTTCCGCCTTGAGGCGGTCTCTGGAATCATCCTGACAGTCCGGTCCTCCAAAACGCTCTCACATTTCGTCTCCTTTTGTGAGACGCGCAACAGGTTCCTTGATTTTTCGAGCGAAAGAGATTAAAACGACAGTCCGATGGGTATCCTCGAAGTCAAAGGCCTGCGGGCCGGTTACGGCGCCGGCGATGTCGTCCGGGACATAGACATTAGCCTCGAAAAAGGCGAATTCGCCTGTATTTTGGGACCGAACGGTTCGGGGAAGAGCACCCTGATCAAAGCCTTGCAGGGGCTTCTTCAAGATGTCGCCGGGGAGGTTGTTATCGACGGCACCCACCTCTTTCGTATGACGCGGCGTGAGGTCGCCAGGAAGATCGCCTTCGTCCCCCAGACCCCGGACCTGACCTTCGACTTCAGCGTTTTCGAAGTTGTGGCCATGGGCCGCTATGTCCATCAGGGAAGGCTGGCCGGGCTTTCAGCCGCCGACCGGCGTATCCTCCAGGATGTCTTCCGGCTCGTGGAGATCTCCCCCCTTCAGGAGAAGAAAATCGCCCATCTGAGCGGCGGAGAACGGCAACGCGTTCTCATTGCCCGGGCCCTCGCCCAGGACACCCCGCTCATTTTCCTGGACGAACCCAGTTCCCACCTCGACCTCAACTACGGTCTCGAAGTCTTCGAAATCCTGGAAAGGCTTCAGAAGGAAAAGGGCAAGACAATATTGGCGACCGAACATAATATCAATCTCGTCATCCCCTCTGCCCGGAAGATCCTCTTCCTCAAGGCGGGACGGGTCGTGGCTCAGGGCGATCCCACCGGAATGATCACCCGGGACAATATCAAGAACGTCTTCCGGACCGACGTGGATATCCGCGAGAACCGCCACTCGAGGCTTCCCGAGATCTCGCTTATTCCGCGATCCTCCGCTAAACGGCAGGCCGAAGAATGATCCCGATCCTTTTCTTCTTGGTCCTGGCGACACTCATCCCCGCCCGGCAAGAGATCATCTATGACGACCTCCGCACGCCGTTCCCGCTGGGTCAAGCCCCTCAACGCATCATCTCCCTTGCTCCGAACATCACCGAGATTCTCTTCGCGCTCGGCCTCGGGAGCCGGACGATTGGTGTCACCCGCTACTGTGATTATCCGCCCGAGGCGCTGGAAAAGGAAAAGATCGGCGGGATGGTCGATCCCAACCTGGAGAAGATCCAGTCCCTCCAGCCCGACTTGATCATCGGCTTCCGGGGAAACCCTTTGGGCGTCCTCAATAAGCTCCGGAACCTGCATTTTCCGGTGTACGTCCTCAACCTCGGGGGATCGCTTGAAGGACTCTTTCAGACGATCGAAATGGTCGGCCGGGTAACCCGGGCAGAGGGAGCGGCCCAGGCGCTCGTCGCCGGCCTTAAAGATAATTACAGGGCTATCCGCCTGGTCCTGAGTGATATCGCGGAAAAGCCCAAGGTCTTTCTCTCCGTTTACGGCCAGGGCCTCTGGACCTGCGGCCAGGGGAGCTATCTCGACGACCTGCTGGTCCAGGCCGGAGGCGTCAACATCGCCGGCCAAATAAGGCGGCGCTGGCTCCAGCTCAACCGCGAACAGCTCATCCATGAAAACCCGGATGTGATCATCATCATGGCCAAGGACAAGCAGCGCTTCTCCCAGGCGGGAGAATCGTTCCGGGCCGACCCGCGGCTTAAGGATGTCGGGGCGGTTAAGGGCAACTACATCCGCTGGCTCGATGAGAATGTCGCCGGCCGCTTCGGGCCCCGGCTCATCGGCGCCCTGGACGAGGTAGCCCGCATACTTCATCCCGAGAAATTCGAGGCCCGCCGATGAAATCCTCCCGAAGAACAGCGGCCTTCGCGATCGCTCTTCTCTTCATCCTCGCCGCATCCCTCTGGCTTTCCTTGATGATCGGAACCGTCCGCACCAGCCCCGCGGACCTTTGGGATTTTCTTATCCATAAGGATCAGTCCTTTCGGACGATCTTTTTCGACCTGCGGCTCTGCCGGGCCCTTTTGGCTTTTCTCGTCGGGGCCGGCCTCTCCCTCTCCGGAGCGATACTTCAGGGCTATTTCCAGAACCCCATGGCCGACCCCTTTGTCGTCGGCGTTTCCTCCGGGGCCTCGTTCGGAGCCGTGCTCTGTCTCTCCCTCGGCCTCGGGGCGGTGAGCGCATTCGGCTTTTCCCTCCAGGGCATTTTTGCCTTCGGGGCCGGTTTCGCCCTCGTCTCTCTTGTCTATCTCCTCTCCCGGACCCAGGCCATCTTCAAGGTGGAAACTTTGCTGCTCACCGGGATCGCGGCCGGCGCTGTGGCGTCATCTTTGACCTCGTTCCTTCTTTTCCTGAAGTCGGACTCCTTTGAGCAGGCAGTTTTCTGGCTCCTCGGGAGCTTCACCCTGGCCGATTGGCGGCAGGTCGGGATGGTCGCTCCCTACGTGATCCTCGGCCTGCTCATCGCCCAATGGCTGGCCAAGGATATGAACCTCCTGGCGCTTGGTGACGAGATGGCCAAATCCCTGGGCAGCCCTGTGGGCAGGGTCCGGCAGGCCTTTTTGGCCGTATCCACCCTGCTGGCAGCCGTCTCGGTCTCGGTGAGCGGCGTCATCGGGTTTGTCGGGCTGATCGTGCCGCACTGGACCAGGATTATCATCGGTCCCGACCACAGGTATCTGTTCGGGTTGTCGGCCCTCACCGGAGGCACCTTCCTCGTCCTCTGCGATCTTCTCGCCCGGACCGTTCTCTCCCCGACAGAGCTTCCCATCGGGATCATCACCGCCCTCTTCGGCGCGCCTTTCTTCATCTACCTCTTGCACAGGCGAAAGTAATACCGCGCTCGACTCCTTGCCTCACTGTCCGGAGAAATGATAAGATGGTCCGCTGTCATGGAATTCTTCTTCGTCCGGGACCACCGCGAAAAATACCGCTTCTTCTCTTCCGAGCCTAAAAAGGAAATCTCCATTCCCGTGTCCCGCACCAAGAGAGCCTGGGAGCTCGCGCAGAAGAAGCTCACCCTCCTCCCTCCGAGGATCCTGCGCCAGGAGCAGGCCTTCATCCATATCCGGAAGATCGAAGACGATGCCGTCTCCATCCACCACTCCGGCCTCCGGACGGAGAAGCGCATCCGGCTGCGATTTTCTTTGTTTCTATATAAACAAAGATCAAAGCATATCCTTATTCTTATTGGAGAAACGCTCCTCCTCCCGCTCAGCGGGCTGGCCGCCCTCCTCCCCGGTCCCAACGTCGCTTTCGCCGCCCTGGCCTTGCTGATGATCACGCACTGGCGCGCCCTTCAGGGGATAAACCGCCTGGCGGGTAAGAAACACGAGTTCCATGTCGCGCCCCTGTTTGCCGAATGGGAAGAGGCCTGCGGTCAGGCTCGAAGGGAACTGTCCGCCGAGACCCTCAAGAAGATTGCGGCAGAATACCATCTCCCCCAGATTGATAAAATCCTGTGGAAATGAGACCTCATTGAAAGCATCTCTTTTTATGTGATAGACAACTTGAGGATGGAGAAGCGACCTCGAAGGTTCAGCACATCCGAAACGCCCCCAAGACTCTGAACTAAGGACCATTAACCCCTCCTCCCTCCCCTGACCAATCAGGGAAGGCCCTGATAATGTTGGCGTTTCGGAAAGAGGCCTGAGGGAAGCCGCTCTTTTTAGATGACCGAGGCGAAGGGTGTGGGGGAGGAAGTCCGTGGACGACTGAGCGGGCATGGTTTCTCGACTGAAAGGAGAGAAG
>CAYGXD010000017.1:0-43280 GCA_964353705.1 uncultured Eubacteriales bacterium | reverse complement strand
ACTTGATGATCTCCCGCAGCGGGCCGCCGAACTCGGGGTGCTTCAAAGCCAGCGCGACCGTTCCCTCCAAAAACCCCAGCTTGTTGCCGCAGTCGTACCTGTTTCCCTCGAACAGGACGCCATAGACGGGCTGGCTGTCCAGGAGCCCCCGGATCGCATCGGTGATCTGGATCTCCCCGCGCGCATCCACCGGCGTTTTCTTGATGGCGTCGAAGATCTGCGGCGTGAAAACATACCGGCCCAGGATCCCCAGGTCGGAAAACGCCTTTTTCGGGCCGGGCTTTTCCACCATGTCGGAAAGCTCGAACACACGTTCCGAAACCTGCCGTTTGACCTTGACGATCCCGTACTTCCTCGTCCCTTCTTTATCCACCCGCCCCAAGGCCACGCAAGTAGCTCCGAGTTCTTCAAACGCCCGGGTGAGCTGCTTGATGCAGGGCACTTTGCAATCGTAAATATCATCGGGCGTCAGCGCGGCCACCGGCTCTCCGGCCGCGAAGGCCTCCCCCATCAGGATGGCGTGGCCCAGCCCAAGCATGTGGGCCTGCCGGATGTAGCTGAACTCCGCTAGCTCGGCGATCTTCCGCACTTCCTTGAGCAATTGGGATTTCCCCTTCCCCTCAAGGAAGGCTTCCAGCTCGGGGCTGCGGTCGAAATGGTCCTCGAGAGCCGACTTGCCGCGGCTTGTGATTACGGCGATCTGCCGGATGCCCGCGCCGACTATCTCTTCCACCGTGTACTGGATCAGGGGTTTGTCGATGACGGTGATCATCTCCTTCGGCTGGGCTTTGGTCGCCGGCAGGAACCGCGTGCCGAACCCCGCCGCCGGGACGATGGCCTTCCTGATCCTCATAACCGGCCGGAGCTAGAACTTGTAGCTGATCGAGATGTTCGGGACGACAATGCTCATGTCATATATGCCGGGCTGCGCGTTGGCGAATTCGGGGTCGAGGAGCCACTTGGCGAAATCGACCTCTCTCCCCTTTCCGGACAGGAATTCAAACCCGAAGTCGATCACCAGGCCGTTCAGAGAATAGCCCAGCCCCGCCGTGAAGACATTGAAGGTGTAGCTCGGGAGCAGGAAATTCATGGTTTTGTCGGGTGTCGGTGTGGGATCATAATAATAACCGCCGCGGAGGGCGAAGCTGTCATTGAACCTATACTCGGCTCCCAGCCGGATCTGCAGGGCGTCATCCCATTCCAGGTGCATCTTGTTCTCGCCCGAAGCAACCATAAAAAGGTTCCAGTAGGGGTCGATGAACTTCAGCTCGATCTGGTCGAGCGTCGACCACTGCGTCCACTGCAGATCGCCGGTCAGGGTCAGGCTGGGGAGCGGCCGGAAGGCGACCCCGCCCGCTATCCATAGAGGGAATGTCAGATGAGGAGACACTGTTTCCGCTTCCGAAGTCTCCTTGAAGCCGAGGAGATCGACGTTGGAAAGCGAGGTGTCCCCGCTGAACTTAACGCGGTTGGGCGTCCGGAGGGTGAAACCGAAGCTGAACATTTCGCTGGGTTTCACGAGCACCCCGGCGGTCACGCTGAAGCCCCATCCGTTGAGGCTCATTTCATACTGCCCGAGGTCTAGCTCGTACGGCGGCTGGGGAAGTTCGGTGTTGCCGGCCCATCTCTTCATCGAGAACATACCGTAGTTGATGTTGAGGGCCGCGCCCACAGAGATCGTTTCGTTGATCTTGTAAGATAGAGCGGGCGAGATCGTCACCAGCCCGACCTTGCTCTCCCACTCGTAAGGGGTGTTGTTGGACAGGCCTGTGAAGTCACTCCCGTCCCAGGCGCTGCCGAGGCCGGAGGGGATATAAACGCCGATCCCGGCGACGAGGTAATCGTTTATGGGATGATAGTAGGCCAGCAGTCCGGAGAGATAGTGTTTGCTCTGGGTCTTGGCATCGACCACCGTGACCAGGCCCACCTGGGAAGGAACCTGAAGAAGATAGGTACTGGAGGGGATGACGTCCGTGAAGTAGAATCCCAGGTAGTTTTTGTCGAACTGGGCCATGCCCGCCGGATTCCAAAAGATCGCGCTGTAATCGTCGGCCAGTCCGACGAAGGCTCCGCCCATGGATAAAGCCCGGCTTCCCAGGCTGTTCAGGTTGAGTCCGTTGGCCTGGGCGAGCGGGCTCAGTCCGAGAAGAGCCAAGAGGGCAAATGCGAACATTCTTTGTGTCTTCATGCGAACCTCCTAATAGGATCGACGCGGCCTATATGTTTACTATATTTTAGCTGAATTTTCAACCGCAGGCCAAAGGAGCCGGGCTATTTGAAAACGAAGCGGCGGTCCTTATCGACCTCGACCCGCACCGTGTCCCCTTCTTTGTACCTTCCGTCCAGGAGTCGGAGCGCCAGGGGATTCTGGATCTCCTGCTGGATCGTCCTCTTCAGGGGACGGGCGCCGTAAACCGGGTCGAATCCCTTTTCCGCCAGCAGCTCCTTGGCCTTGGGGCTGACCTGCAGACGGAGTTTCCGGTCTTCCAGCCTCCTGCGGAGAAGGTCGATCTGGAGATCCACGATCTGGATGAGTGTCGACTTGGCCAGCGCCCGGAAGATGACGATCTCATCGATCCGGTTGAGGAATTCCGGCCGGAACGAACTCTCCAGGATCTTCAGGATCTCGCGTTGCATGGTCTCATAGTCCTGGCTGAACTCCTTGATCACTTGGCTCCCCAGGTTGGAAGTCATGATGATGAGGCAATTGCGGAAATCGACCGTCCTCCCCTTGCCGTCGGTCAGCCGGCCGTCATCCAGGATCTGGAGCAGGATGTTGAAGACATCGGGATGGGCCTTCTCGATCTCGTCCAAGAGGACGATGGAATAAGGGCGCCGCTTGATCGCTTCGGTGAGCTGGCCGCCTTCCTCGTAGCCAACGTATCCGGGAGGGGCGCCGATGAGCCGGGAGACCGAATGCTTCTCCATGTACTCGGACATGTCGAGCCGGACCAGAGCGCGCTCGTCATCGAACAGGAATTCGGCCAGGGCGCGGGCTAGTTCGGTTTTGCCCACGCCGGTCGGGCCCAGGAACATGAAGGAGCCCAGCGGGCGGGCCGCATCCTGAATCCCTGCCCGGGCCCGCCGGATAGTGTCGGCGACAACCCGCAACGCCTGATCCTGGCCGACGACGCGCCTCCTTAGGTTGTCCTCCATCCGGATGAGGCGATCCAGGTCTCCCTCGAGCATCTTGCTGACAGGGATCCCCGTCCACCGGGATACGACCTCGGCCACGTCTTCCTCGTCGACCTCTTCCTTTAGCATCTTCCCCTTTTTCTGGACTTCGGCGAGCTCGGCCGCGAGCTTCTCCGTCTCCTTGGTCGCCTCGATCAATTGGCCGTAGCGGATCTCAGCCACTCGCTCCAGGTCTCCCCTCCTCTCGGCGGACTGTTCTTCCACCTTCAGGGAATCCTGTTTTTCCTTGAGTTTCTTCATGGCCTCGATCAGGTCCTTTTCCTGCTTCCAGTGAACCTTGAGGGAAGAACTCTTTTCCTTGATCCCGGCCAGCTCCTGGCTGAGCTTCTCCAGCCTCTCCCTGGAGCCTTCGTCCTTTTCCTTTTTCAGCGCCTGCCGCTCGATCTCGAGCTGCAGGGTGCGGCGTTCCAGCTCATCGATCTCCTCGGGCAGACTGTCGATCTCGATGCGGATGCGGGAAGCCGCCTCGTCCACCAGGTCGATAGCCTTATCCGGCAGGTATCGGCCGGAGATGTAACGGTTGGAAAGGGTCGCCGCAGCCACCAGCGCCGAATCCTTGATCTTGACACCATGATGGACCTCGTATTTTTCCTTCAGGCCGCGGAGGATGGAAATCGTGTCCTCGACCGAGGGCTCCCCGACAAAGACCTGCTGGAATCTCCGTTCCAGGGCCGCGTCCTTCTCGATGTATTTCTTATACTCGTTGAGGGTGGTCGCGCCGACACAGCGGAGCTCGCCGCGGGCCAGGGGCGGCTTGAGCATGTTCGAGGCGTCCACGGCCCCTTCGGCGGCACCGGCCCCGATGATCGTATGGAGCTCGTCGATGAACAGGACGACCTCGCCGCCGGCCTCCCGGATCTCCTTCAAGACGGCCTTCAGCCTGTCTTCAAACTCCCCGCGATACTTGGTCCCGGCGACGAGCGACCCGATATCCAGGGCGATGAGCCGCTTATCCTTAAGCGACTGGGGGACGTCGCCGTTGGCGATGCGCTGGGCCAGACCTTCGACGATGGCCGTTTTCCCGACCCCTGCTTCACCGATAAGCACCGGATTGTTCTTGGTCCGGCGGGAAAGAACCTGGATGACCCGCCGGATCTCGTCCTCCCGGCCGATGACCGGATCGAGCTTTCCTTGCCGGGCTAGATCGGTGAGGTCGCGGCCATAGCGCTCCAAAACCTGGTATTTTCCTTCCGGCTGGGGGTCGGTGATCCTCTGGGTTCCCCGGACCGCGGCCAGGGCCTGGAGAACGGCATCCTCCCGGACGCCGTTTTGGGCCAGGATCCTCCCGGCTCCCCCGGCCGTGTCCTTCAGCATGGCGAGAAAAAGGTGCTCGGTAGAAATGTATTCGTCCTTGAGCTTGTCGGCTTCTTTCTGGGCTTCGTTCATGATCTGCCGGAGGGCGGCCCCGATATAGACTTCTCCTCCGCTTATCTTCGGCCACCCTTCCAACGCCTTCTCCAGATCCTGCCGGATCTTCGGCCGGCTGATGCCGAGCTTGTTCAGGACGGCGCCGACGACATTCTCCTCCTGACCCAGGAAACTCCACAGCAGGTGCTCGGACTTCACTTCCTGGTGGCCCATCTCCTCGGCTTTCGCCTGGGCCGCTTGAAACGCCTCCTGGGACATGACGGTTAATCGATCCCATCTCATGGCCACATTACTCCTCTTGTAATTAGTATGACAAAATCACTCTCTTTTGGGAAGGAGCAGCGCAGCTAATTTTTTCCTTGACAATTTATACAGATGCGCTATTTTTTCCTCTCGGAGTTTCCATGGAAGAAATCGAGATCATGAGCTGGCTGACCCTGGACGCCATCAAGAAGAAGGCGAAGGTGGTGGAGACGGTCGGCAACCTTCAGACCGGCCACAGCATGTCCGTCTTCGGGATCATCGAAGAGGATTACATGGAACTCTGCTACAGCGACTCGGTGGCCAACACCTTGCGCCGTTACGAAAACCGGGACGAGTTCGATTCAGCCCTGGAGGAGAGAAAGGAAGAAGACGGCGAGACCCAGCACGAAGACGAGCCCGATTATGATGAAGACGACGAGGAAGAGAAAGAAGAAGAGGAGCTTGACGTCGAGGACGAATCAGAAACCTTCTAATGCCCCCCGGATTCCTTGACCTTTTTTTTCAGATCGCTCAGATAATTGAGGGCGTCCAGAGGGGTCAATGAGGAGATATCCACTTCCTCTATCCCTCCCTTGAGCTCCCGCCACCGCTCCAGCTCCCTCTCTTCCGCAAAGAGGAAAAGCTGCGCCCTGTCCCGCTTCCGGCGCGACCGGTAGGCCAGACGCGGCAGCCCGGTCTCATCGAGTTCCAGTTTTTCCAGGTTGAGAAGGACCTCTTTAGCCCTCTCGATCACAGAGCGGGGAAGGCCGGCGAGCTTGGCCACTTGGATGCCGTAGCTCTGGTCCGACGGCCCGGGGACGATCTTGCGCAAGAAAATGATCGTGTCCTTCCATTCCTTGACCGAGACATGATAATTCCTGATCCTTTTCATCGTCAGGGCCAGGTCGGTCAGCTCGTGATAGTGGGTGGCGAAAAGCGTCATCGGCCGGATGTCCTCTTTTTCATGGAGATATTCAGCGACCGCCCAGGCGATGCTCAGCCCATCAAAGGTGCTCGTGCCGCGGCCTATCTCATCCAAAAGCAGAAGGCTCCGGGGTGTCGCGTTGTTCAGGATATTGGCCGTTTCCAGCATCTCGACCATAAAGGTCGACTGCCCTACGTTCAGGTAATCCATGGCGCCGATGCGGGTGAAGACGCGGTCGACAATACCGATCTCCGCCTGCCGGGCCGGAACAAAGGAGCCCATCTGGCCGAGGATGGTGATAAGGGCGACTTGCCGGAGGTAGGTGGATTTTCCGCCCATATTGGGGCCGGTGATGATGAGGATCTGGTTATCTTCCCGGTCGAGGAGAGTATCATTGGGGATGAAAGGCTCGGCCGACGTTTTTTCGATCACCGGATGTCTTCCTTCGGTGATGGCGATCCGGACGTTCCGGTCGATCTTCGGCCGGAAATAATTCCGTTGCGAGGCCAACTCGGCCAACGAGGAGAGAACATCGAGCCGCGAAACGGCGGCGGCGATGCGCTGGAGCCTTTCCGTCTCCCTGGCCACGGTCTCCCGGACTTCCAGAAAAAGGGAGTGCTCGAGCTCGGCGATCTTCTCCTCGGCCGTCAGCACTTTTTCTTCATACTCCTTGAGCTCCGGGGTAAGAAACCTCTCCGAGCTCAACAGGGTCTGCTTGCGGATGTAATCGGGCGGAATAAGGGGAAGATTCGGCTTTGTCACTTCGATAAAATAGCCAAAGACCTTGTTATACCGGACTTTGAGCGAGTTGATGCCGGTCCGTTCACGCTCCCTTTTCTCGAGCCCGGCGATGAAGGACTTGCCGGAGCGGCTGATGCCGCGCAGTTCGTCGAGCCGGGAATTGAAGCCGTCCTTGATGATTCCGCCCTCGGTGAGGAGAAAGGCCGGTTCGTCGAGGATGGAGCGGTCGACAAGAGAGGCGATATCCTCCCCGTTGTCCCAGGCTTCCCGGATCTCCGCATTGGGGCCGGCCCGGAAGCCCTCCAGCAGGGCTTGGATACCAGGAAGCGGGGCGAGTGATCGCCTGAGGGAGACGAGGTCTCGGGCATGGGCCGCCGCCAGGGAAATCTTTCCGGTCAGCCGCTCCAGGTCGAATACGCCCTTCAGATTTTCCCGCAGATTCCGGCGTTCGACCGTCCTCCCGAGCCATTCTTCCACGGCATCCAGCCGGGCATTGATGGGGATATCGTCAACCAGAGGCTGGAGCAGCCAGGATTTGAGCAGGCGGCCCCCGATGGCCGTGACTGTGAAATCGATCACCTCGAGGAAGGAATCTTTGATCCGGCCGTCCCGGAGGTTGCGGACAAGCTCGAGGTTTTTGATGGTCGAGGCATCGAGCGTCATCTGCTGGGCGGCATGGACAAAAGAGATCTTCTGGACGAGGGACAGGGAGCCCTTACGGACTTTTTTGAGATAATAGAGGAGTGCTCCGGCGGCCTGGACCGCCAGCCTCTTTTCCTCCAGACCATAGCCGGCGAGCGAGCCGACCTTGAAATGTTCGAGAAGCGAGCTCTCCGACTGGGGATAATCAAAGACCCAGTCTTCGACGCGGCTCTGCAGGAGAGGCCCCAGGTCGGTCTTGGCGAGGAGACGCTCCACCTCCGGCGCCTGTCCCTCGGCCAAGACGACCTCCTTGGGCGAGGCGCGGAACAATTCATCGACGAGGAGCCTGCTTTTCTCGAGAGAGCCCTCGGTCGTCCTGATCTGACCGCCGGCCAAATCGATGAGGGCAAGCCCCCAGCCCTCCCGGCCGAAATAAACGGAAGCCAGGAAAACGTTTTCCTTGGATCCCTCGAGCTCCACTTCAACGGCGGTGCCGGGGGTCAGGACCTTGATCACATCGCGCTTCACAACCCCCTGAGCGGTTTTGGGGTCTTCGACCTGTTCGCAGATGGCCACCTTGAAACCCCGTTTGAGAAGCTTCGCCAGATAAGAGTTGACGGCGTGATAGGGGACCCCGCACATGGGGACGCGCTGCCTGGAAGTCAGGGCGATCTCCAGTATAGGTGAAGCGGTCTTGGCGTCGTCATAGAACATCTCGTAGAAATCGCCCAGCCGGAAGAACAGGATAGCGTCCCGGTGCTCTCGCTTGATGCGGAGGTACTGTTCCATCATCGGAGTGACGAGGGTATCCCGGGTCATGGTATTTTCCACTATACTCAGGGCCCTGGAGTTTTTCAAGGAGGGCTCGGGGTAGTGGCATCGAAACCACGCCCGTTTTCTCCCAGCGCGGAAAACGGGCTCGATTCGTCGCTCGCTCTTCTCTCCCTTCGGTTGAGAAACCGTGCCCCCTCACTCCTCATACGGGGTTCTTCTGCCACTACCCCTCGCCTTGGGTAACAGCAGGAATTCATGGCAGCCACACTGGGGAGGCCTTTCTGGAGGCTCCCTCTTGTTTTGGCAAGATAGAGAGATTCATCCCCAGACGTTATATTTCTTGACGAAATGGTGGGGATGGTAGGAGGTTTTGGCGCGCCGCAGCCCGGGAATGCCGTTATCCTGTTCGCGGTTGATGAACTGGAAGCCGGCCCATTCCCGCTGGACAAATTCGCGGTTGACCAGCTGGCTGAGGCCCTCATAGCCGGGATCGACGATCTCAATCGGGATGATCGCTGTCTCTGGTGTGAGCTTCGTCCCCAGCGAAAAGGCGGCGATTCGCCCGTTGACCTCAAAGACCCCGCCCCGGAGACCCAGCTCATCATGACACGTCAATCCCTCTTCGATAACGGCCCTCCAAACGTTGCCCAGGAAGCCGTCGCTGGCCGCTTTGGCCTCGAGCCACTTGGCCAGGAGCTCCCGGCAGCCGGACAGGTGATCCCGGGAAAGCCGGGCATAAGTATAGGAGTAATCCCTTTCGAATTTGCGTATCCGGTTGCGCTTGCCGTCGTACTTTTTTCCCTTTAGCCCGGCCAGATCCTCGGTCCGGTACACGTAGTCGAAGTTGTCGCGGTCGGGCTCGCACCGGAATGAATCCTTGTATCTCCCGGCGAAATCCTCACTGACCCGGGAAAGCCGGGGGGCGAAGGACAGGCAGGTCCGGACGGTCCCCTCGATCTCGTTATCACCGATCGGCTGAAGAAAATAGGCCGGCTCCGAAGGCGGTTCGCAGAGGACACAGAGGTTCCCGTTGACCATAGTCAGCTTGGAGTGTTCAAAATGCCGCCACAGAAAAATGTTCGCAAATTGGAACTCGCAGGCCTCGTAAGGGTGCCGGTTGATAGCCGCTGTCAAGAGATCTCGGTCTTCGAGCCCGATGAGCTTGAACTCAGGAAACTGAGGCAGGTTCATCTCCCCCTCGTCTCACCATGACGGTGCATAGCTCCGGCGTGCAGCCGGCGCACCATTCCGCCTTCTTGACCATCGACGCGGGAACGGCTTCCGCCCTCTCAAACCCAAGCCGGACAAAGAAATCGGGGATAACGGTAGCCAGAAAGAGCTCTCCCTTGACGTTCCGGACGACCGCCCGAGCCAGCTGTATCCCCAAGCCCAGACGACGCCACTTTTCCTCGACACCGAGGGCGCACAATTCCACGCACTCCGGGTGTCTTTTGAGACCACAGATTCCCCGGATCCGTCCTGCCTCCCCCACCACCCAGAAATCGTCGGCCTCCATTCCGGCATAGTCTAAGCTGTACTTCCGGGCGAGCTGAACGATCTGGAGGAAATCCGCTTTCCTGGCTTTTCTAACGCGCATGTTAATTATTATAACACTCCGCTCCGATTAACGCAGAGGGATGCTGACGAATCCGTGCCCGAGCCTCCCGTTGACAACTCAGCGAGGACTGATGTATATCTTACCGAGTGAACGGCCCTCTTGCTCTGACCTACCTTCGTATCCTCGCCGTGCCTGTTCTTGTAATCGTGCTCCTTTCCGATTTCCGGGGCAACCACATCGCGGCTTTTGCCGTGTTCCTCCTGGCCACGCTCACGGACATGCTGGACGGCTTCTGGGCCCGAAGAAGAAAAAAGATCACTGTCCTGGGCCAGCTCCTCGACCCGACTGCCGACAAACTGATAGTCGTATCGGCTCTTATTTGTCTCGTCGGAAATGGCCTCGTCCCGGCTTGGATGGCCGTGATCATCATCGGCCGCGAAATTGCCGTATCCGGGTTCAGGGCGATGGCCTCCTCCAAAGGGATCAACATTCCCGCCTCGGCGCTGGGCAAGATCAAGATGAACCTGGAGGCCGGGACCATCGGCCTTCTCCTTCTGGGAGCGGAGGTACTGGGAAAATTCCATGTCCTGTCCGAGTGGGGACTCTGGCTGACGGTCGTGGCCGCGCTCGCCTCCGCCGCAGAATACTATCTTCGGTACGGCCGGGCCGTCCTGTCAAACCGTTCCTGATAGAGCCTCCCGGCATTTTTCGAGCGATTCCCCATCTTCCACGTTTAAAAGACGGGGCGGAGCGGGCCATTGACGACCCATCCTCTTTAAAAGGCCGATCAGGACTTTGCCTGTCCCCGCCTCCACGAAGGTGTCAACGCCTTCTTGATGAAAAACCTGCATCGAGCTCTGCCAGAGTACGGGTCGGCTGACCTGTCGCTTGAGGGCATCCCTGGCCTCTTCACCGGAATGGATGACTTTGGCGTCTACATTTGTGACGACCGGAAACCGGAGGTCCCGGAATTGGGCTGAATCCAAGTCCCTGGAGAGGCGTTCTTCGGCGCTCGTCATGAGGGCCGAATGGAACGGCGCGCTCACGGGCAGCATCACGGCCCGCGCTCCTTTGATAAGGGCAATGGCCTCTTCGACGGCCGGCTTATGTCCGGCGATGACGACCTGGTCATCGCTGTTCCAGTTGGCGATCTGGACAGTTCCGCTCTTCACCTGCCGAAGGGCCGACTCGATTTCCGTGATCGGGGATCCCAATATCGCCGCCATCGCCCCGACGCCCACCGGCACGGCTTCCTGCATATACTGACCCCTTTTGTGGACGATGCGGAGGGCGCCCTCAAAGGTCAGGCTGCCGGCAGCCACCAGGGCCGAATATTCTCCCAGGCTGTGGCCGGCGGCCAGCCCGGGGTCCATTCCGAGAAGATGGAAAGCGATGGTGCTGACCGTGAGCAGCGCGGGCTGCGTGTAAGAGGTCAGCCTGAGCCTGTCCTCCGGCCCTTCGAAGCAGATCTCGGAGATCCTAAACCCGAGGGTGGCGTCGGCGATGCCGAAGATTTCTTTCGCCAGGGAGAAACGCTCCCAGAAGTCCCTTCCCATGCCGACTTTCTGCGAACCCTGACCGGGAAAAACAAGCGCCAGGTTTTTCATGATATTCCCGTTATTTGGCCTGCTCCAGACAGCGGTCGATGATCCGGACGTCGGCCTGCGCCAGCAGAGACCGGACCCAGGTTGCAGCCTGCTGTCCGGCCTTTTCAGACTTGACCCGGGCTTCTATATCGGCGGAGGCCTCGACGAGCGGTTTGGGCTCCCTGCCCGCGGCCTTTTCGGAGGGCAGGTATACGTCTTCATAATGGCGCTCGATCTCCGCCAGATTGATTTCGATCTCTCGGCCAAAACGGAGATCGATGATCTTAGAATACCGGATCATCTCCTCCAGGTAAGGCCGGAGCGCCTCCTCCTGAAGACCGTAAGCCGCCAGCCTCTCCTGCCATTGTCCGGCACTCCACCGGCCTTTCCAGCGGGCCAGCAGGTCGTCGGCCTCTTGCTCGGCCACCTCGATATCTTCACGGACGAGTTCGATGACGGCTCTCCGGTCAATAGCTTCCTCCAGGACTTCACGAAGAGTCCTCAAGGCCGCCCCGGGTCTCGAGTCCGGGTCGAAAGAAAAGTCGCGCAGAATCCGGATATCGGTCAGGGTCAGGGCCCGGCCGTTGACTTCGGCCACGATGCAATCAACCACCTGAGAATGAACGGGATACGGCCAGAGCAGGAGGGCGGCCAGGGCGATCGTTCCCCATCGGGCCCTTCGCATGAGACTAGAATATATTGCCGATCGTGATAAAGGCAATGGGTTTTCCTCTCTTGTCGGGGTCCGAAAGGTTCCAGCCAAGTTCAAGCCTCACCGGGCCCAGTGGAGTCCGATACCGCACCCCCAGCCCGACGGCATGTTCCAGGCTGCCGAAATCGATATCGCTCCGGTTGTAGAAGACGTTGCCCGCATCATAGAAAACGACGCCGGAGAGGTTGCCAAGTGAGGCGACGACCGGAAAGTTGAATTCGAAATTGAACAAGATGAGTGCCTTTCCCCCGACGGGAATACCGGAGACGGGATCTTTCGGTCCGAGCTCATCGAACTTCGCCCCGCGGAAGGAATTGCTGCCTCCGGCAAAGAAGCGTTCGTGGATGGGCATCTTGCCCATGCCGAGCCCGAGCCGGAACGTGGAGCCGAAGAGGACACGGGGAACCAGCGTGAAATATCGCTGGTATTTGAACAAACCCTTGAGAAAATCGGATTCTGTCTGAAAAAGGGGGAAGGCCCAATCCAGCGCCAGGCTGGAGAAATAGCCGCGCTCCGGGTTGAAGGCGTCATTCCGGCGCTCCCAGACAAGGCTTGGGGCCAGCGAGGTCTTGGAATAAGGATAGAACTGGCGGTCAAGTTCGTTGGGGGGAAAATCGAGTCTCGTCAGGGTCGTGCGGGCATATCCCAGAGTGAGCAGAATGTCAAAGCCCCAGGGAAGCGGCCGCATTCCCGTGACGCTGACGCCTTCCCGTTCGAAGGCGAAGCTGACACGGTCTTCCGCTTCGGCCCAGCCGCTGAGGTACGTCTGTACCGGGATGTTGAAAAAGAAAAAGTAAGGTTGCTGCCAAGTGGCCACGAGCCTTCTCTCCGACAGACTGAACTGGGCGACAAAGCTCAGGCTGGCGGCGCTGCCGAGCATATTGTCCCGCATGAACTCCGCCGTGCCCCGGAGGCGCAGAGTCGTATCGAGGAGCGAGGAAGCGGACAAGTAAGTCGCCCGGGTTTCTACGCCGACGCCGACTCCCGCGTAATTCCTTTCGCCTTCCCGGACCGTGACGACCAGATGCTCCGCACTTTCCGAGATGGGGATCTCTTCGATTCTCACTTCGGAAAAGATGCCCAGCCTCTCCAGATTCTGCTTGGAGGCGGAAATCTCGTCAGCCCGGGCCGGGTCCCCTTCACTGATCCTCAACTCCCGTTTGACTACATTGTCCCGGGTGACCAGGTTGCCGGAGACGAACAGGCTCTGGATCTTCATCGCCCGGCCCTCCCGGATGTTGAAAGTGACCTTGAACAGGTCATCTCCCTGAGCCGCTATCACCGACTCGACCCTTGTTCCCCGGACGGACTGGTCGAGATAGAAGGCGCTCAATTTCTCAATCTCCCTTTGGATGGCAGGCCGGAAGAACGCCCCTCCCTCGGCGATGCTCAGTTGCGACCGGACCAACTCGGGGCTGAAGAGAGAGACGCCCACGATCTCTATGGAATTGATCCGCTGCTGTCTTCCCTCCTGGATCGCATAGACAGCCTCGGCCTTGTCTCCCTCCCTGAGCAATTGGAGGCTGGCTTGGGCGTTCGGGAATCCCTCGATCATATAGAGCATCTTGATGTCAGTGGCGATCTCGAAGACCCTTTTCCCATCCGAGCCTCCGAAAAAGAGGACGCGGTCGGCGATGCCCAGTTCGTTCTTGATCCGATCGGCCGAGAAATGGCTGTTGCCCTCAAACCGGATATTCCGGATCTTGACCTTCTGCCCCCGATCGACCTGATGGATGATCCTGATCCCGGATATATCCCTCTCCACCCGGGAGTTGACCGTAGCCAGGATATACCCTTTTCCCCGCAGGTAGGCCAGGATCCTCGCTTCTCCCTCAGCGAGCCCCCACTCTTCAAAAATCCTTTCTTCCCATATCGGCAGAACGAGCTCGACCGGGACTTCGGCCCCGGAGATGAGGATATCGATCCGTTCATCCGGGTCCACCCGGATCAGCAGAGAAACGGTTCCGTTTTCCGGGAAAAAATCTTCGGCGGAGAGTTCGACTTCGGCCCGAGGGTACTTATGTTTGGCGTAGAGTCCTCGAAGCTTAGCCAGATCCTGGTCCAGCTTGCTGACGCTGTAGAGATCTCCTTCCTTTGTCTTCATCGCCTTCCTTAAGTCCGCCTCAGCAACGCCGCGGTTCCCCTGGAACCGGATATCGGAGATCGCGTACCGTGCTCCTGCCAAAAAAATAAAAACGATATCGACTTGAGGGGTCTCGGGCACCCGTTTCACATCGGCTTCGATCTTAGGCTGGAAATATCCTTCATCGTTCAAGGCTTTTTTGAGTTCGTCTATGGCCCGGGCAAGTTTGTCCTCGGAAAAATGAGCGTTCTCCTGCAAGACATAAAGAGAATTCCTGAGTTTTCGCCCCGACGTGCCCTTCTCACCGCGGAATCGGATTTTTCGAACAACAAGCCTCCGGGTCAGAAGGAACCTGAGCTCAACGCTCTCCCCGCCGCTCCGGATGACTTCGACATCAGAGAACAATCGGCTCTGGTAGACCTGTTTGATGCTCTCGCTGACGGCGTGCAGAGAATAGCTGTCGCCCGGCTGGATGGAGATCAGCCGCTCCAAGTTCTCCGTGTTGGGGACGCCGTCCACCCAGACCTCGATTTTTGAGATAACCGCAGCCTGGGAGCCGAAGGAAAATGAAGCCAGGATAAGGGGGCCTAAGAGGGAGAGGATCAGGCAAAAAAAAGAACCCGGGAGGACCAGTCCCCGGCGCCCGATTTCAAAAACGCCTGCGGACCTTGACATCTAAGCTGAGCCTCCCGACCTCGTTGCGCGTGCCAACAAGAGAAAACTCGTTGCTCAGGTCCCACTCCAGACGGAGGATCTCCTCGGTCTGCCGGGTCAGGTTTGTGGAGTAATAAATATAGAAGTCCTTGGAGATTTTCTTCCCGATCGTCAGGCGGGCGGTCATTTCTGCCGAAGAGCCCATGAGAAAGGGATCGATCCGGACGCGATCAAGACTGAAGAGCTGCTCGGCCCTTTTTTGGGCGCCTTCCGTCAGGGTGAAGGAGAGCAGCGAGGCCGTGCCGAGCTGGGAGCTCGTCTCTGTTCGGTATTGTCTCTTGTAAGCCTCTCCTTGAGCGAGAAGTGCTAAGACATCCTCGGGCGGCAGCGGGGGCGAAGAGCTGAACTGCGGCCTCAGCCGGCTGGGCAAGCCGGACAAGGTGATGGTCACCCGGTAGTCCTTGACGAAGGTCTCCGCTCGAAAATCCAAGTAGGGTTCGACCGACGAGGGGTTGAAAAAGCTCAAGCGTCCGTGCAGGATCTGGAATTTCCTGTCCTGGAAGAAGGCCTGACCGCTCAGGGTTTCAATGGTCCCCAGAAGGATGGGTGCCTTGATGTCTCCGCTGACGTTCAGGTCGAAACGTCCTCTCACCCGGCCCAGGGAATTCTCCATCCAGGCGTTATCATCGGCTTTCAGCCGGAGATTCAAAGTGAGATCATCAAAAAAGCCCGGCTTCGGCTGCGATTGGGGATATGAGCGCGAGGAGAAGGAGAATTTTTCCTGGATCTCCCGCCTCCAGGAAAGACGATTCACGGTGATATCCCCCTCGAGGATAAAGCGCCGGCTGTCCCTGATCAGCCGGAGCGAAGCATCGGCCAGGGCGCGGGTCCGTTCGAGGGGCGAGAGCAGCATTCTCTTGCCTCCGAACGAGCAGTCAATACCGACCTCACCCCTTCTTCCCAAAGAGACCTCGCCGCTTCCTTCAACCGCACCTCCCCCGAGCTTTCCTCGGAATGAGCGGATAATAAACCTTCCCCCTTCGACATCAATCCGGCCGGAATAGTCGGTTAAGGCCTGGGAAAATTGAGGGAAAGGAAGGACCGGTCCCCGGATCTCAATGACGCCGTTGAGCTTGGGGGAAGAGGGGGCGCCGCGGATCCGCCCCTCGTAGTCCAGCCTCCCCTTCA
This sequence comes from uncultured Eubacteriales bacterium, assembly GCA_964353705.1. Classification (GTDB taxonomy): domain Bacteria; phylum Acidobacteriota; class Aminicenantia; order Aminicenantales; family UBA8522; genus UBA8522. The sequence continues at coordinate 27,611 of CAYGXD010000017.1, read as the reverse complement.
CTCCCCGCCAGGGAAAGATCAGATCCAGGTTGCCGAACCCGCCCTTGACGTCGATGGAAAGGCCGTCCGGAGTGAGAGGGATATCGGCGTCGATCGAGAAATCGTTCTCTGCCGAAGAGACATTCCCTTTGGCCATCAGGCCGAAACGCTCCTTGGACATCCGGAGCCGAAGATCTCCTTGGGCATCAACCTGGGGGAAAGGTCCAAAGCGCAGGTTCTTGACGCTGAATTCGCCGGCGGCCATATCTTTCCCGCCCAGTTTCCCCTGCCCCTTGAGAGTGAAATCCAGCATTCCGGCAAGACCGGGCCGCAAGCTATTCAGGTTGATCCCTTCTCCGGCCGCATCGATCTCCAGGTCCTCGCTCTTCACGCCCAGCCGCCAGGCGGTCTTTACACGTCCGCCCCAGATATCAAAGGTGAGTTCGGGGAAAATGATCGAATTCCCGTCCCAGATGAGGTTCCCCTTTACGGCTTTCATCCCCTGCGACGCGAACCTGATTAGGGGGCTGGAGAACGTCCCCTCGGCCCGGATGGAATCGCTAAGCTTCCTAACCTGAAAATCGCCAGCCCCCATCCCGCGGAGGGGCAGCCGGAGGTTCAAGCCGGCCGTGATCCTGGCCAGGTCTCCCTCCGCCATTTTGATTCCGACGTCCAGCCCTTCAGGCGAATTAAGGAGCGTGATATTCCCCTTAAAGGTTGGATCATTGACGCGGAACTGGCCGCTCACCCTGCCTTTCTGTATTTCTAGCATGCCCTCGGCGGCCTCAACATCGTACTTGTCGAGTCCGGCCGGGGAAAGGGCGAATCCGATCCTCGCCTGAATATCGGCTGGAGGGCCTTTGATTTCAATAGAGGTGATGCCGCTCCCCCGGATCTCCGGAAAGGCCAGGTTCTTGCGAAGGACCAACGAGGCAAATTCTCGAGCCGTCTTGACATCATCGACGTCACCGTTGATTGTTACGGAGGTGCCCCCCCCGCCGAGATCATACTTCCCCTCAAGGAAAAAACGTCCAAAGCTCATGTCCAATCGGGGGGAGGAAAACCGGAGCTCTTTCTTCCGGTCCCAGGTGAAGCGCACAGGACCGGAAATGGGGTAGGTTCCAGGGGCGCCAGGGGAGGACGAATCTCTGAACTCAACGTCCGCCAAAAACTGGCGGTCATCCATGGTGAACTTTCCCCAAACCGGCGAACTCACCGGCCACGGCAGGCGACCCATGGCTACGACTGGTTCAAGATGGTATCCCCGCAGCTCTCCGGTGAGTCTTCCCTTGGCCCACAGGATACGAACCCATTCAGGTCCGTAGCCCTTTTGCATATCCATCTCGACGAGAAAGCCCCGCACCGTGGAATATTCTACGTCGCCCGTGACGTTTTCCAGGGGGACTCGGTTAAGCACAAAAGTCCTGCTGCCGAAACGGCTGACATACTTGATCTCCTCCTGAGTCCTGGTCAGGTCTCCGTCTCCTTCGACGCGTCCCCCCCATTCAAACGGAATGCCCAGGATCTTGGCAAGAGATGCCATGTCGGCTTTGTACGACACCCGTAACGTCCCCCGGGGATCGGGCTGCCTGAAGAGACTTCCCCGGGCCTTGACCCAGACGTCTGGGCCGGCAAGGACAAACCTGTTGATCCTCAAGCGGGTTCCTCCGCCTTCCAGGAGGAGCACGATCCTTCCTTCCAAGGGCTTCCTCGTTGGATTCAGCCGGAGAGAACTCTCGGCCGCCTCCATCCGGAGCGAGAAAGAATCTTTTTTCAGGGTCAGGCTGGCCTTGAAATTCCTGGCTTCAAAGCTTTCTTTCCGGCCCAGATAATAAAACTCTCCCCCTCTGACCAGTCCTTTCTCGATGGCAAACGGCAGGGCCAGAGGAAATTTGGACCCGGCCTTGGTTGGTTGACCTGCGGGTGCGGCGGAGATGCGGATGACCGGGCTGTCGATAAAGACCCGGAGGGGCTTTTCACTCTTAAACAGGGAACTGAAGGGCAGGATTACAAACACGCTCCTGGCGGAGAAAGAAGGAGACTGGGAAACCGTCCGGATGTCCTCGAGCAAAATGGAGGGGGGAAAAAGATGAGTGTGGATGCGGGAATAGACGAAAGAGGCCTGGATCTTTTTCCTGACCTGTCCGCGGATGAAGTTCCGCACATAGATCCCGCCGCCGAGGAGCACCGCAACCAAGCCGGCGAAGGCAATGAGTGATCCCAGCCTTTTTTTGGTCATTTCGCGGAGAGATTTAATATACCATTATCGGGGGATTCTTCTCAATTCGGCTCGGGGCGCTGCCCCGAGCCGCTTTATTCGACAGTGAAGAGCACGGAGCCGGCCTCGGCATAATCTCCGGCCCGGAAGCAGACCCTAACGAGCCGTCCGGCCTGTGGAGATTTGATCTCATTTTGCATCTTCATGGCTTCCAGTAAGAGGATGGGCTGGCCCGCCTGGACCTCGTCGCCCGGGTTCGACATCACTTGGACGACGCGGCCCGGCATGGTGATCTTAACGTCCCTCTTCTTCTGCCGGCCCTTTTCCTCCCGCAGGATTTTGAGAGCCGAGCGTTTTTCGACCCGGAACAGCCGGCCGTTGACAAAGACCGAATGGGATACGGAGTTGGAGCGGACGATGACGTTGAATATCCGGCCGTCCACATTGAGGAGGATCTCTTCCTGTCCGATGAACTCGGCAAGGACATCGTAAGTCGTGCCGCCGAAGGAGACGCGGATAAGGTTGTCCCCGGCTGCTTCGAGGCTGACCTTGACCTCTTTCTGCCCCAGCCAGAACAGGAAATTCATCTTATGGCCTCTTGGCAAAGCTCTCGAGCCGGCCCTGGATTTTCCAGCTCTTGGCCTGGCCCCTATTATGGGACAGGACCCCGGGTTGGGCATCGCGACCGCTCTTGATCCCCGCGGCGATCAGGGCGGCGATCTCTTCGGCCGGGTCCTCCCGGTCCGGCTCTTTCTCCAGGTCGGCGATAAAATGAGTGTTGTATACGCCGGCCAAGAAACGGGGGTGAAGGAGGATCCGCTGGAAAAAGGGGATCGTTGTCTTGATCCCATAGACTTGATACTCGGACAGAGCCCGCCTCATCCGGAGGATGGTCTCCTCCCTTGTCTTGCCCCAGGTGATCAACTTGGAAAGCAGAGGGTCGTAATCCAGAGGCACCTCGCACCCCTCGTAGATGCCGCTGTCGTCGCGCACTCCCAGCCCGGCGGGCGTATGGAGATAAATGATCTTGCCCGGCGACGGCATGAAATCATTAAAAGGATCCTCCGCCATGATCCGGCATTCCATGGCATGGCCTTGAGGCTTGATCTCCTCCTGCCGGAAGGGCAACGGATGGCCCGCGGCGATCTCGATCTGGCATTTGACCAAGTCGATCCCGGTCACCATCTCGGTGATCGGGTGCTCGACCTGGAGGCGGGCGTTGACTTCCAGGAAATAAAATTTCTTGTCCTTGTCAACGATGAACTCGACCGTCCCCGCGTTCCGGTAGCCGATGTTGGCCGCTGCCTTGACGGCCACGCGTCCCATGGCTTCTCTCGTCTGTTCGTCCAGGAAAGGCGAGGGGGTCTCTTCCAGGACTTTCTGGTAACGCCGCTGCATCGAGCATTCCCGCTCTCCCAGATAGACAACCTGCCCGAAATTATCGGCCAGGATCTGGATTTCGATATGGTGCGGCTCCTCGATGTATTTTTCCATATAGACGGCGGGATCCGCGAAGCTCGACAGCGCCTCGGACTGAGCCAGCCTAAAGGCGGGGATGAGGTCCTTTTCATTGAGGACAAGCCTCAGGCCCTTGCCGCCGCCTCCGGCCGACGCCTTGAGCAGCAGGGGGAACCCGACCTCCCGCGCCTTTTCCTGGAGCTCCCGCTCGCCGGGGATGGATTCCAAGGTCCCCGGGATGATGGGCACCCCGGACGCCGCCATTTTCCTCCGGGCTGAGGTCTTCTCGCCCATCATTTCCAGCGGTTCCGACGGGGGACCGATGAACACGATCCCCTCTTCTTCGCAGCGCTTGACCAATCGGGGGTTCTCGGCCAGAAAGCCATAGCCGGGATGGATGGCCCCGGCGCCGCACTTTTTGGCCGTGGCGATGATCTTTTCGACGTGAAGGTAGCTTTCGGACGGCTTGGCTTCACCGATGAAATGGGCCTCCTCGGCCAGCCGGACGTGGAGGGCCTTCCGATCGGCCTCGGAATACACGGCGACCGGAATGATCTTCATCTCCCGGCAGGCGCGGATGACCCGCACCGCGATCTCTCCCCGGTTGGCGATCAGGATTTTTTTGAACATTTACAGAGGGATGTTGCCGTGTTTCTTGGGCGGGTTCTTGTCCCGCTTGTTCTCCAGCACTTGCAGCGCGGCGATGAGCTTCGGCCGGGTGGAGCGGGGCTCTATGACCTCGTCGAGATAGCCCTTCTCACAGGCGATATATGGGTTGGCGAACTTTTCCCGGAACTCACCGATCTTGGCGTCCCGCGCCCGGGTCGACTCCGAGCTCCCGTTGAGCTCCCGCTTGTAGACTATTTTAACCGCCCCCTCCGGGCCCATGACAGCGATCTCGGCCGTGGGGAAGGCGTAATTGATGTCTGCCCGGATGTGCTTGGAGGCCATGACGCAATAAGCGCCGCCATAGGCTTTCCGCGTGATGACGGTGACTTTGGGCACTGTCGCTTCGGCAAAGGCATAAAGAAGCTTGGCCCCGTGGCGGATGATGCCGCCGTGCTCCTGGGCGACGCCGGGGAGAAACCCGGGCACATCCTCAAAGGTGATGAGCGGGATGTTGAAAGCATCGCAGAAGCGGACGAACCGGGCCCCTTTATCGGAGGCGTTGATGTCCAGGGCCCCGGCCAGGTGGTCGGGCTGGTTGGCCACGACACCGACCGGCTTCCCGGCCAGCCGGCCGAACCCGATGACGATGTTCTTGGCATACTCGGCCTGGATTTCGAAGAAATAGTTCTCGTCAACGACCTCGCGGATGACCCGGCGGATGTCATAAGGCTGGTAGGGATCGTCCGGGACCAGGAGATCGGCCTCGGCGCTCGACCTGTCCCAGGGGTCTGTCGTCTCTTTCTCCGGCGGGTCTTCGAGGTTGTTGCTGGGGATGAAGGAGAGGAGTTCCCGGATGAGGGCCAAGGCATGCTGTTCGTTCTCCGCCGCGAAATGAGCGACGCCGCTCAGGGCGTTATGCGTCTCGGCGCCGCCCAGCTCTTCCATGCTCACCTCTTCGTGCGTGACGGCCTTGATGACGTCGGGGCCGGTTATGAACATGTTGCTGACTTCCCGAATCATGATGATGAAATCCGTGATGGCGGGCGAATAAACCGCCCCGCCGGCGCAGGGCCCCAGGACCGCCGAAATCTGGGGGATGACTCCCGAAGCCAGGACATTCCTCAAAAAGATATCCGCGTAGCCGGCCAGGCTGGCGACTCCTTCCTGGATGCGGGCGCCTCCCGAGTCGTTGAGCCCGATGATGGGCACGCCGACCTTCATGGCCAGGTCCATGATCTTGACGATCTTGGCGGCGTTGGCACCGCTCAGCGAGCCGCCGAAGACCGTGAAATCCTGGGCAAAGACAAAAACCTGCCGGCCGTCGATCCGCCCGTAGCCGGAGACGACCCCGTCTCCCGGAATCTGCTTCTTCTCCATCCCGAAGTCCCGGCTCTGGTGCACGACGAGCTTGTCCATCTCCTGAAAAGACCCCTCGTCGAGGAGAAGAGTGATCCGTTCCCGCGCCGTCAGCTTGCCCGCCTGGTGCTGTTTCTCGGTCCTCTCGGCGCCGCCGCCCAGTTCGGCCAGCCGGTTCTTCTCCTTGAGGTCATCCAGTTTTTTTTGGATGCTCATGATAATCCCTCCAGGCTCAGGCTATTTCCTGACCTTTCCCCAGTCTTTCAGGAACTTTTCTATCCCGATATCGGTCAGGGGATGTCGGACGAGTTTGTCGATGACGGAAAAAGGTATGGTGGCGATGTGGGCGCCGAGAAGCGCGGCGTCGACCACATGGCGGGGATGCCGGATGCTGGCGACGATCACCTCGGTCTCGAAACTGTAGTTGTCATAGATCATCAGGATCTGCTCGATGATTTCCATCCCTTCCTGGGAGATGTCATCGAGCCGGCCGATGAACGGGCTGACGAAGCGGGAGCCCGCCTTGGCGGCCAGGAGCGCCTGACTGGGGGAGAAGATCAACGTGGTGTTGACCATGATCCCTTCCTGCGAGAGGATCCGCGTAGCCTTGAGCCCTTCGAGGCCGATGGGAATTTTAACTGCGATATGGGAGGACAGGGCGGCCAGCTTCCGGGCTTCCGGGACGATCTCGGCGGCCTGGGCGGAGACACATTCCACACTGACTGGGCCGGGACAGAGACGGCAGATCTCCTTGACAAGATCCTCGAAGGGCATGCTCTCCTTTGCGCAGAGCGACGGATTCGTTGTCACGCCGTCCAAAATCCCCCAGCCGGCCACTTCCTCGATCTCGGCCAGGCTCGCCGTGTCCAGGAAGAACTTCATTCTATCCTCCATTCCCCCGGTTTTGGATTATCTCATGTCCCCGCCGCTCCGGCCGACGCCGCCACCGTGTTGAAAAGGGTTCCTATGCCCTCGATCTGGACGTCTACCCTGTCCCCGGGGACCATAGGTCCCACGCCCTCCGGAGTTCCGGTCGTGATGACGTCGCCCGGAAAGAGGGTCATGACTCGGGAAACATAGCGGACGAGAAAAGAGACCGGGAAAATCATATTTCGGGTGCTCGCCGACTGCCGGAGCTTGCCGTTGAGAAAAGTCTTGATCCGCAGCCGGGTCGGGTCGAGACCGGTGACGATGCAAGGCCCGATCGAAGCAAAAGTGTCAAAGGATTTGGCCCGGGTAAATTGAACATCCTTGCTCTGGAGATCCCGGGCCGTGATATCGTTGAAGCAGGTGTAACCCAGGATGAATTCTCCGGCATCCGCCTCGTCAGAAAGCCGCTGCGCCTTCTTCCCTATGACCACGGCGAGCTCGCCTTCATAATCCACTCTCTCCGACATCTCTGGATACACGATGACCCCATTCGGTCCGATGACCGCCGAGGCCGGTTTGAGGAAGAGCAAGGGCTCTTTCGGAACCGGGTTCCCGAGCTCCCGGCTGTGCGCTCTATAGTTCCGGCCGATGCCGACGATCTTGCCCGGCTCAACGGGCGGAAGAAGGACGACCCGGCCGATCGGAACGCCTCTCTCCCCGACCCGGAACTTCCCAAAAATGGAACCGCTGACCGGGTGGAGGTTCTCTTCCCTGAGAACTCCGTAGCGGATCTCGTATTTGTCCTGGAACCGATAGATCTTCATTGAACGGGCTCGTCCCTTACGATTCCGGTCGCCGCGGCCGATTTCGGGCTTTCATTCCCCGCCGCATCCAAGGCGGTAATAGCATATTCATATCCCCGGTTCTTTTCAACCTTCAGGTCTGAGTAGGAGCTTTCTGCTTGCGTCAGGGTTGCGACAGGGGAGAACTCGCCCTCCCCGGCAGGTCGCCGCCAAACCCGGTAACCGGCCAGGTCGGGTTCCCGGCCTCCCTCCCAGCTCAGGGCGATGAAGCCCGGCCCGCTGATGGCTGTCAGCCCGGACGGCGGAACCGGGGGAAAGACATCCTTGGCAACGACCTCGACGGCTTCTGAATCATCGCTCTCCAGAGGAGGTTTTGATTCCAACGCGGCCCGGACAAAATACCGGTATGTCCGGCCGAATTGAAAATCCTTATCCAGAAACTCGCTCGTCTCGAGGATGGAAGAATTCTGCCGGACAGCCGGATTCCCCCCTTCTGAGCGATAGACGTTGAAACCGGCCGTCGGCGCGGGCGTTGTCGAAGGAGTTGTCGGGAGAGTTACCGGGACAGTCATCGGGGGAATTATCAAAGGAATGATCACGGAAATGATCACGGGAGCGGCTTCCTCCTTCGGTTGTTCCCGTCCTTCCCAGCTCACCCGAATATGATCCTCAAAAACGACGGCTTGGACCCCACGCGGAGGACCAAGCGGCGTCCGGACTTCCAGAGAGACGGGAGAGGCGAATTTGGACGCCCGTTTTTTCAAGCCAATCACTCTCAGGGAAAACGCAAGAACCTTGTTTCCCATGTCCTCTCCGGCCAGGTCATAGCGGTAGATCAATTCCGCTTCTGACTTTGCTCCTTCCGCTCGGAGCGAAGCGAATTGGTCCTTGCTTATCCGGCCGAGGAGTTCAGCCTTGTCATCGAACTCGTCGGCCGTCCATGTCTTTCCGGATCCCTCTGTGCTCCGGTCTTCCTTGATCAGCCAGATCTCCAGCTCAGAGATCTCCCCCAGCGGATTCCCGTCGATGTAGGCGGAAGGATTGGTCCAGGTCAGGAAGCAGGTGGAGCCCCTCTGGGAGACAGCGAGGTCCTCCACGGCCTGGGGAATCCGCTCGACCGGCGGTTCGATCGGACCTTTTTTTCCACAGCCCGCCATAAGGAACAGAAGAGTTGGAATCAAGAGGAAGGAGTGGCGCCTCGACATCAGAGGATGAACCGCCGCAGGTCCTGATCCTTGAGGATATCCCGGAGCTGGCCTTGCACATAGGATCGATCGATCAGGATGTTTTTCTCCGCTATTCCGGGGGCCGAGAAGGAGATCTCCTCCATGACTTTCTCCATGATCGTGTGCAGACGGCGGGCTCCGATATTCTCCGAATCCTCGTTGACTTTCTCGGCGATCTCGGCGATTTCGTCGATGGCGTCGCCCGTGAACTCGACCTGGACGCCTTCCGTCTCCATCAGAGCGCGGTACTGCTTGATCAGGGCGTTCTCGGGCTCGATCAGGATGCGTAGAAAATCCTCTTTATTTAGCGGCGTGAGCTCCACCCGGATGGGAAACCGGCCTTGGAGCTCCGGGATGAGGTCGGACGGCTTGGAGACATGGAAGGCGCCGGCACCGATGAACAGGATGTGGTCGGTCCTGACCAGGCCATAACGCGTGTTGACAGTCGTGCCTTCGATGATCGGCAGGAGGTCCCGCTGGACGCCTTCGCGACTGACCTCCGGTCCATGGCCGGACTCCCGGCCGGCGACCTTGTCCACTTCATCCAGGAAGATGATGCCGGAGTGTTCCACCCTCTCGATGGCCAGCCGCGCCACTTGGTCCATGTCGACCAAACGCCTCTCCTCATCCTCCATCAGGAACTCCCTGGCCTCCCGGATTTTCATCCGCCGCTTTTTGGACTTCCCCCCCAGGAAGCCGGGCAGGAGCTCCTGGATATGGATCCCGATCTCTTCGACGCCCTGGTTGGAGAAGACCTCGAACGGAGATGCCATCTTCTCCTTGACCTCGATCTCGACAAGGCGTTCGTCCAGAACGCCCTCACGGAGCTGCTTGCGCAGTTTCTCCCGGGTTTCCAGGAACCGGTCGTAATCGCCTTCGGCCAGGGCGTTCTCCTTCCTTCGGGAAGGCGGAAGGAGGAGGTCGAGAACCTTCTCTTCGACATTGTTCTTGGCCTTTTCCCGGATCTCCTCGATCTTCTCCTGCTTGACCATATCAACGGAGATACGAACGAGGTCGCGGATCATCGACTCCACATCGCGGCCCACATAGCCCACTTCGGTGAACTTGCTGGCTTCGATCTTGAGGAAAGGCGATGAGGTGAGCTTGGCCAGACGGCGGGAGATCTCGGTCTTGCCGACCCCGGTCGGCCCGATCATCAGGATATTTTTGGGCGCTATTTCATCGCCCAGCTCGGGAGGGAGCTTTCTCCTCCGGTAGCGGTTCCGCAAGGCGATGGCCACGGCCTTTTTGGCTCCCTTCTGGCCGATGATATATTTGTCGAGTTCAGCGACAATCTCCTGGGGAGTGAGTTCGGTGTCTCTCGTCTCTTCGGGGATTCGGCGGAGGACTTTGGGCTGGGTCACGTTGCGTTTCTCACAGCTCTTCGACAGTTACCTGATCGTTGGTGTAAACACAGATCCCGGAGCTGATCAGGAGCGCCTCGAGGGCGATCTCCTTGGCCGAGAGCGCGGTGTGCCGGATCAGGGCGCGGGCGGCGGCCAGGGCGTAGGGCCCGCCCGAGCCGATGGCGATGATCCCATCGTCCGGTTCGACGACATCGCCGGTGCCCGAGATGAGGAAGGCGCTGTCCTTGTCGGCCACGATGAGCAAGGCTTCGAGCTGACGCAGTGCCTTGTCCAAACGCCAGTCCTTGGCCAGTTCGATGGACGCCCGGGAGAGGTTGCCTCGATGCTCCTCCAGCTTGTTCTCGAACCGCGAGAACAGGGCAAAGGCGTCCGAGGTAGAGCCGGCAAATCCGGCCAATACCTTATCTTTATGCAGACGCCTGATTTTCCTGGCCTTCTGCTTGAGGACGGTCTGACCCATGGAAACCTGGCCGTCCCCGGCCATGGCCAGCCGGCCGTTATGCCGGACACAGATGATGGTTGTGGATCGGATCATGAACATTCCTTTTTCAGCCCTATCATAATTCAGGTCTTGGCTATTGTAAAGGCGCGGGGAGAGCGTCCCCGAGAATCTTCCCAAGCGACTCAATAATGGATATAATATCTGCGAACAGCCCATGAATATCCGGAAGGCGCTTTCGGCAATGACCCTTATCTCCGGGCTTTGGACGGGCTTCTCTGCCTGTAAAAAGACCCCGACGAACGCGGCGTTTGAAGCCGACGAACCGACCATCGTCCTCGTCTGCAGCCCAGCTGCTGCGGCCGGCGGCTCCATTGTCCGGGCGTCCATCTTTATCACCGCGAACCAGGAGGAAATCCGAGTTTTCGGAATGGATGTGACCTTCGACAGCCGGATATTTGAATTCCAGGATGTCCAGCCCGGTACTCTCACCGGTGGCTGGGCGGCGGTCGACGGAAACCAGGTCGGGACGGGAAGCCTTAAGGTTGGAGGTTTTTTGGGAGGAGGAAACGCGATCCCCAAGGGGAGCGAAGGGACGCTGGCGGAGATCAGTTTCAAGGTGACCGGGGCGGAACTCGGCGACGGCCAGGAGAGTCAGCTCTGCATCATGCAATACACCGACGACCTCACGGAATTCAAGCCCGCTGCGGCCTGCGCCACCTTCACGCTTAAGAAATAGCCGGACGGAAAAAGGTCAGAGATGAGTTGCCAAACGGGCCCGGCTTGCGCCATAATGGAAGGCGAGGATAAGTGGATACTCGAAAGGCAGGGAGCCCGGGAGAGAAGGCCGTGATGCCCGCAAGGGTGTGTGAAAAAGACGGCGTTTTCGTGATCGACCTGGTCGGCGAAATCAGGCTCAGCGACGATTTCACTCCGTCCCTTCAGCGGCAGGTGAGCGAACTTCTGGCCGAAGAAAGATCCGACCTCCTGCTCAATTTCGCCCGGGTCGATTTCATCGACAGCTACGGCATCGGCGACATCGTCGCTTGTTATCTGGCGGTTAAAGAGAAAAAGGGGCGGTTGAAGTTTGCTTGCCTGTCCCCCAAGATCTGGCTCATCTTCCACTATTCCGGGCTGACCCGCATTCTGGAAATTTTTGACACCGAGGAAAAAGCCCTTCAGAGCTTCCGCTGACCGCCGTATCCCAGGCCATCCGTCCTTCTCGTCCGGTGTCTCCATTCTCATTTCCGGCCGATTATGGTAAAAGGATAGCGCATGGAAATCCTGGACAGATCGTGGGCCGGCAACACGCTCAAGGCCTGGGCCATGGCTCTCGCCATCGCCCTGGCGTCATTTCTCGTTTTGAGCATCCTGAAGAAAATCGTCGGCCGCAGGGCCTCCTCGCTCGCCCGGCGCACCGCCAACTATGTCGATGATTTCATCGCCGAGCTCATCAACCGGACCCGACCCTTTTTCCTATTGATGATTTCGATCTTTATAGGGTCGCGGATCCTTTCTCTGACGACCGCCTGGCGGTCCGTCGTCAACAAACTCGCTATTGCCGCTATCCTGATTCAGGCGGGGGTTTGGGGAAACGGTCTGTACGAGGCCTGGCGAGAACGACTGAAGAGGCAGAAGAAAGCCCAAGACCCGGCCAGCCTGTCGACCATTAAAGCACTCGGATTCCTGGGTCGGCTGGCGCTCTGGGTGATCATCCTGCTGCTCCTGCTGGAAAACCTGGGCATCAATATTACTGCCCTCGTGGCCGGGCTGGGTATCGGCGGAATCGCCTTCGCCCTGGCCATGCAGAGCATCCTCGGCGATCTGTTAGCCTCGATGTCGATCCTTCTGGACAAGCCCTTCGTCATCGGGGACTTCATCGTTGTGGACAACCTCTCCGGGACGATCGAGCATATCGGGCTCAAGACAACACGGGTCCGCAGCCTGACCGGCGAGCAGCTCGTCTTCTCCAACACCGATCTCCTCGAGAGCCGGATCAAGAACATCGAGAGGATGGAGAACCGGCGGGTGATTTTTACCTTCCAGGTGGATTATGCGACACCGCCCGAAAAGCTCGAGGCCATCCCGGGGACGATCCAGGCCATCATCGAAAGCCGGCCCCCCGCCGGTTTCGACCGCTGCCATCTCAAAGAGTTTGGGGCCTATGCCTATGTTTTTGAAGTCTCGTATTTCATCGCCGGCAAAGATTACAAAACGTACTTGGACGTTCAGCACGACATCATTCTGGCGATCAGTCGGCGTTTCCAGGAGCAGGGAATTAACCTGGCGGTCCCCGTCCAATCGGTCATCTTGACGGGAAACCCCCGGCAAATCTGAGTCCGGGAGACCGCTCGGAGAGGAAAACCCCTTCCGGCGGACGTCGAATTCAATCCGGCCTCCCTCCGGGCTATAGCCAAGAGCCAAGGGGTTTTATTTCTCGGTTTTTTCGAGATTTCCCTGCGGCCTTATCTCTTCCGGCCTGACCTCGGGCCCTACCCGGTAGGGGACGCGGGCTTCCAGGAGGTCATTATCGCGAAGTTGGATGGCCCGGCTGCGTTCGCCCCGGATTTCAAAAAATACCTCGGTCCCGGAGGGCGCCCTGTTTCTTAAAAGGCGGGCGTCCTCGACCTGGTTGAGGCAGACGGCCGGGTCGGCCGCTCCGACGAGTCCCTGCCGCCCGCTGAACTCCGCCAGCTCGAGGTCCTTGACATCCTCGAAATAGAGAGCGCTCTGCCAACGCTCTGATTCAGGCTTTTCCCAGATGACTTCCAGTCCGCGGATTTTGAGGTTGCGGGCCCAGCGGAACTTCAGGGCATGCTCGACCTTCTGGATGGGTGCCGCGGGGTCGTCGGAAAGGAAGAGCTTGATGTTCTCCAAGGTGATGCCGTCCAGCCAGCTCATCGGGTGGCCGTTGATCAGGCTCGACCCTTTGCCGCGGGCGATGATGTTCTGGAGCTTGACGTTGCGGATGGAGCCGGCCGGCGGCTCGTTTTCCCATTTCACCTGGGGATGGACTTCGCTGCGCCGCTTGATGTTGAAATGGAAGGGATCTCCGTCCCCCCACCAGAACCAGTCGTTCCGGATACAATCGATGATGACGTCGGAAATAACGACGTCGCTGACGTACCCGCCGTCGAAGACCATGAAGGCCAGGCCGCGGTTCGAATTAGTGATGACGCAGTTCGAAACCGTCACCCGGCGCACGCAGTTCATGTTGCCGTCGCAGAACTTCAGGGCCGACGAGGCCGAGGACAAACGGCAGTTGGTGATGGTGATATCTTCGCAGGGGAGCGCCGGCCCATGCCAGTTCATCGAGTAGAAGACGATGGCATCATCTCCCGTCTCGATCGTCGAATTGGAGATCCTCAAGTCCTTGCAGCCGTCCGGGTCGATGCCGTCGGCCCAGACCCCTTCTTTCCGGCTGCTGTAGATATAAATCCCGTCGATGACCATGCGCTCGCAACCATAAGGATTGATCGTCCAGCTCGGGGAATGCATGAAACTGAGGCCGCTGATCCGGACGTCCGTGCAGCGCAGCAGAAGGACCATCCTGGGCAGGGCGTTCGGCTTCGGGAAGGACCGCAGGAGCGGCTTTCCGGCCGCCTCCATCAGCAGCTGGTTGTCGCGGATGAAGCGGTCGTCGATGTCGTTGAGGCGCCATTCGTATTCGGACTGCCCCTCCACCAAGCCCCGCCCCTCGATCGTGATATTGCTGAGGTCCTCGCCGTAGAAAAGCGCCTCTTTGTCATAATCCTCCTTGTTCCGGGAGGCGAAGAGCGTCGCCCCCGCTTCGACGAAGAAACGCACCTGGCTGCGGAGATGGATGGTCCCGGACGTGTACTCGCCGGGCGGAAGATAGACCATTCCCCCTCCGGACTCAGCGCAGGCGTCCACCGCCTTTTGGATGGCCTCACGGGCTTTGTCCGCCTTGATGCCCGTCGCCCCGAATTCCTTGACATTGAAAACCGCAAGCGGCCGGAGCGCAGGCGCTTCCTGACCCCGGACGGATGCCGGGGCTGAAGCCGGTATCGAGAATCCCAGGACTATGGCCGCAGCAAGAGGAAGGCGTCGTCTCATATCGTATTCTCCTTCGAAGGAAAGCCGTCTTTTGAGCCCTTATTGTAAGGCTTTCTTCTCGAAACGCAAGCCTGGGCCGCACTATTTATTTCTGAGCGACTCGATCGTCTCGTAGGCATGACGCAAGTGAGGGATGACGATGCTCCCGCCGACGATCAGAGCTATGTTGAGGGCGTCATGGAGCTCTTCGTCCTTATACCCCGCGGCCACACATTGGATCAGATGGTAATCAATGCAGTCGTTGCAGCGGAGTACAACCGAGGCAACGAGTCCCAGGAGCTCTTTTGTCTTCCCGGACAGGGCGCCGTCCCGGTAGGCGGCTGTGTCCAGGTTAAAGAAACGTTTGATGCCCAGGTGCTCGCCGGAAAGGATCTTGTCGTTCATTTTTTCACGGTAAAGGCGGAATTGTTCCAACCGCGAAGACATGCATTCACCTCCTAGTGTCCCGTCTCGTAAAATCCTTGGTCAAGTCCTCTATATAGACGGGACCCTTCCAGGGGGGAGTCAAGCCCCCCCTCGGCGCTTCGCTTTGCTCCGCTGACCCCCTGAGGGGAACGACGCCGGCCCCCTCAAACTCCCCCGCGGTGGCGCGTCTTCCGATGATCATGACAAAGCCAAGTTGTTTGTGAGACGCACCACTACGAAACATTGAACCGGGTCCCAGACCAGTATTGTACTTCTTCCGGCAAAGCGGCGACAAGTCCGCCGGACGAACGGCCCGGGTTTCTCCCTTCCTTGACTGGTCTCTCGGCGGAATCTATACTCTGTATCGAGGCAGGGAGAATCTAAGTCAGGCCGGCCCAAGAAGGAGAGAGCGCAATGCATGTCGATCTGCCCCGATTTTTAGAGTTTTTTCCGCTCAGACCAAGGTGGACTAGGCCTACGCCCCTGTTCCTAGTCGGCCTACTGGTCCTGGCCTCTCCCCCTCTATCCTCTCAGACGCGGGAGAAACCGCTTTCTCTTCGGCCGGTCGAACCCAGGGGATCGTTGCTACCGGAGGAACAGAGAGCCATCGCTGTCTTTGAAGAGGCCAGGCCTGCGGTGGTCTATATCACAACGCTTGTTTACCGAAGGGACTTTTTTACCTTCAACGTGTTCGAGATACCCCAGGGAACCGGCTCCGGCTTTATCTGGGACGAAGGCGGACGCATCGTGACCAACTTCCACGTCATCTATGAAGCTCAAGACGTCCAGGTCACCCTGTCCGACCAGTCCGTCTGGAAGGCCAAGGTGGTTGGACGCGCTCCGGACAAGGACTTGGCTGTCTTGAGGATCGATGCGCCGCGGGACAAGTTAAGGCCGATCCACATCGGGACGTCCTCCGGACTCAAGGTCGGTCAATCCGTCCTTGCCATCGGCAACCCTTTCGGACTGGACCAGACCCTGACCACGGGCATCATCAGCGCCCTCGGCCGGGAGATCGAATCGCTGACCCGGAGGCCGATCCAAGGTGTCATCCAGACGGATGCGGCCATCAACCCCGGCAACTCCGGCGGTCCGCTTCTGGACAGCGCCGGACTCTGTATCGGCGTCAACACAGCCATCTATAGCCCGTCCGGGGCCTACGCCGGCGTTGGTTTCGCCGTCCCCATCGACACCGTCAACCGGATCATCTCCCAGCTCATCGCTTATGGCAGGGTCATCCAGCCCGGACTCGGCATCGAGACGGTCGAGGATCCCGTGGCCCGGCAGGTCGGCATCGAAGAGGGCGTCCTGGTCCGGAACGTTGACCGCCAGGGGGCGGCCGCAGCTGCCGGCATGATGCCGACCCGGTACGACCGTGAAGGCAATGTCGTTCTGGGCGACATCATCGTGTCCATCGATGGCCAGGCTGTCAAGACGTCCGACGACCTCTACAAGATCCTGGAACGCTACAACGTGGGCGACGAGGTCAGGGTCGAGATCATCCGGGCCGGCCGAAGCCGGACCTTGAAAATCCGGCTTCAGGAAGAGTGAGTCCCTATCTTGACTCAATCGACTGACCGCATCGGCATCCTCTTCAATCCTTCGGCGGACAAGGGGAAAGCCCTGAAAAAAAAAGGCCGGCTGGAAAGGCTCCTTGGCAAATGGCAAGTCCCTTTCGACCTTATAGTAACCGCCAGCGAAGAAGACCTGAAAGCCCGGACGCGAGAGTGTGCCGGCCGATACCGGTCCCTGGCCGGAGCAGGGGGGGATTCGACTTTTCAGATCATGGTCGATGAGATCTTCCGGTCGGGCGCGGAAGTGAACTTCGGTCTGATCGCCCTGGGCTCCTCCAATGACGTCGCCAGAGAATTCGACCTCTTGCCCCTGGAGAGAGCCTGCCGGGCTTTGAAGAGCGGGATGACGAGGCCGATCGACCTGGGTTCCGTTGAGAACAGCGGGAAGATCCTCAAGTATTTCATCGGACAGGCCAACATCGGCCTGGGCGCCCGGGTCAACATGTACGTTAAGGAGATCACGGAAAAGCGCCCGCGTCTGGCCCGCTTTCAGAGTCTGGCAGGAACTGCGGGAATCATTCGTTCCTACCGGCAAAAGGAGATTCCCGTCCATCTGACCATCCAGGCGGATGGACAGACGAGGGAGGGCCTTTATGTCGTGGCCAATTTCAGCAACATCCGGTTCTGGGCGACCGGAAGGATGCTCAGCCCGTCGGCCCGGCCGGACGACGGCCGGCTCGATGGCTGCCTGATCGGGGAATGCTCTTTCCCCCGTCTCGCCCGTCTGGCCTCTTTGGCCCGCCGGGGAAGGCACACCGGCGCTCCCGAAGTTGAGTTTCTCCGCGCGCCAGCATTTGAAATATCCTCGGAGAAGGAATTTGAAGTCCAGGTGGACGGCGAGATCGTCGGAGGCGTCGGGACTCCCCTGCTTTTTAGGGACATCATAATCCGCACAGTCCCGAATGCCATCCGCCTGATCGGCTAGATCAACATGAAAAAAACAATCGCCAATTTCGTTCTGCTCCCGCTTTTCGCCCTTCCCGCCTTCATCCCCTCTTTCTCCCGACAGGAGTTGGACGAGCGGCGAATAGGCCCCGTGGCCTGTTACGGGGAGCCGCTCGTAGAGGGTTCCAAGGGGGAGTCCCCCCTTGGTCGAAGGGCGGGATTTCACTCCTCACCCGAGAAGGGGAGGCAGAGAGGCCGATGGGATTGGCCGAACGTTGGAAGAAGCCTTCCCCTCCAAGTTGATTTCGGACCCGACGGCCTGGCCGGGCTCAGCGAGGTTCAAATCTGGCGTCTCGGCCGGGGGGAGATCGTGCTTCCGGACAGCCTCATCAAGACGGAGGAGGGCAAGACTTTGATAGAGGCGGCCCTGGTCTTTGACCAGCCGCCGGAGGAGGTCTGGCGCCTGCTGTCCAGGACCGAAGACCAGGGCCGTTACCTTTCGGAGGTCCAAAAGGTGGCCGTCATCACCAAAACTCCCACGGACGACCTTCTCGAATTCACGATCAGGGTGGTCACTAAGACCTTCGTCTACCGCCAGTCCCATCGATTTGACGAGAAAGCGCTCTGCCTGACCTGGGAACTCGATCCTTCGTTCCCAAGTGGCATAAAGGAGCTTACGGGCTTCTGGAGGTTTTATCCTTTTGCCCAGGGTAAAACGCTCGGCCGGTACGGAAGCCGGGTGCTGATGAAATTCGCCGTCCCCCGTTCTATCCAGGAGGCCCTGGCCAAAAACCGGCTTCCGGCCGCGCTCAGGTCGGTCAAGAGATATGTCGATTCCGGCGGGACCTGGGATAAAAGCCAGGGGCAAAAGACGCCCTGACCGCCTTGAATTCCTCCGCTATCTCTGTTACGATGAAAACTTCTTTCCCGAAGCGACGACTCAATTCCATGTCCGCTCCGAGCCCGGATGACCAAACCAAGTGTCTTCGCACCCCTTAAGAAGATCCGGGTCAAGGCCTCCCTGTTTGTCGCTCTACTCCTCGTTTCCTCCACCCTGGCGCTCTCCCTTATCACCCTGCGGATCATGAACCAGCGCATCCTCGGCGAGGTCATCAAGCGGGCGGAGACCCTCTGCCGCGCGGCCGCTTCCACGGCCGGGTACACCCTGATTTCCCAGGACCTTCTCGGACTCGATAATCTCGTCTATAGGATCAAGTCGTCCAGCCCCGACATCGCGTACATGGCCGTCGTCAACCGGGAAGGGAAGATACTCGTGCACAGCGACACCAAAAAAGCGGGGGAACCATTCCGGCCCGAACTCGGCAAAGCGCTGCAAAAGGCCGTTGACGGGACGACGGTCAGCGAGATAGCGGGCCCGGTCCATGGGATGATTGAGGTCGAAACCCCGATCGTATTCCTCGAGAAGTCCCTTGGATCAATTGTCCTGGCGGTCAACAGGGCTTCTGTATTCGAGGCTCAAAAGGAAGCAAAGAGGAAGATCCTCGCGGTCTTCGGGATCCTCCTGCTGGCGGGTGTCGCCGGGAGCCTCGCGCTGACCTCGATCCTGACCAGGCCGATCCGGGAGCTTTCAACCGGTGTCGCCGAGCTCAGGCATGGTGCGCGGACGCGGCCGCTGCGCGTCTATTCCCATGATGAGCTCGGCCGGCTGACCGCAAGCTTTAACGACATGACGGCGCAGATCACCGCCCAAAAAGAGGCGCTGAGCCGCTACGCTCAGGACCTGGAAGAGGCCTATGTGTCAACGGTCCGGGTGCTGGCCGCAGCCATCGACGCCCGTGACACCTCCACGCTCGGCCATTCAACCCGGGTCGCCCAGCTCTCCTTGGAACTGGGCCGGGATCTGGGGCTCGACGCGGCTCAACTCGAACAGCTCGAGATCGCCAGTCTTTTCCACGACGTCGGAAAGATCAAGATCCCCGACTCCATCCTCCTCAAAAAGGACAAACTCGACCTCACTGAGCAGCGGGAGATGAAGCGGCACCCGGAATACGGCGCTGAAATCCTGTCCAAGGCCGGGTCCCTGCTGTGCTATATCCCGGCGGTCAAGCACCACCATGAATGTTTTGATGGCTCGGGCTATCCGGACGGGTTGAGCGGCAACGAGATCCCTCTGGCCGCGGCCATCATCGGCCTGGCCGATATGTACGACGCCATGACCTCGGACAGGCCGTATCGCGACCGGCTCAGCGATGAGGAGGCCCAGGCCGAAATCGCCGGCCTGGCTCAAAATCAATTCGACCCGGCTCTGGCCGGGCGGTTCGTCGCCCTCTTGAAAAAAAGGACGACGGATGCCTTACCGAGGCAAGGGGAATAGCGGATGAAAGCGGGCCTCGTCAAGGCGATCCTGGCCGCCGCCAGCGGCCTCCTTCTTTATTCGTGCGCGACTCCCCCGTCCGGCTCCCGCCGGGACATGGAATACGCCCGGCAACGCCTTGTCGTCGGGGATTTTCCCGCGGCTTTGGACTCGTATGCGGCGACCGCCGAGAGCTATCCGGGCGACCGTGGGGTGTTGAGAGAATTCAGAGAGGCTGTCGAAGAAATCAAGGCCAGCGCGGATGGGCGGTTCGAAGAGAAAGATTTCGAGGCCGCCGAAAGGACCTATTCCCTCCTCCTCGAGAATTTCAGCCGTTTCACCGCGTTCGAGCCATCGTTGTCATTCGGACCCGAGTCCCTGAGCCAACGCGTTCTGGAATGCCAGGAGCATCTGAGTGAGCGCCGGGCCCGCCAATTTCTCGCCGAGGGCGACTACCTGAGGGCGCTGGACGGATTCAAAGTCCTATCGCCGGACGTCCTCCGGAGGCCGGTTCAATCGGCCGGCCTGCGGCGGATCATGGAAGAGACCAAGGGGCTGGCCGACAAGGCGCTCGCCCGGAAGGACTTCGTCGCCGCCGGCAAAGGCTATGCTGTCCTGTGGCGGGAGTACCCGCTAGCTCAGCAAGCGGGCCTCTCTCTGAGCTTCTCCCGCAATGAGGCGGAGGAGGGCCTGAGAAGCTGCCGCGCCCAACTCACCCGGGAGGGCTTGGATCAGTACAGGAAAGGAAAATTAGAGGAAGCCATCGCCATCTGGCAAGGGCTGCTCCAATTCGACCCTGAAAACGTCGAGATCCGGAAAGCCGTTGAAACGGCCACCGAACAATTGAAGAAGATCCAAAAGAAATAGGAGAAAGGACACCGGGATGAATTCTCGGGAGCGCGTCGGCCGCGCGGTCCGTTTTCAGAGCCCGGACAGAACCCCGATCTCCCATGCCGTGCTGCCGGCCGCACAACTTAAGTATGGTCATGCCCTAGCCGAGATCCTAACGGAATTCCGGGAGGATTTCGGCTGGGATTATTTGAGCGACCTGCCCCTTGAGCGGTTCCCCGCCCAGTATAAGAAAGGATTGAACCGGGATGACTTCGGCACGCTCTGGCGGGTGGAGTGGGCGGGCATCTGCGGCATTCCCGTGGACTGGCCGGTCAAGGACCTGGACCGTCTGGCCGAATACCGATGGCCCCGGGATTTCCCAGCCGGGCCACCGGCCGGTCGTCAGTATAGCGGCCACATGGCGGGGTTCGATGAGCGCTGGTACGCGAGGGGCGGCTGGTTCACCTATTTCGAGCAGCTCCAGCAGCTTCGCGGCATGGAGAACCTGCTCGTCGACCTGGCGGAAGAATCACGAGGGCTGTGGAAACTTCTGGACGATCTGCTCGACTTCAACCTCCGCTGGATAGACAAATGGACGAAGCTCGAATACGACGGCCTCCACTTCGGCGACGACTGGGGAGGCCAGCGCAGCCTGCTCATCCGGCCGGAGGCTTGGCGGCGGATCTTCAAGCCCCGCTATGCCGCCATGTTTGAACACGTGATGGCAGCGGGCATGGATGTCTGGTTCCACAGCGATGGGCATGTGAACGAAATAGTCGGTGATCTCATTGAAATTGGAGTTGACGTCATCAACATCCAGTCGTCGGTCGTCGGGCACGACTGGATAGCCCGCAATGCCCGCGGCCGGGTGGCCTTCCGGACGGATATCGACCGCCAGCGCGTCCTCCCTTTCGGCTCCCCGGCCGAAATCAGGGAAGAGGTCCAACGGACATTCGAAGCCTGTGGAACGGGGCAAGGCGGACTGGTCGCCTGCGGCGAGATCGGGCCCGACGTTCCGCTCGAAAACATCCGGGCGCTGTACGAGGCCTTCCGGGACTACGGGAGATACTGAGGCACCGCGGCTCCGAAGCCCGATGCGGCCGGCGGTGGATTGGGTGCGAACTTTGTGGTATGTATTATTCCCTGAAATGAGCCGCTTCGTCAAACGTCTCTTCCCGGTTGCCCTGGCCGCCTCTCTCGGCTGCTTCCTCCTGAGCCCCTCCTGCCGGAAGGTCGAGAAGCCGGCCGAGGCGGAGACGAAAAAAATCCGGTTGGCCGTCATCCCCATGGGGACGACCCACGAGTTCTGGAAGGCCATCCACGCCGGGGCGAAGCAAGCCGCGGACGAACTGGGAGTCGAGATCATTTGGAAGGGACCTCTCAAGGAGGACGACCGGAACGAGCAGATCCAGATCGTCGAGACGATGATGGACGCGGGTGTCGACGGGCTCATCCTGACACCGCTCGACGACCGGGCGCTCATGCCGCCCGTGGCTGAGGCCAAATCCAAGGGAATCCCGACTGTCATCTTCAACACGGCCCTTAAGGGGGAGGACTTCATCGCCTACGTCTCGACGGACAACTGGAAGGGCGGCGTCCTGGCCGCCGAGAGGATCGGCGGCCTCATGCAGGGCCGGGGGAAGCTCATCCTCATCCGGATCATCGAGGGCGTCGAAGGAAACCGGCAGCGGGAGGAGGGATTTCTGGGGACCATCCGGACGAAATTCCCCGGGATCACCATCCTCTCGGACAACCAATACGCGGGGATCACAACAGAGACAGCCTACCAGACCACCGAAAACCTTCTGGCGCGCTTCCATGACGTCGAAGCGATTTTCACGCCCAATGAATCGACCACCTTCGGCTGCCTGCGGGCCCTCCAGGACCACGGGCTCGCCGGGAAGGTCATCCACGTCGGGTTCGACTCCTCCAAGAAGCTCATCGAAGCGCTGGAGAAACGGGAACTCCAGGGGCTTGTTCTCCAGGACCCTATCCGGATGGGTTATGACAGCGTCCGAGTGGCGGTCGCCTGCCTGCGCGGGGAGCCTTATGAGACCCGGATCGATACGGGTGTCTTCCTGGCCACGCCCGACAACATGAACCAACCCGATATCCGGCGGCTTCTTATCCCGGATCTCTCCATCCTGGAAAGATGATCACCTGCCTATGCTCACTACCCGAAGGAGGAAAAGCCATGGGAAAAAGACTCCTGGGACTGGCTTTAAGCCTCAGCCTTCTGGGCGCCTCAGTCGCTCTGGCCGACGAAAACAGTAAGGCTGAGCGGCCTGGTTTGACGCTCGAAGCCCCCCAAAACTGGACGATCCACATCCTCTCCTCGAGCCACCAGGACATCGCCTGGATGAACAGCCCGGAAGCCTGCATGGAGTATCGAGATACCCATTGCATTACACCCGCCCTGGCGATGATGTCCCAAAATGCCGGCTACTGCTTCGTGATGGAAAACATGCTCAACCTCAGGGAATATATCGAGAAGCACCCCGAGCGCCGCGAAGACATCCTCCGGTTCACTCGCGAGCGGCGGATGGAATGGGGAGCGACCTTCAACCAACCATATGAGTCGTTGCTCAGCGGCGAACAGCTCGTCCGCCAGACCTACTTTGGCCGGAAATGGTTGAAGAGGAACTTCCCGGGCTGCGACGCCAGGGTGTACTTCAATCCCGACGTGCCGGGACGCGCCCTGCAGATGCAGCAGATCCTGAGCAAGGCCGGCATTCCTTATATGGTCATCAGCCGTTACCACGAGGGGTTTTACAATTGGCAGAGCCCCGACGGCTCCTCCGTCATTGCCTATTCGCCCGGCCATTATACCAACGCCTCAGCCATATTGAGTGCGCCGCCGGAGAAGGGAACCCAACTCCTGGAGGAAAAACTGGTCCATTGGCTACCTTATTATTCCAAACACGGGATCCCTCTTCAATTCCCCCTCCTCCACTCCGTGGACTTCTCCCAGCCGACGGACTTCGGCCCGCTGATCGAAACCTGGAACAGCCGCCATCTTGCGGAGGATGGATCTCCGCGATCCCGGATGCGCTATTCGCCGGCCGCTCACTTCTTTGATTCCCTGGCTGGCGCCAAACCCGATCTTCCCTCTGTTCTGGGAGAACGCCCGGGCCTCTGGCTCTATATCCATGGTCCGACGCATCATTGGGCGATCTCTGCCCAGAGAGAGGCGGCAAGGCTTGTTCCAGCCGCCGAGATCTTCCAGACGGTGGCCTGTCTCCTGGAAAAAGATATGGCCGGATACCCGGGCCAAGACATGGCCGAAGCCTGGGAGGCGGCCATCTATCCCGACCATGGCTGGGGAGGGAAAGAGGGCCAGATCACCGACCGGCTCTTCCGGAAAAAATATGAGTTCGCCCGGGACCAGGGGAAAGTCCTGCTCGACAGCGCTCTTATGAGGATTGCGGGCCGGGTGGAGGCAGATCCTTCCAAGGGGACACCGGTGGTCGTTTTCAACGAACTGACCTGGCCGCGTTCCGGGCCGGCGGTCATCGCGGTCGATGCTGAGCACCGGGACTGGCAGGTCCGGGATGCGCAGGGCAAACATGTGCCGTCGCAGGTCCTGCCGCCGCTCTCTCCCCGCGAGGATCATCAGACCCGCCTTGAGTTCATCGCCTCCGGTGTGCCGGGTCTGGGATATAAGACTTTCTACCTTTCGAAGAGCGAAGCCGGAGTCCCTTCGGTCTCCCGTTCCTCTCAGGCGGCAGATCTTTACGAGAACGATTTTTACAGAATCGAATTCGCGGCCGGCGGTCTTCGCCGGATCTACGATAAGGAGTTCAATACCGACCTCCTAGACACCGGCAAATTTCTCGGATTCGAGGTCTTCACCATGCAATCGGTCGGCAACGGAGCCGGGGAGTTCGGCCGGGTCCAGCAGCCGACGATGGAAGGTTTCGACCGGCTCGGCCGCCACGGCGTTACCTGGCGGCACGAGGCGCTCGAATCCGGACCTCTCAAATCCGTCTTTCGTTTCGAGAAAAAGCTCCCCAACTGCACCGTTGAGGAAAAGATCATCATTTATAACCAGACAAAGAGGATCGACTGCGAGGTCTCCGTCCTGGATTGGGACGGCACTCCTTACCGAGAGTTCCGCCTGGCCCTGCCGGTAGGTATAAAGGGCGGCCAAGTGGCCTACGAGGTGCCCATGGGGATCGTCGAAGTCGGCCGGAGCGAGATCCCCGGCACCGGGGGCCCGGCGTACGGCAGCCTGAACTACGACGAACCGTGCTCGGAGATCCGGCCGCGGGAAGTCCAAAATTTCCTGAGCGTCAGCGGGAAGGATTTCGGGGTGACCATGAGCACGAGTGTCGCCGTCAACGACTACAAGGACCCGACTCCCGAACCCGTGCCGTATCCCGTCCTTCAGGCCGTCCTGCTGGCATCGCGGCGGAGCTGTCACGGCGAGGGGAATTGGTACCTCCAGGAAGGCGACCATCACTATCGTTTTTCCATGACCTCCCATGCTCCCGGCTGGACAAACGGTTACAAAGCGGGCATTCAGGCCAACGCACCCTTTTTTGCCGTCTTGCGCGCTCAGCCGATGCCGGACGGCGGGCTTCCGGAAGAAAAGAGCTTTTTCTCGATCTCAGCCCCGAACGTGCTGGTGAGCACGATCAAGAAAGGAGAGGACGATGACTCGGTCGTCATCCGCCTCTATGATATCGAGGGGAAGGATGCCGAGCTTGACTTGACCTCGGCCTTCGCGCTGGACCGGGTGGAGCATGTCAACATCATCGAAGAGGAAGGGAAGCCGCTTCCCTTCCAGGCGAGACGCGTAAAGATCGGTCTCGGGCACCACTCCATCGAGACGCTCAAACTCTGGCCTTCTCAACCCTCCCACTTTGTCCTGATCAAACCCGGAGAGCCTGCGCCGGAAATTGTCCAGACGGCCGCCCGCCTCGTCCCCTCTCCCAACCAGCTCGCCTGGCAGGAGATGGAGTTCATCGCCTTCGCCCATTTCGGCATGAATACCTTCACCGACCGGGAGTGGGGCGAGGGAACGGAGAAACCCTCCCTTTTCAACCCCACGGAATTTGACGCCCGCCAATGGGTCCGGGTGCTCAAGGAGGCGGGGATGAGGATGCTCATCGTCACGGCCAAGCATCACGACGGTTTCTGTCTCTGGCCGAGCCAATATACGGAGCATTCGGTCAAAAGCAGCCCCTGGCGGGAGGGAAAGGGCGATGTCGTCAAGGAAGTGGCGGAGGCCTGCCGGGAGGCGGGATTGAAACTGGGGATATATCTTTCGCCGTGGGACCGCCACGAGCCGACCTACGGCGACTCGCCCGCCTATAACGAGCATTTCCGCAACCAGCTTCGTGAACTCCTGACCAACTATGGCGAGATCGGCGAGGTCTGGTTCGACGGGGCGTGCGGAGAAGGCCCGAACGGGAAGCGGCAGGAATACGACTGGCCTTCGTACTACCGGGTCGTCAGGGAGTGTCAGCCCCGGGCGGTGATCTTCGGGATGGGGCCGGACCTCCGCTGGGTGGGGACAGAAACGGGATACGGAAGGGAGACGGAGTGGAGCATTGTTCCTATCAAGATCCGGGAGGACCAGATCCCCGCCCCGCCTTCTCTGGACGACTTGTTCATTCCAGGCGACATGACCGCCGAAGACCTGGGAAGCCGCGATAAGATCGCCGGGGCGCTGGCCCTCGCCTGGTATCCGGCGGAAACCGATGTCTCCATCCGGCCAGGCTGGTTCTATCACGCCAAGGAAGACGGAGAGGTCAAGGCGCCGCAGAAACTCATCGACATCTACTTCAGCTCGGTCGGCCGCAACGGTGTCCTGCTTCTCAATGTCCCTCCGGACAAGCGGGGGCTCATCCACGAAAGCGACATCCGGAGCCTCGTCGGTATGCGCCGCATCCTGGACAAGACGTTCCAAGCGAACCTGGCTTCGGGAGCGAGAGTCAAGGCGTCGAGTGAAAAGGACGGCCACCCGGGTCGAGCCGTCCTGGACGGGGAAAGGCAGACATACTGGACGACGCCGGAGCGTATCGAGTCGGCCGTTCTGGAGTTTATCCTGCCGGAAAAACAAGCTTTTGACGTCGCCATGCTCCAAGAGGAGATCAGGGCCGGCCAGCAGGTGGAGGAATTTTTGCTCGAGGCATGGGATGGAAAGGCCTGGCGCCCTTTCGCCCGGGGAACGACCATCGGCTACAAGCGCCTGCTCCGATTCCCGGAAACAACCGCGCACAGGGTCCGTCTCACCGTCGTCAAGTCCCGGACCAGCCCGACTCTCGCGGCCTTCGGCCTGTACAAATCCGCCTCCTGAGCAAGCCTCAGGCAGAGGTCTTTGACACTCGAACAAAGCCTATGTTATAAGCCGACTCGAAGGTCCCCTCATTCGGAAGGGTATTTGGAAAGGAGTCCCAACGATGAGATTAAACACCGCTCTGCTTTTTCTGCTCATCTTTTCTCTCGCCCTGCCGGCCACAGCCAAGGCTAATCAGGAAACCGAGACCCAGCGGGAGGCCCGGATGAAATGGTGGACAGATGCCCGGTTCGGCATGTTCATCCATTGGGGACTCTATGCGCTGCCGGCGCGGCACGAATGGGTCAAGCAGCACGAGGCCATCACGGAGGAGGCCTATCAAAAGTACTTCGACCACTTTAATCCCGATCTTTACAATCCCAAGGAATGGGCGCGGCTGGCCAAGGCGGCCGGGATGAAGTACTTCGTCATCACCACGAAACACCACGAAGGTTTCTGTCTCTGGGATTCGGAATATGCGGATTACAAGGCGACCAAGACGCCGTACGGTAAAGACCTCATCAAGGCGATGGTCGATGCCTTCCGGGCTGAAGGTCTCCGGGTCGGCTTCTACCATTCGCTCATCGACTGGCACCACCCCGAATATCCGGTCGACAAGTTCCATCCGATGTTCAACAACCTGGAGTTCAAGACAAAGGCGGCGAACCGCGACGTCCGCAAGTACGCTGAATACCTCCACAATCAGGTCCGCGAACTGCTGACCGAATACGGGCCGATCGACACACTTTTCATGGATTTTTCCTTTCCAGGAGAAAACGGCAAGGGCCGGAATGACTGGCAGTCGGAAAAGCTCCTTAAAATGATCCGCGAGCTCCAGCCCCAGATAATCGTCGACGACCGCCTCGACCTCCTCGACGTCCCCGGCGGCTGGGACTACAGGACTCCGGAGCAGTTCA